>MDTP02000006.1 GCA_001714685.2 Methanosarcina sp. Ant1 | reverse complement strand
ATGAAAGTGTTAACCGTATATAAGTGATTTGATTTGGGATAGAAAAGAAACGAAAAGTGCAACATTCTATTATAAATCTAACAGTTCTGTACTTTTACGACGCTCTCTAAGAAAGACTAAATCAAGGTTAAATAAAAATTATAAAAGTGGTAAATCAAGGTTAATTAAAAATTATAAAAGTAGTAAATCAAGGTTAAATAAAAATTATAGAAGTGGCAAATCAAGATTAAAGAGAAATTGTAGAAGTGCTAAATCAAGGCTGAATAAAATTGGAATATTTATTGACGGCAAAAATAAATTAAGAAGCAATGTCTCATTTTCTTTTCCCTTTGACTTTCCATTTAAGGAGCACTCCCTCTTCGATTTTGTCGATAGAGAGCAGTTCAAGGTCAAGCATTTCGGCTTCTAAAAATCCCTCTCCATCAGTAAAAGTTGGTGATGTAGCCCCTCCTATGATTAGATTTCCTACAAAAGTATAGATTTCATCAACGAGGCCTGCGGAAAGCATTCCCCAGTTAAGAGTTGCACCTCCCTCTACCATAAGAGTGTTTATGCCTATTTCCTTTAAATTTCCTGCAAGCTCTGAGAGATCGACTTTATTAGTCCCTGTTTTGATAACAAGAGCTTTTTTTTCCAGCTTTTCTACATTTTCGGCAGGAGCTGCATTTGAAACTGCAATGATCCTTATTCCTTCCCCTTTTTTGAAAATATCTGCATCCAGTGGGGTTCTCGCTGCGCTATCCACGATAATTCTCACTGGATTTTCACTTTTTCCGACGGCTTTTCTGGCAGCTTTCCTTTCTGGAGATTTTACGGTTAAGCTTGGATCATCTGAGAGGACAGTTCCGATCCCTACCATGATTGCATCGGCCTGAGCTCTGAGCTCATCCACTCTTCCAAAATCAAGTTTTCCGGAGATCCTTACCTGTTTTCTTTCCTTTGTTGAGAGTTTGCCGTCAGCTGACATAGCAGAATTGATAAAAATAAAAGGTCTGTCCATTTTCTGGCTCCTGAAAAAAAGTATTTTTGGGAGGTATTTTTTAAAAAGTGGCCTCCCTTAATTAATATTTTGAGTAAGCTCCAGAATTCTTTTTAATTTTTTTTCTTCGCTTCATATTAAGAAATCGACTTTTGGTTGGGGCGGGCTTTTAATCCGGATTACTCTATTTCAATCAGAGGCTTCAGCAGATCATGGTCTCTCAAAAGCCCCTGAAGCTTTCGGTTTGAATTTATAATTGGAACCTGGTCAATCCTGTTGCGCTTCATTTTTCTTGCACAATCGCTTACGGATGCAATATAGGTGGCTGTGATCGGTTCCCGGATCATAATATCACTTCCGATCAGGTTCGGGACTTTGATCCTTGACACACTATAGTAAATGCTCATTGTGTCCCTCATTGATTCCCATGTCCAGGCATCGTCGTCCTGACCTGCAGACATATCTGACATCTCTACACTATCCTCGATTATGCTGGCAGAGATAACGTCACGGTCCGAGATTATTCCTACGAGTTCCAGGTTTGCATCAAGTACAGGAACCGCCTTGACACTTGCAAGCTCCATAATCCTGGCAACAACAGGCAAAGGTGTTTCACTGTAGATCGCAACTACTTCCTTTTCTACATAATCCTTGATCGGAATATCGATATTCATGTCAGCAATTGTGCCGATAACATCTGCTACCGTAACAAGTCCTACGAGTTTTCCCTCATCTACGACTGGGAGCCTTCTTATGCCATGTTCTAAAAGAAGGCGGGCAGCCGTCTGCAGGTCCGACCCAGAGGATATGGTTATCGGATTCCGTGTCATAAGAAGGGCTAGCTGTTCTTCTTCAGGGTTTTGTAGAAGATTTGTCCTGGTTACGATTCCTACAATTTTGGAATCTTTGAGTACCGGAACCCCGGATATATGTTTGTTCTTAAGGATTTTAAGAACCTCGTCCCTTGAACCGGGAAGAGTAGCACTTGCTACATCCCTTACCATAATATCTTCAATGAAGATGCTTTTTGGCATGCAATCTACACCTTGTATCCTCTGAATTCTGGATTTCTTTCAGACTTCTTTTCTCAAAAGACTTCCAGTCGACAGAAAGTTTCAGCTTTGCTCTTCACCCCGGACAACAAGAACAGGGACTTTTGAGCCTCTTATTACTTTTTCTGCAACACTTCCCATTAGAAACCTATCGAGTCCGGTTTTACCGAGTGTGCCCATTACTATCAGGTCAATGTTATTATTATCTGCGAAATTGATAATCTCACTACTTGGATGCCCTTCCAAGATGACCTCTCTTACCTCTGTTCCTGAGGCCTCTCCGAACTCCTTCACTTCAAAGACTGCTTTCTCCCCTTCTCCTCTCAGGATTGCATACATTGCTTCCCAGCCGGCGTCCATCGGTATTGAGGAAAACGAAGATGTATCTACTACGTAAAGAGCATGAATCGTGGCTCCGCTAAGTTTTGCGATCTCAATACCGTATGAAATAGCTCTCTGAGTATTCTTGGATCCGTCTGTTGCAATCAATATATTCCGGTAAAACTCGCTCGTCATGTCCTGTTCTCCATTTGCTTTACGCATGAAGCACCGATAGTATATCATCGGGTCTTGCTCGCCTTGTGATTCCACTTACAGGGTTCTTTGTCCCTGCAAGATTATTGGAATTTCCATTCAGGATCATCAGATTAGCTTTATTCCCCTTTTCTATTGAACCTGTGGAATTCGGCCCCATTACAAAAGAGCCATTAAGTGTGCAAATTTTAAATACTTGCCTATCCTCAATAGAAAAAACCTTCGAGATAAATTCCATTTCAGCAAACATATTTACAGAATTTAACATTACATTGTCGGTTCCTGCGGCTACCTTGATTCCAGCTTCCAGCATGTCTGCAATAGGTGCCATGCCAGCCCCTGTAATTAAGTTAGACCTGGGACAGACGACAACAGGAACTTCAGCGTCGGCTACGTTTTCAAGATCTTTTTTTGTAGCATTCGTTAGATGAATCAGCAGATCCGGCTCCAATGATAGTGCATTTTCTATATCGTTCCGGTCTTTTTCTCCTGCATGAATTGCAAAGAGCTTCTTGCTGTCTCGTGTGCAGGCAACGATCTCCTTTAGTAGTTCGAGATCAAGGTCGTTTGTTCCGCTCATTCCAAGTCCGTTGGAATAGAGAAGAACTCTTCTTACTTCGGCCAGTACAACATTGAGGGGCGATTCGGGCTTTGCGGGTCGACCCAGTATCATGGAATAAAGTTCGAGCCCTTCCAGAGCTTTATTTAGGGCTGCAACTCCTACAACTCCCCCTTCTCTAAAATCTGCAAAAGCACAGGTCCCGGTTTCGATCATATCAAGTAGAGACTTTCTCATACATTCTATCAGGGACTTATATGGCGTTTCTTTGAGAATCCTATGTTTTAACCCATCGGGAGGTTTTACGAGAGAGTCGAGATTCTTCTGTGTCCGGAAGCCGGAAACTTTCCCCAGAGGAGGGTCTTTGAATACCGAATCTCCAAGGTGAGTGTGGGCATTGACAAAACAGGGAGCTATTATGTTGGAAGAACAAGTACGTTCCTCACCAATTTCCGTAATTATTCCGTTATTTATGCAGATATACCCCTCAATAGGTTCCAGTTCGGGGCCTGCAATAATTATTCCGGGAATTATCTGTTCAGCGATGTACATATATATGTATCTCTGTTAGTTATTTAACTCCTATGCTCATTTTGAGAAGACCAGATATATACATAGTATATAACTTTTCCTTCAATTCCAGTAGTTCCGAATTTACTTGGTTCCAAAACCCATTTTATTACAAATGAGGGTATGAATAAAAAAGGTATTGAAGATCGTGGAGTCGTTTGTTATGACACCAAAAAATGATTCCATATCTAATTAGACACAGCCAGTTGTTGGCTGCGTCTTCTGAATTATTTAGCGTCGTTAATATAATAACTTTACCTGATGAAGCAAATTATAGCTTTCAAGAATTTCTTAACATTTTACTTCATGCAGTAACATCTTCTACAACTCTCTTGAATCTGCAAGTAATGATCTCAAGTCAAAAATACCAAATATAAAAATCCCTTCGCCTTATACGATTTTTAATTGCATAAAAACTAATTCTATTGTAAATATTCTTTCTTCATTCCGATAAATGATGAAATTTTTAGGATGATGGATCTTAAAACTAATAGTAACGACATCGCTGTTGACTTCCATGATATTACATATTATGTTTGTAGAGTCACTCCCAGCATAGGGGAATCAAACCAAAGAATGGAACTTCAGGGGGATATTATTTTCTGCACTTTATCTTGACAATGTAAAGTTAAGTTTCTTATACTTAATTTGGTAAAATAAAAAGGACGAAATTTACTTTTTTACGTTTCCTGAGCCGCTATAAGAAATTAATGATCTTTTTTTCTGTGATAGCATTATTATGTACCCGGCTTTAAGCAAGATGAGAAGAGGCAAAATTAACCTTGAATTTTTAAGATCATTGTGCTGATTTTTCAGAACATATACTAAATTTTATGAGGTACACACTCTAATAGCTTAAAATATTTAAGCTGTAGCATGACAATTAAGTTAGGACAACTTAGAATTTCAGCATTTAACGATATAAGTTATATTCCTCGTTCCCTTTTCAAAAACAGTCCACACTTAGGGTAATTTAATCCCTCGCAATATTTTCCTTTTTGCTGGAATTGGGTACATGAGGCACAATACTTGCATTTAGTGCGCAATAAAAGAGATAAAATGCTCATATGATTAATACCCCCTTATATATCATTTTATTAGTCCATATATATGAAGTATTGTATCGTTCTTTAACTCTTCTCATATTCGCATTTGTACCGTCTCAATTCCTTCAGGCTTAAAAATTTGAGTCTCAAAAGGCTCAAAGAAGCAAATTCTGATTTATGGGGCAAGCTTGGATCTTTTTTAATTTACTTCTCATATACTTATATAAAGAAAATAAATTGTTTCCTGGTATCTCTTTTGAAATCAAGAGTATATAAATTTACACAAATTGATATAATCTATTTATATACCAAATATAAAATAAAGACCCAATGGATATCAGCAGGAAAGAAATTCTCAGGCTGGAACCATATAAAATAATAGTGGGTAATCATAGTCGTTCTACTCTATTTAATCAACTCCACAAACAGCCTTCTCTTTCATACGCTTTTGAAGAGCTCTGCTGATAATTCAAGAGTCCAGAATAATTTCTGCAAAAGGCCCAAAATTAACCCTGTATAATTAAAAAAATAAGCAATCTGGGAAATGCATATAAACTGGCTTTTCAGATAATATAGGGAGAGTATATGAAAATTTTTGAGTGCAGCACGATAGACATTGCCCCCACGATTTCAAGACTGTTGAAAATCCCTATGGTTCCGCCTTCTGGCAGGCCAATTCCTGAAGTCGAAAACTACGCAAAGGAAAGAGGTTGCAAAAGAGCGGTAATTATAGTGGTTGACAGTCTAGGATACTCCCTTTACAGGAGCTTTTCTCCATTATTGAAGAATTTGAACGAGCTTGCCGAGAAAGGTCTCGTATTTAAATGCAAATCCACGGCAGCAATAACATCTCCTGCTATTGCGTCAATCTTTACAGGGTACTTGCCAGAGGAGCATAACATTTACTCAACAGCGGACATCTATGCTGAAACAGCAAAAAATCCTGAAAACCCAAAAGTGAGAAGCATAATGGAATGGGCTTGCAGGGCAGGCATGAAAGCTTCAGCAGTTATCGAGTCAGAAGGCGCAGAGAGTTTCAGAGGAAGATTAAAAAGTTTTTATGGAGTCCCGGATTCCGAAGATATTCTGGACTATGACCGGAAGATCACCGAGTATGCCTTACAATCCCTCAAGGAAAGGCCCGACATCCTGGCCGTGCATCTAAGATCTCTTGACCGCTTTTCGCACAGGGCAAAAAACTGGGAAGAACTGAAAAAAGCAGCAGAAGCGGTGGATGAAAATTTAAGTAAGATTTTCCGGAAAGCAGAAAAAGGCACAGTTTTCTTCATCTGCGGAGACCACGCAATCCATGGGGGAGCAAAATGGTTAAAAGATGCAACAAAAGAAGAGATTGAGAACCACCGGGAAAACGTTGTAGCTTTGATTGTCGGGTGTAGTTAAAAAACGTAACTCCAATTATGGCTTATATGATGTATTTCTATAATGATCGTGCCCCCGAGTTACTGAAAAAAGCGAGCACAAGAATCTCTCTGCGTTTCCCTCAAATGCAGGGGTAATACTCGTTTTTCAGAATTGATCAATAACTCACGGCAACGACCACTAATTTATATCATCGGGTTTATCTAAGATTTGAAGTTCTTATTGCATGTGTTTGTTTTTTCTGCTTTTTCTGGTACAATTCCTATTTAGACCTGCAGTCTGGCCAGCAGGAGCAATTAATGGAATTTCAGATAGTTCAAGCGTTAAATTTATATTTCATAATCAAAGCTCGACACACATCATTTTTTTATATTACGGACTCTGAAGCTTAGTTGCTTTCAAGAAAGTTTTTTTTATATGTGGTTAACTTATTTTCTGATGGAGTATTTTTTTCTATTTGGGCAGCCTCTGTAAGTAGAGTTTTCCTTTAATTTTCCTGTTCTGAACCAAGTTGTACCTGAGACACGGGTTCTATCGGAGTTAGCTCGAAACCCTTGTTTCGAGGTACCTTCAGCTTCTTAATACTAACAAAAAATAAAGAGTTACTAGACCTAAATAATCATCTTCTGCTAAACGTTTCGGTTGAATTCTTTTTTATAATATATATTTCATAATACTAAGTGAAGGGTGGGCAACTAAAATGGGAAAGGCAATAGATACCTGATCTAGGGATGTGAACTCGTAAAGAGGGGTTTAAACCAGATTGAGGAGTCTATAGCAGGCACGTTCATCCCGCAGAAAAGATTACCTTGTAAAAGTACCGAAGAAAAAAAGATAGCAGTGATGTTCCAGACCTTCTGAAAGGTCTACTCTAAAGGAATATAGCGCCTTGCTGATGTTAGCAAGAAATTAGAAGACAAATAAAGCAAAAATAAGAGGGGGAAATTTATGCAAACCAGTCCTATTGAGGTTCAAAAGTCTCTAAAAGATATAGACTATCCTGTACATAAAAAGGCTCTCATTCAACACGCCAAAAAACATGGTGCCAGTAAGGAGGTAATTCAGGTTCTTGAGAGCCTTCCAGAAAAAGAATACACCAACGCTGCCGATGTCAGCAAGGAATTCCGCGGTAAATGAATTTGCTCTAAGGCAAATCAATTGTCAAATGGGGACGAGTATAAAAGTAAATCCTGCCTGGGCTCCGAAATTTTAAGTTATCTGGATTTTCTTTCAAGATATGGTAATTTGATAGAATCTGTCAAAAGAGCAAGATCAGCCGGAAGAAATTCATTAACTCCCTTCGAGATTTTGTTGCAGGGAGTGAGACAAGTTATGGAAAGTGCGACAGTAATCTGTTTGACACAAAAATCAGGAGGCTAACAGCCCTCCTGCATTTTTCTTGAACTAAAACATTTTCACTTGATTTTCTGGTATTTCTTTAATAGCTTTCCATATGTATTCGGTTAAGATACCATCCGTAAGAAATATGTTATTCTTGTTGCTTTTTCTATAAACCTATACATGTAAATCGATATGTATGATTGCATTAGTCGCTTCAAAGCTAAAGTATATGGTTTTTATAGATATGCAGTCTCGCATATATGCAGTCTCACAGATAACTTCAGTAATCTATCAGTGATCTTATTTCTATAAACTGGTAACGGGCCTATAAATTATCTGTTTCTGAGGTTTTCATCTGACATTTTCAACGTATCTTTTATTTCTTAATGCTAGCTTCCGTACTTCCAGAATCACTCCTCTTGCGCTGTTTCAAGTTCTCTTTCTAATTTTGTTATATCCAGCGACACCTGAAAGATAGCGGCCCTTCCTATGTCTTTTACGCCAATTTCTATTGGCTGAGTTAATGTAGCTTTAACAGCTTTCCATTCACCCCTAATGATATCAGTTATTTCCCATGGGCCTGCAGAAGGATCTTTCACTCCATCGCGGGCAAGTTGCAAGAGCAGGTGTTTCCTTTCCATTGGGGTAAGGTCTTCTATTCCTTTAACTTCTAGCTCACTCACTGTAGATTCATCCATTTTGGATTGAGCCACCATAGGCTCTCCTGGTCCATCTTTAACTCTTTTTTCCATAATTTCCTTCCTTCGTTATTTGCTCACAGTATGGGCCTGAAGGTTCTAGGATCCAGAGATATATTTTTTTGGCAGTAGCTGCATCTTGTCTCAAGGTGCTTTCCTGCAATGATAGCTCTTTCTACCTCTTCCTCAGGCGAGATATACTGGGTCATTTCCTCTCCACAGTATGGGCATTTTATCTTCAGCCAGTCAAGCCTGGTGAGCTGCCTTATATTCTGTATCAGTTTTCCCAGAGCACCCCCATAAGTATCATGAGAAAAGCAGATGGGCTGGAGGTGACGTATCAGGATAGGCAGTTTCACTCCTGTCTCTACAAGCGGAATTATAAACTGGTCGGCTCCGATTGCCAGGCCGATTTCCTGGTTTACTTCCGGAGACTTTGCACCTTCCTCTGTGAGGATTGGGATAACGCAGTCTGACTGGCGGATGCCAAAACGTATCCTATCGGCCAGGGAAAGGATTAGAGCTTTCCTGTACAGGGCGGAAAAACTCTCAAGTTCCACGGCCCAGAGTGCAAGGGTAAGTTCCTGGGCAAGTGGTTCATCCTGCTCGCAATGAGCTATGTAAATTTTTGTGATCATACTTATTGTATATTTGCCTGCAGTTACTTTGTTTTCTTTGATTTGTGTTCAGGCTCAGTGTCTGGCTCCGGGTAAGGTATCGGTTCAGGCGAAGGAGTCGGGTGCGGCTCCGGATCAGGTATTGGCTCAGGCTGAAAAGACGGTTCTGTGTATTCCTTTTGCAAAATAACTCCTCCTCTATTAGAGATGTGACTTTCAGGATAATCTGCTTTCTTAGAGATTTGCTTCGTTATGAATTCGCGTTGGCAAATCGTTTTTCAAGCATTAAAGGATCAACAACCTGCTTTAAGGCAGTAAAAATTGTTGTAGTAAGAGCGTTCTATTGTACAGCGCCAAAATCAGACCGGTCAATCAGACGCTAGCATTACGCTTGTGGCTTTAATTACTGCATATACCTCATGCCCTTCTTTCAAATCCAGATTTTCGGCCGAATTTTTCGTGATAATTGAAGTAATTTCCACGCCACCCGGAAGTTCGACTATCACTTCTGAGTTGACAGCTCCATGGACTATTCTTTTGACTTTGCCTTTCAGAACATTGCGTGCACTTATTTTCATCTTTATTCCCGAACCCAGGTATTTCTATTGTTATCAATAAGGTTAGTCTTGTCAATTATAGAAGCATAGGAATCTTATTTACTGAACTAAGTTCTCTATGAGCCGGTCCCAAAACTCAAAACTTGCTTCTTTGAACTCGTATTTTGAATGACCAATTGATTTTCTTATCGTGAAAGTAGTTCTAAAAACTCTAAATGATATGAATAAAATGGCTTTTGAGATAAGCTCAATAATTAACAGTTACTTGTTCAAGCTCTCGACAACAAGAAACGGTATGGGACTTCTCCCTGATCCCACAGTGCCTGATTTAAAAATTACCTATACTTTCAGGATGACTGGAAAACCTGTTAAATCGGATCAAAAAGAGTCTTGATAAGCTTTCTGGCTCTATATAAACGCGAGAACGAGAAGACTGATAACGAAAATTTTGATTAGGAGCCTCAGCAAATTGTTTCTTACTGGGATATAAGCAGATAACCCAATATACAATTGTCCTGAACAGTTGCATTAGGGATTCTTCAATATCAAAACATAGTAAGAACAGAAACTAACAGCGAAATGGGAAAAAGGCAATAAAAGAGAGGTAATTATGAGGGGAGATAGTCATGAAGCCAAAGATAAATTCAACCAGTTTCGGTTCGATTACGGTCAACGGGAAGACCTTTGATTATGATGTCCTTATCCGTATGGGTGGGCAGATAGAAAAGCGCAGGAAAAAGCTTTCGAAAAAAGTCTACGGGACCTCCCATAAAATCTCGCTTGCAGAGGCGAAATATATCTATGAGAAAGGAGCGGAGAAGATAGTCATAGGAACCGGTCAGACCGGTTACGTTGAACTTTCAAAAAAAGCCAGGAAATTTTTCGGGGAGAAAGATCTCAAGGCAAAACTCCTTAGCACCCCGAAAGCAATCAAACTCTGGAACAAAAGCAAGGGGAAGACCATTGCAATGTTCCACGTGACCTGCTGAAATTTGATTTTGACTTCTGTCATTTTGAAGGCCGGTGATCTATCTTGAGAGTAAAAAAGTGCAAAAAACGGACAAGAAACATAGGATGCAAAAATAATATTAAGACAGTATATTATATTAATACCGCGCATCCACATTTAAGCCATTGCATCAACATAATCGACCGGCCTTTTGAAAACAGCCGTGATCATACCATTTTCGTCGATCTCTTCCGCAAACTTGATGAGTTCCCAGCCTTCGACTCCGAGGCTATTAAGATCTTCTTTTGTTTTTGACCATTCACTGAACCTTATCTCTTTAACATCATATTCCCAGACGGTCACTCGCATTCATCTCCAGTAAAGTTGGGTAACATTATCTCATATATTAACTGGGGATATCTGCTATATTTATCTTTTTAAAAAATAGATTTGTGATCAAATCAATTAAAGTTGATCTCAGAGTCAATCCATAAATGCAGCAGTTTCTTGCAATGCAGATGAACAAAAAGGAAAATATTGTTAAGAAGAGTTAATTCGCGTAGAATAACTCAAATCTCAACCATTTCATATATCAACGAGTTCATATCTCAATAAGTTCATAATCCCGGCTTCCAAGTCCGATCTCTTCAGCATACTTAAGCTGGTGAGTCCCATCGACCATTGGCCAGACGCCCCTGAACTTATCGGCTCCTTTTTCGTGGTTAGAATGCAAAGAGGAATTGACAAGTCCTTTCTGCCTGTTTACAAGGTCGTAGCTTGCCTGGTCAAGGGCAACAGGATCTTTTGAGGCGAGGATTCCTATGTCCGGGACAATCGGGGCGTCACTCCAGGGTACACAGTCGCAGTCGGGCGTGATCTTGAGCAGGAAGTTGATATAACCTACCCTTTCTTCTTTTCCTTTTACAGCGCCATATGCATACTCGGTCATGCACTCCAGAAACTCCGGGATATCATGTTCCCAGTCTATATCGATAGCACTTGAGGGACAGACTTCAAAGCACTGCATACAGCTTATACAGATCTCAGGTTCTATCCTTGAAACCTCCCCTAGAAGGGAAGCAGCTCCTACAGGACAGATTTGAACGCATTTCCCGCAGCCTATACACTTTTCTTCAACAACATGCGGGCTTGTCCTGAAGTGCTGATCCTTTTTGCCGGCTGCTGGGGCACAGCCCATTGCCAGGTTCTTGACAGCTCCACCGAAACCGGCCACAATGTGCCCTTTGAAGTGCGACATCACAATCATAGAATCTGCGGCAGCAATATCTGACCCTATTTTTACGGATTTGAAGTGTTTGAGTCCAATCTCAATTTCTGATATGTTCTGGCTCTTCAACCCGTCTGAGATAATAAGCGGAGCCCTGACAACGGAATAATCAAAACCGTGTTCTATCGCTGTTGTCAGGTGGTCAACTGCATTATGCCGGCTCCCGGAATACAGAGTATTCGTATCCGTAATAAATGGCTTTGCTCCTGCTGCCCTGATCTTTTCTACTACCTGCCTGACAAAAACAGGATTAATGTACCCATCGTTTCCGTACTCCCCAAAATGGATCTTGATTGCGGTCAGGTCGTCTACGCCCAGAAGCTCGACAAAACCTACCTCTTCAAAAAGCTTCTGAATCTTCATGATCGTACTTTCCTGCGGGTTTCTCGCCCTCAGGTCTGCGAAATAGACTTTACTTGCCATTTAAGTGTCTCCCATGAAAAAGAATTGAACTAATGCCCTTATTAGTAAAACCTGCATATTTAAAAAAGTGTTTTTTACTTTTAGGTATTGCGCTGTAGACAGAAAGTTTTAGGGAAATACAGGTTTCTCAAGTGTCCAACGTAAGTACTTCATGGACGATAAAGAGCATTTATAGTATGGTTTAAACGCTCTTTAAAATATGGTTTAAAGACTCAACTGGAAAAAAAGCTCTTAAATTTCAATCCCTTCTTCTTTAAGAAAATGGTCGATCAGCTTTCTGGATATGCTGATTTTTCCAGGCAGTGCAGGCAGTTTTTCAGCCGAAAACCATTGTGCATCTTCTATTTCGAACCCATCAGGAAGGATATCTCCTGAACTATACTCTGCGGTAAACCCTATCATAAGAGAATTCGGAAACGGCCAGGCCTGCGTCCCGAAATAAGTGATATTCTTAACTTCTATTCCTACTTCTTCCTTAACTTCCCTGGCAACTGCAGCTTCGGCTGTTTCTCCAGGTTCAACGAAACCGGCTATTAAGCTGTACATACCTGGGGGGAAATTAGGCGAGCTTGCAAGTAAAATCTCATGCTTTTTTCTGATGAGTACGATTACAGCTGGCGAGATCCTTGGATAGAAAAGCTCTCCGCAGTCAGGACATTCCTTTCCTCTTTCTCCGGGTCTCTGCAGGGTCTTTGTCCCGCACCGGCTACAAAACTGGTTTGTCCTGTCCCACTCCATTACCTGGACTGCCTTGTTCACAAGCGCAAAGCATCCCTCACTCATCTCTGAATAGGCCTGCCTGAGGTCTACAAACTTCATTCCCTCAGGTGGGTGTGCCTCCTCGTGAAGTTCTATGGAATAGCAGTGTGTTCCGTCAAGCATGCCCAGGTACTGCTCCCTGACCCCAGAAAGCCCAAGTTCTCCAAAGTCCAGTAATTTAGGAATCGCCCCAGGGTTTTTATGGATCTTGATGAGAATCTCGCGACCCCTGAATACGAACCAGAGCGCTTTTTCCGTCCTTTTAACCGGCGGTTCGGTGCCTACGATAAATTCCTGGTAAGTGGGACTTTCCTTGTGTATCGGGGTCATAATGTTCATACTTATTGTTTTTTGTTCTATATATGGTTACAGGAGCATTTGTATTTGAATATTATTTTTTCAATTTTTGATCGAATTTTTGATATTGAATTTGGCTGATAGTATGGATAACGGAAAAAATATTAAATACTGTATAAAAAATTGGATGGCAAAACTGCTAAAGTGAAATAAAACTCCTTACTTACTCCGTTTTTTTACACAACTTGGTTGAAAAGTAACAAATAAGAGGTCATTTTGATTGAATTTTTGGAGGCTGTAAAATGATTTTTGATGAAAAGATGAGGTTTCATACTAAATGGAATTTGTACTGTCAAAAGAAGGTTAAAACATCATCTTTTTGATTTAATTAAAGTATTATATCACTTCAATTTGAATTCAAAGCTTATTTACCATGTTAAATAGCTAACTTTGTGTACATTAAGTTCGGACAGCAAAACTATAATTCATCTTTTTTGGTTAGATTTGAGAGAACATGCTTTTGTTTGCGGTTCTCGTAATTGGCCCCATGCCTAATCTCTTAACTTTTTTAAGCTCATCTAAATATTCAAAGGCTTAACTTCACGTTTTTTGTGCCGAAATACCCTGGTGTATCTACGCATATTTGCTTTGATTCGATCCTTGTCCATGGACAAATTCTCTCAAACTAGAGTATCTCTAAAAAGCCCAAATTCAGAAGAAAAGGTTTAAAAATAATTAGAGTGTAATCAGTATTAAAATTGTTTTAATGAATGGGAAAGAAGGAAAATAAGTGAAAAATAAAGAGACTGCAGAGAATAACTCCTTAAATACCAACCTTGAGTTGACAGAAACTGGTTTACAAGTCGTTACTAGCTGGACAACAGAATTCTGTTTTTTTCCGTTAGTCCTGGAAGATTGGAACAAGAGCAATAAAATGGTGTTAACATGTCAGTTAACGACTCGGTCAACCGGATAGTTACGGGTTCCGGTGTAATACTTGCCGGAACCCTTGCTGGACTGCTGTTCGAGATCCTTATTAAAAGAGTGCTCACTTCGTACCTCTCGCCAGCCGACTTAGGAATCTATTCCCTTGCGCTTATGGTAATATCAATCACAGGCGCAGTAGCAACACTCGGGCTTAATGAAGGCGTGCCCAGGTATATTGCATTTTTCAGGGGAAGTAATGAGGAACAAAAGATTCATGAATTAATAATCTCAGCCATAATTATGGGCCTGATTGCCGGTGTGCTTGCCATGCTGATCTCACCGGTTCTGTTTGAACATTTAGCCGGGAAAGGGTTCGACGTGCAAGGCGAAATCCTGTCAGTAATCAGGATAATGATCTTTGCCATCCCGTTTACCATACTCCTGAACGTGGCAGTGGCAATTTACAGGGGATTTGACCGCACGAGTGTCAACATGTACTTCTACAATATCATAAGACCGGTGTCCCTGCTAGTATTTGCTTCAGCTGCAGTGTTTATGGGTGTGTCTTTGCGTGGAGTAGTGCTCTCTGACCTGCTTTCCATGATATTCACGTTCGGAATAATGTCAGTTTACTTCATCAAGAAACCCCCATTAAAACCTGAATGGAAATTGAGATTCAGCGAGCCAACCAAACAGCTAATCAGGTATTCATTCCCACTTTTGATAAGCGCTACTCTATTAAACCTCATGACCTGGACAGACACTTTAATTCTTGGCTATTTCGAGTCAACTGAAGTAGTCGGAATTTACAGTGCAGTATACCCGCTCGTAGGGTTTCTGTCTATGATTATCAACTCCATGGGCTTTGTGTACATTCCCGTAACATCAAAATTGTGGGGGGAAAACAATATCCAGTCAATTGGCTCTATCTACCAAATAATGACTAAATGGTGTTTTATGCTCACCTTCCCGGTCTTTGCATTGATGTTCGTATATCCTGAGATTATTCTCACGAAACTCTATGGAGCAGAATATGCAAGTGGTGCTCTTGTCCTGCGTATCCTTGCTCTGGGATTTGTGACAAATTCGTACTTCGGATTTTGCTATCATAATATAATAGCATCCGGAGATTCTGACTTCCTGCTGAAGTGTTCGGTAGCAAGTGCAGGTGTTAATGCCATTCTTAACTTCTTACTCATACCCCAGTTTGGTATGGCAGGCGCAGCGACTGCATCTGCTGTATCTTTTGCGGCTATCGAAGTCTTGATGACCTTAAGGGCCTGGAAGAAGCAAAATATGCATCCATTCACTCCGATGTACAGGAAGTTGACCATTATAAGTGCCTTCATGGTCGTGTCCATGCTTGCTGCCAGAAAAGCACTCCTGCTGTCCGGAGCAAACTGGGAATATGCAGCTTTTGTTATCGTTTACTTTGTGATTATCCGCTATGCAAATGTTCTGGACAACGTAGAACTGAACATGATAAGAGAAATAGGGAAATCTATCCGGTATAACATAGACATTCGAATCCTCAAGGCACTTAAAGCGCGTGCATCCTAATTTACTTACGGAGTTTTCAAGAGGCCGGCAAATATCTCTTTGAAGAATGCCGGCAATTCTATTTTTGCGCAATTTTTCAAGTTAAAAAGTTCTATATCCTAATTTCGGCAGGTAACTTGTTTTATTCAGAGTATTTTTAATGATAGCGTTTTTGTGGGAAAACACATTACCTCCCATAATAAATATTATTGCAAAAACAGGGTGCTTAGCTGTTTCGCCTGGGAATTCAGATCATTTCCAGAAAGTCATCGAGACCGTCGAGCCTTTGAATAGTGCTTAGCTGTTTCGCCTGGGAATTCAGATCACTTCTTCATTTTTCATTGGTTAACGATTTTTATGCACAACTTCGAATACCATGTGTAGCGATTTTCTTACATGAATTTTAGATATTTAGCATAAAAAATAACACTTTTAGACTTTTTGCATCTTAACTGAATACAAATGATTACTTCTTTAATATAGAGGGAAAACTGTAACATTTAGAAACATTCGTTGTGAAAAATCAAATTCAAGATCGATGTTTATCTTTCTGGAATAGTGACTTTCTAAATGAATAATTATTTTTAACCCTCACAAAACAGCGAAGAGCCAAAAATGGTTCGTTGCTTATATAAGTCGTGAGCTTTGAGCTATATGTTAACTAAGCCTAAACACAATATAAATTTGCAGAATGTCAGAAAAACGCTATCTCGAGAACTATCTAAATTTTTAATGTCGACCTACCAAGTATAGAAACTATACCTTTATATAATACATAAACAGTATACTCAATGTAAGATATGTAAAAGGCAAAGATACCTAATCATGGAAGATGAACTCATCAAGAGAAGTTAGTCAGATTGAGGGGTATATAAACATAAGGTAGGCGTGGAAGTTTTTAATGAGCTAAGTTTTTAATGAGCTAAGTTTTTAATGAGCTAAGTTTTTAACGAGCTAAGTTTTTAACGAGCTAAGTTTTTAACGAGCTAAGTTTTTAACGAGCTAGGTTTTTAACGAGCTAGGTTTTTAATGAGCTAAGTTTTTAACGAGCTTCCAGACGAAGTCATGGAAGTTTTCAATAGGCTAAGCTTTTAATGAGCTAAGTTTTTAACGAGCTTCCAGACGAAGTCATGGAAGTTTTTGATGATTCCAGGCGAAGATATGTGATTTGTAAATAGATTATTGGGGAAAATGGGAAATAAATTAATGTAATTTTGGAGGGAATTAATTGAATAAGCAGTTGAGAATATTATTTATAGGAACTTATGTTCCAAAAGAATGTGGGATTGCTACATTCACTTCTGATCTTTTGAATTCGGTTTCTGGAGAATATAAAGACGTTCATTGTGAAGTTATTGCTTTGAATGATCCTTCTGAAACTTACAATTACCCGGAAGAGGTAGTTTTTCAAATTGAAAGAGACAAAATAGAGGACTATTACCGGGCTGCAGATTATATAAACCAATCTGATGCAGATATCGTATGTCTTCAGCATGAATTCGGCCTTTTTGGGGGGGATGCAGGCGATTACATTTACGCTATTCTGTCAGGAATAGATAAGCCCGTAATAACCACAATGCATACTGTTATCCGGGAGCCTGAACTTGAATATCGAGTATCCACCGAAAAGCTCATCAGGTATTCCGAAAAACTGGTTGTAATGAGCCAGACTGCAGTTGATATGCTAAAAGATGTTTATGAGGCTCCTGAGGACAAAATAGAAGTAATCTTTCATGGACTTCCTGACTATCCGTTCAACAACTGCGAGAAGTATAAAAAAATGTTAAATCTGAAGGGTTCTCCACTTGTTCTCACTTTCGGCTTGCTGAGCCAGAATAAAGGGATCGAAAGTCTGCTCGATGCCCTTCCAGATGTTGTAAACAAATACCCTGACCTTGTTTACCTTATATTGGGCGCCACGCATCCTGGGGTCAAAAAGAGAAATGGAGAAGCATATCGACAATATCTCAAAAACAAGGTTTCAGAACTCGGGCTTGAGAACAATGTAGTATTCCATGACAAATTTGTCGAAAAAGAAGAACTCTGCACTTACATCCTTGCCAGTGACATTTATGCATCTCCCTATCTTTCCAGAGAACAGATAGTAAGCGGCGCTCTGACCTATGCCATAGGTATGGGGAAAGCGATAGTATCCACTCCTTACTGGTACGCCCAGGAAATGCTTTCCGATAATCGTGGGTTACTTGTAGATTTCAGAGATACTGAAGGCTTTGAAAAATCCCTCTTATACTTAATTGAAAATCCAGAAGAGTGTGATATTATGCGCAAAAAGGCATACGATTTTGGCAGAAAAATGACATGGGAAAACGTTGGCAAAGAATATACTACTGTCTTCCATAAGGCTTTAAAGAACTACAATACCTGTCCCAAAATACAAAACAGATTCAATTTCCTCCCAAACCAGCTGCCTGAAGTTAAACTTGATCACCTTAAGCTATTGACCGATGATGTGGGCATTATACAGCACACCGATCTTGGTGTGCCTGCTCTCCGTTATGGGTACAGCACTGATGATGTGGGCAGGGCTCTTGTTGCTGTGACACAGTTAATAAATAGTGAAGAAAAAGCCGAAGAGCACTGGAAGTTAATTGCAACATACATGAGCTTCCTTGAATATGCCCAGACTGATACGGGTCATTTTCATAATTTCATGAGCTATAAAAGAGAATTTTTGGATGAAAAAGGCAGTGAAGACACTCTCGGGCGTGCTATTTACGGGCTTGGACATGTGGTAAGCTGCTCTTATCTCTCAAAAAACATACGCACGCTTGCATATACCCTTGTCCGCAAATCCAAACAGGAAATGGAAAATCTAAGCCACCCGAGGGCAAAAGCCTATACGATGTGCGGTTTGCATGAGATGTTCAGGGCAGGTGTAGATGTAGATGAATTCGGGTCTATATTCAATTCACCCAGGGATGCTGTCAAGTCCGTAGACTCTCTTGTAGAGAAAGAAGCCTTTGAATCTATATTTGTCAAGCTTGCAGATTCTCTGGTCGATTTATATGAGACTAACCATAAAGACGACTGGAACTGGTTTGAACCCACAGTTACCTATAGCAATGCAAAATTAAGTGAATCTCTTTTACTAGCGTATGATTATACCAAAAACAAAACTTACAGAAAAATTGGCCTTGCTACACTGGATTTCCTTACTGAGATTCAATGGAGAGGCGACTTTTTTGATCTGGTTGGAAATCAAGGCTGGTACTCCTACAATGGAGAAAAACCACTATTTGACCAACAGCCTATAGAAGCAGGTTATCTAACTCAGGCTTATGTTTCGGCTTATGAGATCGTGCGCGAAAGGAAATATCTGGAACTCGCAAAATATTCTTTTGAATATTTCATGGGCAGAAACCGCTTGCGAACTGTTATGCACGACTGCTCAACAGGTGCAGTCTGCGACGGGCTCAACAGCGAAGGCATGAACTATAATCAGGGTGCAGAACCTGTAATTTGCTACCTTATGGCTTTGAGCTCTTTAAATAAACATGAAAATGAAGCATTCAGTACAATATTGCAATCCAGAGTAAGTGATGAAGCAAATGAAGGGGCTCTGCAGAGAATAAAGAATCTGTTATCAGCAAATCAGGCGGAATGATGGAGGTAACACGATGTGGAAAGACCATGGAGAACTGTTCGAAAGGTGTAAGAAAAATCCTATACTTACTGTTGAAGACTGGCCGTATCAGGCCCATTCAGTGTTTAACCCTGCAGCAACTATAGTTGATGGTACAACTTTATTAATGGTGCGTGTTGAAGACCATAGGGGCTTTTCTCACCTTACAGTAGCCAAAAGTAAGAACGGAATCGACGGCTGGGAAATTGACAGAGAACCAACCTTTTCTCCGGATCCTGTAAATTACCCTGAAGAGATATATGGTATTGAGGATCCGCGTATAACTTACATAGACGAGATGGGAAAATGGGCTGTAACGTATACGGCTTTTTCGGATTCAGGTCCCTTACCGGCTCTTGCCTTTACCGAAGATTTCCGTAATTTTGATCGAGTAGGAGCTACCCTGCCTCCTGAAAATAAAGATGCTGCTGTTTTTCCTGTAAGATTTAATGGCATGTGGGCAATGGTACACAGGCCTGTATCAGGTGGTGCGAAGGCAAATATCTGGATATCCTTTTCTCCGGATATGAAATACTGGGGAGGTCACGAGGTTCTTCTATATGCTCGAGAAGGTGGATGGTGGGATGCACGAAAAATCGGATTATCCCCGCAGCCACTCCGTACATCTGATGGATGGTTAATTATGTACCATGGGGTACGCCAGACAACTTCTAAAGCAAGTTATAGGCTTGGATTGGCCCTTCTCGATCTTGAAGACCCCAGGAAAGTGCTCCATAGATCAGAGGGATGGGTTTTCGGGCCCCGTGAAATGTATGAACGCAGTGGAGACGTTAATGATGTTGTTTTCCCTTGCGGATGGGTCTTAGTGGATGATGAAATCAGAATTTATTATGGAAGTGCGGATGTGTCAGTATCAATGGCCAGCGCGAAAATTCGCGATGTCCTGGACTATATCCATGGCTGCCCTGAAACACAGTGCCCTGAAGAATACTGCAGATGGTTTGAAGAAAATATGGGAATTTCCAGCGATGCAAAAAAAGGCGATATTAAATTAGAAAAAAAATCGTAAATATTCAGCTTGGGAAAACAAATCATTAGCCATCTTATTTAAAATTTAATGGGCAAGTTTTTTAGCTCATTTTCTTTAATTGTTGGCTATTGATTATGTTTTTCAGTTTTGAATAGGTTGGAAATTACATATTTTTGACAACTCAAAACTAAAATCAATAGGCTGATTGGGATATCTGGCAGTGGGGTGGGTTATTGAAAACCTTTAGAATAAGAATCTCTCTATATTTCACCCAAACACAGGGGAAGTCGTTTTTTCAGATTTGATCAATGACTCACGGACACGACAGGATATCTGAATATTACTAAAAATCAAAAATATAAATTAAAACTAAATTATAGGATGTAAGTATTTTTGGGGGTATTATTATAAGAATTGCAATGTTATCTCCGATTGCCTGGAGCACACCACCTAAAAAATATGGCCCATGGGAATCGGTAGTATCTTTATTAACCGAAGGGCTGGTAAAAAGGGGAATTGACGTTACATTATTTGCGACAGCGGATTCGCACACTTCAGCCAAACTTCATGCAGTCTGCCCCAGACCCTACGAAGAAGATAAGAGTATAATAGTAAAGGCATATGAATGCCTGCACATATCAGAAGTTTTTGAGAGAGCAAATGAGTTCGATATAATACATAACCATTTTGACTATCTCCCTCTTATATATAGTGGTCTTGTCGATACGCCTGTCATGACAACAATACACGGTATTTCTTCAAGGAAAATTCTGCCCATCTACAAAAAATACAATAATAAAACTTTTTATGTATCCATAAGTGATGCCTACAGATGCCATGAGCTGGACTATATAGCTACGGTTCGGCACGGAATCGACGTAGAAGGTCTTCATTTCAATGATAAGCCGCAGGACTATCTCCTTTTCTTATCACGCCTGCATGAAGATAAGGGCGCAAAAGAGGCAATACAGGTAGCTAAAAAGACAGGAAGAATACTTAGAATGGCCGGTTTTATCGCAGATCAGGCCTATTTCGAAAAAGAAGTACAGCCCTATATAGACAATGAACAGATTATTTATGAGGGGCATGTCGATCCTGAGCGGAAGAAGGAACTTCTATCAAATGCATACGCTTTGCTGCACATGATCAATTATGATGAAGCTTTCGGACTTGGTGTGGTTGAAGCCATGGCCAGCGGTACACCGGTAATTGCAATAAACAGGGGTTCGATGCCTGAGCTGATCAGAGATGGAGAGACTGGATTTCTGGTCAATAGCGTTGATGAAGCTGCAGAGGCTGTGCAAAAGATTGCTTCCATATCCCGCAAAAAATGCAGGGAAAATGTGGAAAAACGTTTCTCTGTTGACAGGATGGTAGATGATTACATCAAGGTCTACGAAACAATTCTTGAGAAATGCAAACGTGAGTCAGAAAGGCCCTGGGGGCACTATGAGGTGCTTACGCAGAGGCCAGGATATAAAGTCAAAACTCTTACTATTCTACCTCAGGGTGAAATCTCACTTCAGCGCCATGCTCATAGAAATGAGCACTGGTACATAGTCAAGGGAAAAGGAATTGTAACTAAAAATGGGAGTGAAATCAGGGTTCTTACCGGAGATTCGGTCGATTTTCCTGTGAATGAGTTGCATCGCGTTAGAAATATAGGCAACGAAAATCTCGTTTTCATTGAAATCGCTCAGGGAGATTACCTTGGAGAAGATGACATCGTAAGACTTGAGGATAAATACGGGAGGATCTGAACAGATTTATTTAATGGGTTTGCATTTGGAAAACAATTCCTCTGTCGCAAACTCCATATATATTTCTATAATTCCATGTTACTTCTCTAATTCTATGTAACATTTCCGTAACTCATTGTTACATTTCTTTTACATTTCTTTTTTTCAAAAGAAAGCAATGTACCTGATCGGATCTCTCAGGCTCTTCCTGTATCTCCAAGGTTCTTCTTATTAGTGAATTACCTACTTCCTTCACTAATCCAAAAGAAGAGACGAAACGCGGAAAACGCGGAAAACGCGTAAGGCAAGAAAGAAGGAAAATGAGGGCACATTTTTTCAGTTCTTTCAGCGTTTTCTGCGGTTATAGATCTGGATTGAGTTTTTCCATGCTCGCTGGTGTTTATCATAGCTAAAGGTGATGAAATTGGTGATGAAATTATAAATCAGTAGCATAAAACATCAAAATGCCTAAAATATGTTACTTCCTACAAACATGATATTAAAGTTGCAAAGAATCAGAAATGGGATTTCTTGGTTTGAAAGTAAGACCAAAATTACAGGGTGCTCAACAAAATAAATAATATAGAACTCGATGCTTGCTTTGAAACTTTTTATCTGGGAATCTGTTTTGATTGAAGACAATTTTTTGTATAATTAATTTAAAATAATTTATTATATTATTATATTCTGGAGTTGGGACGTAAGCTGGGGTATCACCAAGATAAATAAAAGAATTTCCTGGAGGTCGCTGATCCTTCTTCGAATTAACATGCTTGGGGGAGCATAATATTTCGAAGAAACTGTATTGGGGGATACAGTAACAGCGCCTCTGGGCTTCTTCTACGCTACTTTTTTATTGTCTTTTTTCTTTTTCTATCTTTCATCCAAATTTGAATCCAACTTTGAAAAAATTTCATTTAAGTGTGTAAACGAATTTTGATTGATGCAGTCAACTGCCTGTGAATTTAATGATAAGTTTTCAACCAACGATATTTAGCTGATTCATTGCTGATATATCGCACTTATTGAAAGACGGGATTGCAAAAAAAAGACATCACTATTCAAGAAAAAGAAATAAAAAAAGATTTAACAATCACGAATAAGTTCAGATTCTAAAAAGTCGGAAAAAGGTATGCTTAAAAGCAGACCTATTCCTTAACTTTGCCTGTTAGTTTTCTGTTCCAGATATTTCGCAAGCTCCATGGCTATAAGGGTTGTCGAAGCCAGAGGAATGATCATCGCCCAGTCGGAAAGTGAGAGAGGCACAGTCCGGAAAGCCGTCTGCAGAATCGGAATATAGATTACCGCAAGCTGCAGAAGCACTGTGCTCAGGACGGCATAGATAAGGGCCTTGTTGGTAAATATTCCCAGGGAAAAAACCGAATACCTGTCCGAGCGCCAGTTAAAGGCATTGAACATCAAAGAAATTACCACCAGAGTAAAGATCACAGTCTGGATTTTTGGAAGAGACACCCCTTCATTAAGAGCCCAGTAAAGGACTCCAAGCGACTGGAGGGCAATCAAAATTCCTAATCCCAGGCTTGATACAATCATTCTTTTGGAAACCAGCCCTTCTTTTGACTTTCTGGGTTTCTGCTTCATGAGTCCCCTGTCCGGAGCTTCCACAGAAAGCGCCATTGGAGGTAGGCCGTCTGTGATGAGGTTGATCCAGAGTATCTGGACGGCAATAACAGGCAGGATCTGCCAGGTAAGCACCCCTACAAGAACAATCAGGACCAACCCTATGTGACAGGTAAGGCCGTAGCCGATAAAATTCATGATATTTTTCAATATATTTCGGCCCTCTTCCACTGCAGAGACAATTGATGCAAAATTGTCGTCTGTCAGGATCATACTTGACGCTTCCTTGCTGACATCCGTTCCGGTAATGCCCATGGCAATGCCCATGTCTGCGGCTTTCAGGGCAGGAGCATCGTTTACCCCATCCCCGGTCATCGCAACCACATATCCTTTTTTCTTAAGAGCCTCAACGACCTTTAACTTGTGTTCAGGATACACTCTTGCATAGACTGAAATTTTCTCAACAGTCTCTTCGAATTCCCTGATATCCATGGCATCCAGTTCAGTGCCGGTAAAGATCAGGTCTCCTTCACGGAAAATCCCAAGTTCCTTTGCAATTGCAAAAGCAGTCGTTTTGTGATCCCCTGTAATCATTATAGTCCTGATTCCTGCACTAGTACAGGTGGCAATCGCAACCTTTGCCTCTTCCCTTGGGGGATCGCGCATACCCGTAAGTCCTGCAAAAACCATATCCTTTTCAGCTTCTTCGGGAAGGACTTCTTCTGTAAACCTGCGATACGCAAATCCCATCACCCGAAGACTCTGGGTTGCCATGTCATGTAGATTATTCAGGATTTCCTGCCTTATTTCAGGGGTTAATTGCTCCTCCTGTCCCCTGAGAAAGATTTTCGTACAGGAAGCAAGGATAACCTCTGGAGCTCCTTTTGAATGAGCATACAGACACTCTTCGTAGGTGTTCAGGGTAGTCATCATTTTCCTCTCTGAAGAAAACGGGACTTCTCCGACACGCCTGTGCTTTTCCTCAAGGGCAGTTTTCCAGATTCCTGCTTTGGCTGCCGCAACCACAAGAGCGCCTTCTGTAGGGTCGCCTGTGATACCCCATAACCCCTCTTCCTGGACTAAACCTGCATCATTGCAAAGAGTCCCTGCAACCAGTAGTTTATGAAGATGCATATCTTCAGAGACTGGCCCGTCTCCGCTGAAAAAGTCTCCGACAGGCTCATACCCTCCGCCTGTAACGTTTAATACGGTCCCGTTTACATACACCTTTTCAACGGTCATCTTGTTCTGGGTAAGTGTCCCGGTCTTGTCCGTACAGATGATATTGGTAGAGCCAAGGGTCTCTACAGAAGGTAGTTTCCTGATAAGAGCATGTCTCTTCACCATTCTTCGAACACCGAGAGCAAGCCCGACAGTCACAACCGCAGGGAGAGCTTCCGGAATTGCCGCAACAGCGAGGGCAACACCCCATAGAAACATCTCAAAACGAGAGAAACCTTGTAATATTCCTAATACTGCCACAACGGCCACAACTACAAGCGTCGCAGCCCCAAGCCAGCGCCCGAACTGGTCAAGCTTTTCCTGAAGGGGAGTTCTCTCCCTTTCGATTTCCCCTAGAAGCCCGGCCAGTCTCCCAAAAGCAGTATTCATACCTGTTGCTGTAATTACTGCCTTTCCTCTGCCATAGACGACTGCAGTCCCGGTATAAGCCATATTTTTCCTGTCAGGTTGCGGGGTTTCGGAAGGAAAAATTTTGGTGCTTTTCTCCACCGGAACGGATTCTCCTGTGAGGGAAGATTCGTCAACCTTCAGGAGAGGAGCCATAAACACCCTGGCATCTGCAGGAATTCGGTCTCCTGCCTGCAAAAGCAGGATGTCGCCCGGGACAAGCACAGATGAAGGGACTCTTACTTCCTTCCCGTCCCTTACGACCAGAGCTTCGGGGCTGGTCAGTGATTTTAAAAGTTTGATTGACTCTTCTGCCCTGTACTCCTGGACAAAGCCGAGCACGCCGGCCAGGATCACGGTAAACAGTATCACAGAGGCATCAATAAACTCTCCGAGAAGGGCAGAAACCAGTGCCGCAGCCAACAAGATAATAATCAGAAAACTCTTGAACTGAGAAAGGAAAAGTTTAACAACTGAAATTTTTTCTTCCTCTTTAAGTTCGTTTTTCCCATACTTTAGAAGCCTAATGCTTGCTTCCTCCGAACTAAGTCCGGTTTCGGACGTGTTCAGGGTTTTTAGAACCGCTTCTGCGGCTTCATCATAATACATCCAGTTTTTATCTCCAGTTAATCAGGCAAGCGCTTTCGAGTCAAAAAGCGTCCATAATCTGCCAGTTCTTAATATAATATTCGAGTTGCTAATTCATTTTATAGGATATAGAATTTGGGGTGGAAAAAACTTGAGGACGGTATCATAATTTCCTTAGATTAAACCTCAAATGAGACTTTAATCTTGAAATGACGATAATAAAAAGGGTATTCATTAAGTTCACAAAAGTTTTCCTCTGACCACAATCAATTCTTCAAAAGAAACCTTTTTCCTTTCTACGACATCAGCCTTGAACCCCAGACTTTTCATTATCTCCTTAACAGCTTCCAGCCCGGTAATGGAAGAGATAAGCACAAGAATCTTTCCTCCGGGCTTGAGGTAAGCTCTTGCCTCATCCAGAAACCTTTCCAGGGTCTCTCTCCCGCTGATCCCGCCGTCAAAAGCATAGTTCAGCCATCCCGGAACTTTTTCTTCCTTAGAAGTGGGAAGATAGGGCGGGTTAAAGAGGATAAGGTCAAAGCGGTTTTCCGGTTTTTCAGGCTTTATACCTCTGAAAAGGTCGGTACGGATAACCTCCACACCGTTTGCTTTCGCACAGCGAGCAGCGTGGGGATTTATTTCTGTTGCAAGCAGGTGAATGTCTTTTAGATTTGCCAGGAGTACAGCAGATACAAAACCCGAACCTGCCCCGACTTCTAGGATACGCATGCCTGGCTTTGCTTCCTTAAGGGCTGCGTCGGCAAGTAAAAAAGAGTCTTCTGCAGGCTCATAGACATGAGCTGTATCCCCGAGCTTGATCCTGACTTTTCCGTATTCTATTTCAACCATGGTTTATCAGGTTTGAGAAAATTAGTTTATTTCTTTTGATTTCGAATCAACTATCAGATTTGCAACCTCTGCAAGCTGCTCAGGAGTCAGGTTTTCAGCCCGTTTGTTCATCAAATCCTCAGGAAGATGGCCAACTACTTCTTTTATGCTGGGAATTTTGAGCATGTGATTTGTGTTCAGGATGGAATTTCTCAGCTTTTTCCGGCGCTGGCTGAAGACTGCAGCCACAAAAGCCATGAAGAAGGCTTCGTCTCTGACTTCAAAAGGTGTCGGGCGGGGGACAAGTTTGACGACTGCGGAGTCAACTTCCGGCGCTGGATGGAAGGCTCCTTTCGGGACTTTCATTAGAATGGAGGCATCTGCAAAATAATAGGTATCGACAGTCAGGCGGGAATAGTCCTTGCAGTTGGGCAGGGAGACCATGCGTACTGCGAACTCATACTGATACATGAGGATTCCGAGTTTGAATTTATGGCGAAGGAGCTTGAAGGTTATCTCTGAAGAGATGGAATAGGGGAGGTTTGAGACGACCTTGTCGAACTCCGGGAAATCAACTTTCAGGGCATCGCCGGCAATGATCTCAATGTTCCCGACATTATCGAAACGGACATGCAGGACATTAACCAGGGCCTGATCAAATTCAATTGCAATTACTTTTTTTGCCTTCCTTGCAAGCCTTTCAGTAAGGTTTCCGATGCCGGCACCGATTTCAAGAACGACGTCCTCGGATTTTAACTCCGCGGCAGCCACAATTCTATCCAGGTAGCCTGCGTCTATCAGAAAATGCTGATCAAAAATGCCTCCTTTTATGTTATATTTTTCAAGAAGAGAACGTACCAGAGCTGAAACCTCCTGAATATAGTAAATCTTTGGTTTGAAGCTAAGTAAAGCAACTTGAATTAAAGTAGTAAACAATCAAAAACTGAATCGATAAAAGCTAAACAGTGAAAGCCAGATTGGAAAAAATAAAAAAAGAGTCCACAGTTCACTCGGGTTTCTGGCGACGCGGGGGGGTGGTAAACAGTCTGTACTTGATGAAGTCATCCTTAATCTCTCCTGCGATCCTGTGGGCAACAACTTTAGCCGGGTCATGGAGACTTGGAATTCTTTCACGGATATCCTGGAAACTCTTAAACTCCCCTTTTTTGCGCTCATCGATTATTGACCACATAAGCTTTTTTCCTATTCCTGGCAGAAGTTCAAGCATATGCAGGCGGGTGGTGATAGAATGAGCATCGTTAAATAACTTTACGAAGCGCTCCTCCTGGTGCCTGACACAGGCTTCAAGAATAAAAGGCAGTTCAAGATTGGCTCCTGTAGTAAGGTCCGAATAGCCTATTCTCTGCTTTACATGGTCTATTTCATCCCGATCTCCAGATCCAATGTAGACTCTTGATTGGATGTTAGGAACCACACCGGTTTTGGGGACAAGTTCAATGAGGGTAAATTTTTTGTCTCCTACAGCCTGGACAAGAGGTTTTTTCTGAAATGTAGAAGTTCCATCAACAGACTTCCCATAAGGAAGATAATCGAGAACCCACACATATTCTTCCCTGTCCTGCGGACTTTCCATAGATTTTCCGGATGAGCGCGGAGCTCTTTCTGACTGCCTATCTGATTGCGGTCTGCCTGTCGGACGCTTGCCGCCATAAGAAGGTTTTTCAGCAGCTGACCTGCCATCATACGGTCTACCAGATTGCGACTTATCTTCTTTCATCAGCACCCATCCTATCAATAAATATGAAATCCCATAAAATAGACTATCTGTGTTCAGGATCTACCAAACCTGGATATACTCAGCTTATTTTGATGACACTATCCAGTTCGGGACCTGCCCCAATAGCCAGACCTGTCGAGTCCTCAAACTTTCAGTTTTCTGAAAACTTGTGACTATCCTGTAACCGAGTCCCGGACTCAAGGCTGTCTGTAACCCAAAGAATCCTCTGTATTTACTTCTTCAGGCCAAGATTCTCCCTTATACTTTTTAAGTACTGTAAGTTTCGGATACTTCCTTTCTAAATAACAAGATAAAAACTGCTATATAGCTTATTCTCTTTGGATTTTAACTTATTCAATAGTCTCCAGCACGTAATCGAGAATCTGGTCCAGCTCTTCGTTGCTCAGTGTATACTTTTCTTTTGCATAAATTGATCTGATTTCGTCTCTGGATTGAGGTAGAAGGTCTGCTATCCTGACCGCGATTACAGGCTTCATTTTTTCGAGTTCTAGTAGCCTGTTAATCAGTTCTCTTGACTTTTCCCCGCTGATTTGAGAGAACTGATCAGCATGATGCAGGGCTTTCCGAAATCCGTACCCTACCTCAAGTCCCTGCTCTCTGCGCTCTTCAACGATCCTGGAAAGTATTTCTTTGACTTCGGCCAACGTCAATAATTCTTCGCTGATGACTTCCTTAACTATCATTGGAATACACTCTTTTTGAGTTAAAAACTGTATGTAATTGCCATTCTCTGTAGAATGATCTATTTTGATCACTTCTCAATGCTTTAATATCACTTCTCAATGCTTTAATAATTCCAGCTATCAGTATTCCTGCCCGTCAGTGCCCTGAACCTGGCAGTCTGAATTAGCCTTTGTAGCATTCTTCATGCTGAAATTGATCAAGCTTTATCCAGATTGCCATATGCACGAAATTCAACCTGCATTTGATAGCCGGGCTTGTTCCAAATAACATTATCCTGATATGGTTCAGGTATATGTTTGACAAACGATATATAATTATAGATATTCCCGTATCGGGATAAGGTTGTCAAAAAGCAGCTTTTTATCCCCAGCTGAGCTTGTTTCTTTAGCAGGCTCTTCAGGGGACATTAAGTTTTCACATTAATTATTTAGCAGGCAATTAATCCCTCAATTTATCAAAGCTTTTAGGCAGGAGCCAAAGCCTGCGGTAAAAGGCCTGCAACCGTAAACTCAAGATAAAAGGGTTAGGTTTAGAACCTAACTGCCTGAACTGGGATTAGTATTTCTGCGCTTTCAGGTGTTGAGGAAGGGAAATAACTACCTTCTTTGCATTTCCGGAACGGACTTCGAGCATAAATGAACGGCCGCGCTGTCCGAGGACCTTTCCAGTAGAACCCTGGAACTTTGCATTGGGCATGCCTCTCTGAATGCTCGGGTCGATGTCAATATGAACCATCTGCCCTTTTTCGAATTCCTGGATTGCCTTGCTTACAGGGGAAATCCCTCTTTCACGAACCGTCTTCTGTAATTTGTATCTTGTGCAACGTCTTTCACCGTGTGAGTTTGTCATCGCATGTTCCTCCTTAGAATGCTCGATTAATTTCTTTATATTAATGCAGATTTATTCCAGATAAGATGGATAATATGTAAATAAGATGTTTAGTCAGGCAATCCTTTACTGACCTTCTATATAAACTTGATTCAGATCTGTTCATATATCAACATTGACAACGTCAAGATCTTCCACAAGCGCAGTAACACCTAAAAGCCCGCTCAGGCTTGGATTTGTTCTGCCCTCATCTCCGGAAATAAGCTCTTTTACATACAGACCGCCTTCGCAGTTAACTGTTATGTAAACATAACCTTCTCCTGTCAGTTCATCAAGCCTGATACTGTGCACATGTCTCTTCCGGACAAGGTCAGCCCGCCTATGAACTACACGCCTTGGGGTCTGCTGGGAGATCTCTGTACCACTCAAAGACCCAAGGCAGGATTTAAGCTTTTCCTCTGAAACAGGCTCTTTAAATGTAACTTTAAGCTTATAAGTTTTATCCGCCTTTGCGCTTTTCAGGGTCTCAATCATACCTTTTCCAATGAAAGAAAACTCTCTTACCTCTATTTTCCCGGCAGCTTTCTCATTAATACTTCTCATAAGCTCTTCAAGATCTGCGCTGCGCTTTTTAGGGGATTTTGCTTCCACTACAAAAGGCCTGCCGCTTCCAAGCATCAGGGCATCAATATCTTCCCTGCCCGAACCGTGGAAAGCCGTATCAACGGCCTGGAAAGCTTCAACTACAGGACCTTTGATCAGCTCATCTACGGACTCCTGATACTGTTTTCCTGTAAAATTACAGCTTTCGCAACCTTTGCCCTTGCATTTCCTGCACGGCCAGCGTGTCTGCGGAATTCCCCTGACCATTTTACGGTAGCGACCAATGATATATACAGAGCGGATCTGAAGCTCAAGTTTGCTTTTTGCAAGGTCAAGGGTAATTGTAATGTCCGGATTTTCGAAATCCACTTCTTTTTGAACTTTTTCAGCGATCCGCTTGCCCACTTCTCTGTTAAGCTCGGACTTAAGCTGTTCGGCATATGCAGTTCCTGCCTCAGCCCAGAGAATCTCTTCGTTTTCACTCAGAAGTCCGCTGACCTTCGTGCCCACAAGGAATGTAGAATACTCAAGACCTTCAAGAGCCTTTGCCGCTTCATCTGCCCATCTGTCCAATTTTTTGAACTGATCCTGGCAGACCAAGCACTGCTCGTCTTCACCCCCTGTTCCAAGAGTCTTCCTTGCAAATGCACTGCAAAGGGCAAGTTCCTTTAGAAGGGAATCATTGTTTTCACTTTTGTAAATGCGGTCCCCTTCCAGGACAAGAGCGAGTTTTAAGGCCTGTCCGCGTTCTCTGTTGCTCAGGCCTGTAGATAGTTTTGCAAACTGACGGCCCAGGCAGTGGTCACATATGGGGCCTTCATGCATAATCTTTTTTGAAATTTCAAGTACATCCATTTTCTTTCACTTTCTTTCACTTTTTATTTGGGAAATAGACCTGGGAGTGGATAATCAGGAAGTAAGAAATAAATCGAGGGTAAGAACAAATTCCCTGAAGGCTAATGCCTGACTGCCAATATTTTGAGAGGTAAATATCCTGAAGATACAGCCTGGTAAGCTTCTATCCTGATACAGATAAATGGAATATAGCTTTTTGGGCTCTTTGTTGTTTTGTGTGGATATCCTCATAAAAACCAACGAGGTCTTGAATTGAAAATCATCTTATCCATCGAGAATGACGAAGAGCCTCTTTGGCAAATCCCGATTGTAGCTTATTCCTCAACCCTACAATCAACTTCTCCCGGTAACTCCCCTCTTTCTGATTCAGCCCTGTCCAATTCGTTATGGATAAGGGTTATGCAGTGGTTGGAATGAAGAGAAATCGGGCCTACAGAGATGATTTTTGCTCCTGCCTCCAGGAGCTGCTCCTCTTCTTCTTCGGTAACCCCTGTATGGTCTCCCAGAATAAAAACCGGATCCCGGATTTCACGGGCAAATTCTCGAATATCCTTCCCGTCCTCTCTCAGGTAAAGCAGGTTGCGCCCTTCAAACTCTGAGAGCAGTGACTTGAGATCTCCCCTGCGAATCCAGACACCTGGAGTAGAACGGATATCCTGCTCGGTAGCGTCTTTCTGAAGGGCTTTGTTGATGAGCGAACCACTGCTTCGCTCGTCGGGATTAAGGTACCTCAGGTGAAGCCCTTCGAATCTGATGATTTTTCCGGGATCAGGATCCCCTAAAAGAAGCAGGTGTACATTTACATCCCTGCGCATTCCGAAAGAGAGGAAAAGGGCAGAGCTTACGCAACGGCAGAGAATATCCATCCTTCCCGCAGAACCAGGGAGATCATTTAAAGAAAAATCTCCGTTTGTCTTCGCTTTATGCCCTATGATAACGATATCGCGCATGGGCACTATATTTACGTAAGGGATATAAAAGATGTATGCATGTTCAAAGGCAAGCACGGATTATCATGTACAGGAGATAAAAACCTGGAATTAAAAACCTGGAATTAAAAATCTGAAAAGGGATTACATATAATAAGGACGGGACATGGATGAAGATACTAGCTATTTCTGATCCCCACGGGGATTATTCGAAGATAAAGAAAATAATGGAAAGAGCCGGAGACTTTGACCTTGCCGTGATTGTCGGAGACATTACCAACTTCGGACCCGATGAGAAAGTCGAAGAATTGATGGAAATGTTTTACAAGCCTGTGCTTGCAATTCCCGGAAATTGTGACCAGAAGAGTATTCTGGGAGCACTTGACGCCTCAAAAGCCATAAACCTACATGGGAAAGCCGAGCAGATAGGAAAAATTCGGTTTATAGGGCTAGGAGGCTCGAATCCCACGCCTTTCAAGACTCCCTTCGAACTTTCTGAAGAATATATCGAAAACACCCTTGAAAGAATGGTCTGCTCCGCTGAAAATACAGATGATTGCGGGACTATAGTGCTCCTGACCCATGCCCCTCCCCACGGAACCAGGGATGAGCTTCCCTTTGGGCACGTCGGCAGCAAAGCTATCCAAAAATTTGTTGACCGGGTTGACCTGATCGTCTGCGGGCACATTCATGAAGCAAAAGGTATCGAGATAGTCGGAAAGACTGTAGTGGTAAACCCTGGAGAAGCTTGCAAGGGTTCTTGTGCTATTATAACTATTGAAGAGGCAGAAAACAAACCTATTGATGTTGAATTCATAGAAGTATAAATAGCCAGTTAAATCAGATTAGCGGACTTTAATCAGGTTTCAAGTCATAGGTGTGAATTTTCACAGGCCCTTGTGTACTCTGAGCCTTTTTCTACTTTAAGGGGCTATTTTAATTAGCATGAATATCTCTACTATATAATTATATTTTATTTCAGATTATTCAATCGTTTGTCTTTACCAGCACTAAATTACTTCGCTCACTTATTACATCGCTCACTATCACATCGCTCACTTTGTCAGTATTATTTTATTCGCAGACAACTAAAACCTGGAGAAGAAACTATTCGATAAATGTGAATATAAGTGTTTGATGTATAAATGGAATACTTAAATAAGTTAAATCGAAATTTCTTAGGAACCTAACTTTGATTTTAATGAAAAAACATCAGAATTTTAAAGAAGAAACATCAGAGGTTGAGATACGGGCACAATTGAAGATTTCGGTTTCGATCCGGTTTTTCTGGATTTCATGACAAAACTGGCTATAACCCTTCTGATAGGGATTATGGTAGGTATAGAACGGGAGCACAGAGGCCTTGAACATGAAATTTTTGCGGGTGTAAGGAGTTACACTATAACCTGCATAATAGGCATGCTCACCGCTCTCGTAAGCAAAGAAGCAGGCACAGGTTTTGTCTATGTAGTCACGCTCTTTTTCGGAGCAATCTGTTCTATAATAACTTATTCCAAGATAGTTCTTTACAAGCGAATCGGAGTTACCAGCCCTATAAGCCTCTTTTTTATTTTTCTTATGGGAATCCTTGTTGGCTATGACTACTGGCTGTTTGCTATTGTCTCTTCAATAGTTGTCGCTATTCTCCTGATTCAGAAACAACCCCTTCACCAATTTGCAGGAAACCTGACAAAAGAAGAACTCTTCAACGCAATACAATTTTTGGCTGTGGCTTTTATACTTTATCCGGTGATGCCGGATAAACAGTTTTTCGGACTTGTAAACCTCAGGTATGCAATACTGATCGTAATTCTTGTTTCACTTATCAGTTTTTCAAGCTACGTGCTCCTGAGAAAGTACGGGACAAAACGCGGGATATGTTATTCAGGTTTCCTGGGAGGCTTTGTTAACAGTGAAGCCACAACAGCAGCACTTGCAGGTCTCTCAAAAAGAGCGGTAGATATGGCCGATCCTGTCCTTACAGGAATACTTCTCTGTAATATCTCCATGCTCATTCGAAACCTTGCATTAGCCCTAATAGTTGATCCGACCGGTCAGACAACCCTGCTTATGCTCCCTCCCCAGCTTACAATCATCCTTGTTTCCATAGCGATGACTCTCAAACGTAATAAGAAATTCTGCCCTATAAGTGGGGGAGAACTTAAGATTCAGTCTCCTTTCTCACTTGGTCAGGCATTTAAATTCGGCATTGCCTTTACCCTGATTCTTATCATAGGAAACCTTGCATATATCACTGGAGGGACTGCCGGAATTTACGCCACTGCTCTTGGGGCTCTTGTCAGCAGTTCGGGAGTGATAGTTTCGGTAACCCTCCTTGCCGTAAGTGGAAACATCTCCTACGCAACCGCAGCAAACACTGCAGTACTTGCAAGCCTTATCAGCACGATTAACAAAATCCTGCTTTCGAAAATTTCCGGTTCCGATACCCTATTTTCCAGCTCAAAGAACACTTTCGGAGTAATTGCTATTATAGGGACTGTTGCTTTACTTTTATGGAATTACATTTAAGAGAAGACGAAAGAAAAACCTGGAGGAAATAAATCCTTTATAAAATAATTCCAATTTTCTCTATTTCTTTTTCAGGGCAAAGTTCGTCTCCCTTTCAGGACAAAAGGCGATATTCAGTCCTAAAATACTCTTTATTCAGAGTAAAATACAGACTCGGTTTCAAGAATCCTTATTCAGCTCGGAAATATCTTTATAATTTGGGAATAGCTTAATATGTGGTTAAAGTCCTTGAACAATATTTAAAAGTTCAGCCCGAGTAATGAATAAATATAAAGCTGAATTTAAGTATTTCCAAGTTTTATATAAAACGAAAATCCCTCTGAATGTTTAATCTGCCCTATGCAGGAATATTAAATAAATCAGAGGCATAACAGCTAGTGTAATAATAATTAGAAAATGAGGAAATTAAACTTAATGAGACTCAGGAATAATTTTTAAATTTCCGAATTTTAGCTACTGTAAAAAGATGAAGGGAATAAAATGAAAATAAAGATTATCGTTCTGCTTCTCGTATTAGGCGCCGTTTTACTTTCAGGGTGCGCGGGAAATGAAAAGCCATCACCGGATAAAAATGTAACTCCTGTAGAAACCGTAACTCCAAAAGAGAATGCGACTCCTGCAGAAACCGTGACTCCAGAAGGAAATGCAACCCCTAGAGAATCTATAACTCCAGAAGAAAATGCAACCCCCGCAGAGGCCGTAACTCCGGATGGAAATGTAACTCCAGGAGTTGGTGGAATATCATCTCCTGATATAAGGGTAACTCCTTATCTAATAAGATTGGCCAATTTCAAGGCGAGTCCAACAAGTCTTGAAATTAAAAAAGGAGAAACAGTTGCCTGGATGAACCTGCAGGAAAACCCGAAGAGAAACCTTAAACTTGTCAGTGAAGAAGGCCTTTTTGAGAACACAAATCTCGTGTACAAGCGTTCTTTTACTCATACATTCAATGAAACCGGAGATTATAACTTCACTGTTGTCGGCCAGCCGAAGATGGATGTTAGCGTCAGTGTGGTCACACCCTGAGAAAACAGCTACAAAAAACCGGGAATCGAAGTTCCAGGAATAACTCTTAATAGAAATAATCGATTAGTTCAATTGTTCTAAAGAAATTTGTGAAATATAGGTAAATAGACTTAAGCGGAAGCAAAGGAAATCTGTCCTCGTAGGTCTATTATCTTTCTATTATCTTTCTATTATCTTTCTATTATCTTTCTATTATCTTTCTATTTTTAATTATATGGTTCCTCAGCAGTTTGTTGATATTACTTCAAAATAACCAAATCGATTTCCTGGTCTTTTCAAGAGCATTCGAGATAGCTAGATACTAAATTAAGAATAAATATCACGTAGTCAAACTATTTTTCCTAAAAATAGGCTTTTTGAAGCAGGGGTGGCAAAGCTCTAAAGTCAAAATTAATTCAGATATAAAGGATTATTATATGAAAACATTATTATTTATAAATGCTTATATATAACTGAGAATACGACAGGAAGATTTGTTATAAGGGGGTAAGTAATGTTATAGGAGAGATAAAAAGTAACAAAAAATAATCCTGCTCCAGGTAGTCCTGTCAATTATAATGTTAGGCTGCTGAGTTCGGAAAGAGAAGAAATGCACGATCAGGAGTCTGGCTGCGGTTAAACAGAAAGCCAAAGGCCGGAAGCTACAGTTCCAGTATGAAAGAATATCCAAGAATGGAGACAACCATCACTGTAAAATAAGATCCCAAAGAATAGCAACTTCAGATGATCTGTAAAACTATAGTCGAAGGCACAACAAAGGTTTCGGTTCCGTTACCGCCTCCGAATGCAACCTTTCCTCCCTCGGCAGCTGCGGTTTTTTATAATCCTGAGATGGAACTTAACCGCGATATCAATGTCGCAGCCACGGCGGCATTTGTTGAAAGGCTTCTTTCAAGAAAAGAGATCCTCAGGGAAGAAATTCGCTATGTTGATGCCTTTTCAGCTTCAGGGATCAGGGGACTTCGGATCGCAGGCGAAGTGGGAATCCATGCGACCCTGAATGATTGGAGTCCGGATGCTTTTGAACTGATAAAGGAAAATATCAAAATTAACGGGCTTGAGGAACTGACATTGGCTACCCGTAAGAACGCAAATGTGCTACTTCACGAACAAAAGTTCCATATCGTCGATGTTGATCCTTTTGGCACTCCTTCACCTTTCATGGATGCAGCTTCTGCCTCGGTGTGGAGTATGCTCTCGGTTACGGCAACAGATACGGCTCCCTTATGCGGAGCTCACCTGAATGCCGGGATCAGGAAATATGCTGCTGTGCCTCTGAATACGGAATATCACAGTGAGATGGGCTTGCGAGTTCTTCTGGGAGCCTGTGCCAGAGAACTTGCTAAACATGAAAAAGGGATGTTTCCTCTGCTTTCTCATGTGACACGTCATTATGTCCGCACTTACCTTGAAGTTATTCCCGGAACAAAACAGGTTAATAGAACTCTGAAGTCAATGGGTTTCACTATTCATTGTCCTAAATGCGGGTTTAGGGGACCTGTATACGGGCTTGCAGTGCACATTGACAGGGAATGCCCGGTATGCGGGGCGCTCACACAAATTGCAGGCCCTCTGTGGCTTGGGCCTTTCAGAGAACCCGGCTTCTGTGATGAAGTTATTTCAGAACTCGAAATACATCCTCTAAATACAAAAGATAAAGCAAAAAAATTAATCACCTTCTGTAGGGATGAACTCGATATTCCTATGTTCTATGATCAGCATGTAATCTGTAAAGAACTAGGGGCTTCTGCAACCAGAATAGAGACTCTAATCGAAGCCATTAAGGCCCATGGGTTTGAAGCTTCCAGAACTCACTTCAGCGGAACTTCGTTCAAGACTGATGCGCCAATTCCCGAAATAAAAAAAATAATCGGAGCTCTTTCGGGATGAACAAATTCGATAGAGACCTGAAGGTTGAGGATTGCTCCAGTGTTATATATAAACCATTAAAGAATAATAAGGCCTTAGCTCAAATCTGGAATAATCCGCTAAAAATTTCAATGTGATATTATGTCCGATGAAAATGCAGAAAAGTTATTTTTGCAGGAAAAACCCACTCTTGCGCTGCTATTTATAGGCTCGATGGGAAAGACCTACGCTTCCGTTATTTCAAAAGAGATAGATTCAACTTTTGCCCATACAACAAGGATCCTCTCGAAAATGGAACAGTGCGGACTCATAAGATTCACATTCGAGGGACGGATAAAATTTGTTGAACTTACTAAATACGGAAGAGATGTAGAAACTGCCCTTAAAGATTTCAGGGATATGATCGCACAGGAGCCTCTGATCGAAACTGCGGAGAAAGAGGAGTCTGAAAGGAAGGCTGCAGAAGAAGGTGAAGGGGAAAAAGCTGCAGAAGAAGGCGAAGGGGAAAAAGCTACAGAAGAGGAAGAAAAGGAAAAACTTGAAAAGGCAAAAGAGCTTGACCCTCTAAATGCTGAAATCCTTGAAAAAATAAAGAGCCTTAGAAGTAAAATAGAAGGCATTCACAGGGGTTCATTGGAGCAGGGAGATAGCAGAGATACAATATCCCGAAAACTCGGCCCTTACAGCCGGGATATTAAAAAACTCCAGAACCAGATTGCAAGGGCAGAGAGTCCTATTAGCGAAATTGTTATCTCATCCCTGAACGAAAGTGAAAGGCTTCTGGAATCTTACCTGAAGAGTTAACCGGAATTGTCCAATTCCCGGAAAAAAGAGGCAGAGAATAACAGGCAGGAAAATATGATCAAAGTTGTAACGCCAGCCGAATTCCATTTCGGCAGCACGGTGTCCGGAATAACAGGCAGGAAAATATGATCAAAGTTGTAACCCTTCAGCATATTTACGGGAAAAACCGGGAAAGGATGACTGACCTTTTGAAAACCCTTGTTGAGAACGAATTGAAAGACCTTGAAGTAAAGGTTGAGATCTCCATTACTTCGGAAAACTGGGCCGAGTTTTCCCTTGAAGGTGAGGATGAAGAGATATCTGCGAATTTCCTTATTTCCAGGTATGGGACGCCTGCAGTAAAAGCTGAAGCCGGTAAGAAATATCTGGGTTTTCTTCAAGCTTTCGGAGAAGATGCTTTTCGGGTTAATATCGGCATACCTGTTAAGGTCGAAACCGAAGAATTGAAAGATCTGGGAAGCGGAAAGCCAAAACAGCTTGCATCCAGATTCGGCCTGATACCCCATTTGCCGGTTGAAATCGAGGTTTTTGAGGCAAACAAAAAGGTAAAAGCCCGTTTCACCAAAAAGCAGCTTGATATCTGGTGGAACTGGAAAAAGGCTGGTACTGACAGGGTTATAGTTAATGCAGCCACACGTTCGGAAATCAAAAGTACAATAAAAAAGACAGGTCACGGCAGAGATATTTATGAAATCGAGCGCCTTGGGCTGCTGGAACATGCAATCGTATGCAAGGAAAACACAGATGGCCCGGGAATAGTTGCAGCGATAGGTCCCCGCCTTAAATCTGAGATGGGAGTCGTAATCGGAGATGCTCGCTGACGAGTATTCCTGGAAAAATCTGTTGAGAGCGGGAAGACAGAGTTTTCCGAGAAATATTTAAGCCAGTTGGCTGTGAAACCAAAGCGCAATTCAAAAGGGCAGGATTCCTAATAATAATTTATATGTAATAATGTGAATTTAAAAAAAGAATTTATATTGTAATCTCAAAAAGGCAGTGCTTGTGCCCTGTCCCGTAACACTCAGTCTCGAGAACCCTGCACTCCTTTCCTAACTTTTCCTTGAGTATTCCCTCAATGATGCCCTCTTTGAGGGCGCAGAAAGGTTTTCCAATGAAAGGCATCAATCTGGCTTTGAAATTATCTTCAATCTCAAGAGCAGGACTGTTTTTAAGGAGCAAGGAAACCCGACAGTCCCCATGAAATTCCAGAAAGCCTGCGATCTCTATCAGGAGTTCTTCAGAATTTTCGGCCTCGAAATTAGGAGAAAGGTGCTTCCCAATATCGCTCCCTATCATTTTTACGACAGGCGCATTATCAATCCCGTACGCTTCAAAGCCAAAATGCAGGGCATGAAATAGAGTTTCAGTGAAGTAAAACCGGTCACTTCCGTTTGCTGCGACCTTTTCCAGCAAACTGTTATAATGCTCGATGAAGGGTTCCTGAGAGCAACCCATATAGCTAGAAGTGAGGGAATAGATTTTTCGGCGGCGGTCTTCAGGATCGTAGTTTTCTTCTACAAGCTCGCATGCTCTAAGATTGTTGAGATGCACAGAAATAGTTGATTTGGCTTTTGCCGTAAATTTTACGATTTCTTCAAACGATTTGGGCTCTTCCCTGAGCAAATTAAGAATCTGGAGTTTAACAGGACTGTCTACTGCTATTAACTTTTTTTCAGTATAATAAAATTCCGTCTTACTCTCAGGTTTTGCCATAATATCTTTAGATAAGTTGCATTTTGAATATATAAATCGTTCGCATGGCGGCGAATATCTTCATTGTATATATAATAAATAACTTATAAAACTAGTTGATTACGAAAGCACCGGAAATATAGAGAGAATGATAAATTTATGGGTAATGAGCCTGAATCTCAATCAACAAATGAAAAATAGGTAAACTAAAAATATAACTCCAGCCAAAACAAATAGACAGCAATGTATTCCAAAAATGCCGAAAAAAATGTAGAAAGGTTTCAACATAAGTTACAGAAGAGCATGAAACCCCAATCTACCAACCTGATGACTTTTAAAAAGTAAAGGGGAAAATTTATGGGATTATTCGCAAGGATGGAAACAGTAATCAAATCAAAGATGAATAAGGTGCTTAACTTGATGGAAGATCCACGTGAAACGCTTGATTATTCCTATGAGAAGCAGCTGGAACTTCTTCAGAATGTTAAGAGGGGAGTTGCAGAGGTTACAACCTCGAAAAAGCGCCTTCAGCTCCAGCGTGCAAAACTGACGCAGAACATAGACAAGCTTGAAGGGCAGGCAAAAGACGCAATTGCGGCTAACAGAGAAGACCTTGCAAGGCTGGCCCTTGAGAGGAAAGCCGCCCTTGTTCAACAGGTAGAAGGGATTGACAGAGAAGTTATAGAACTCGAAAAGCAGGAAGAGAAATTAATAGCCGCGGAAAAGCGTCTTTCAACCAAAGTGGAAATCTTCAGGACACGAAAAGAGTCCATTAAGGCTCAGTACTCAGCAGCTGAAGCCCAGGTGAAAATAAACGAGTCAGTTACCGGGATCAGCGAGGAGATGGCAGATGTGGGCCTTGCTCTTGAGAGGGCCGAAAATAAGACTGAAGACATGAAAGCCCGAGCTGAGGCAATTGATGAGCTTATGGAAGCCGGCACACTCCAGGACCTCACGGGTGGCAAGGACGATATCGACCGGGAACTTTCAAAGATCAGTACGCAAAGCAATGTCGAATCTGAACTTTCCAGGCTCAAATACGAAGCTGGAAAGGGACCCGAAAAAGCGAAAATTGAGGAAGAAGGCAAAAGTGCAGAAGAAAAAAGGGAGGTCTGAAAATGATTATCAGGATAATGGGCGAAGGGCAGTATCAGGCGCCTGAATCCCTCTGCAATGAGCTAAACAAGATAGATAACCGGATTGTGGCCCTAGTTTCTGAGGGGAAAGCTGAAGAGTTCAGAAAAGAGCTTGCGAAGCTGATTTCCAAGATCAAGGAAAAAGGAGAGGCAATTGATGCGAAAGAAATCCTTAAATCCGACATCATTGTGCCCCCTGAAGACCTGAGTTTTGAGGAAGCAAAAGCCGTGTTTAAAGGGTCAGGGATTTTTGCAGATTGAAAAGCTGTGATCTCAGGGAAAACCATTATTAAAAATAGAGATTGGCAGGCCTTAGGGCCTGCATTCATCGAATAATCATTACAGGAATCTTTGAGTGCCTGAGAACCTTCTCTGCCACACTGCCGATCAGGAATCTTTTGACGCCTGTAAGGCCATGTGTGCCCATCATTATCAGGTCAATATCGTTATCTTCTGCGTAGTCAAGGATTTCTTCAGCCGGGGTGCCTCTCAGAAACACAGGCTCAACTTTAATGCCGGCTTCTTTTCCAAGCCCTTTTACATAATCAATTGCAACTGCTCCCCTTTTAGCAAGAGATTCTTCAAATTCATCTGTCCAACCTCTAACCGTTCGTGTAGTTACTGCATACTCAGTAGAAATAACATAAAGGACATGCACTTCAGCTCCTGTCGCCTTTGCGATGTTTATTCCATGAGAAACTGCATTTACGGCACTTTCTGAGCCGTCTGTTGCGACCAAAATCTTTTTGAAAAAACTTTTCTCCATCTTATCCACCCCTTTTGTGATATAATTTACATTCCGATCCCCCTTTAATTTTTTCATTGAATTTCGTTGATTTGGTAATTCTTGCCCTTTTGGGTGGCGATTATTTTTACAAATATTTAAAAACTCACTTTTTTTCTACCGTTTCAATCCAAAAATCGAAATGTGAGATTAAGGCAAATTTATCTTATTTTTCACTGCTTTTCAGTTTTTTTCAATAATAAATATTTGAAGTCTCTTTTGGTCAGAGTAATTAAGGCTCTCCGCTGTTTCGTGTGGATATCATCACAAAAACCAATGCGGGTAAATTGAAAAAGCATCTTATCCATAAGGAATAGCGAAGAGCCGTAATCTTAATGTTACTTATTTTTATTTTTAAATTGTTTAATCGATTTTTATAAAATAAATTTTTATTATCAAATATTATTGAAAATAATGAATCTTGTAAAAAGTAGTGGAATCTTATTTAATGAATTATTTAGAGTGATGATTACAAGAAGAGAGAACAAAAGTACCATATCCAGTAAATGAAAAAGAATGAACATATATCTATGTATTACTATATTTATAAAATATAACTATAGAGATTAATGGGGAAAACTCTATATAACCTAAAAAGTATGGATATTACAGTCAATATTAGGAGGGATAAATTGGATAGCATTAAGTTATTTAAAAAAGTCACGGATATAATTAGTACAATCTTTCTTTATATATTGCTGCTAGCCTTAGTTGTGGGGATGGCAAAAACTTTACTGGATATTCGCTTCATTTTGTTTGAGTCCCTTGAAAGCGGATTCAATCGCATGGTAACAAGTGTATTAACGGTCTTTATTGTCATTGACCTTTTCAAAGCTTTTGTCGATTACCACGAAAACGATCGGATCAAACTCACGGATGTAACGGATGCCACAATTTTAATAGTCCTGCGTGAAATCGCCATTGGACTTTATTCCCAAAAATTCGCGTACGAATTTGTTTTAAGTCTGGCGACGTTACTGCTCGTACTGGGTGTAATGAGAGTGTTGGCTGTTAAGTATTCTCCTGAAAAAACCCCGGGTTCTTATATTTCTGTGCCTGGGGAAGAGCATCTTTCAAAAGAAGGCCTGAGAACTACGCTTGATCGGTACAAACCTGCTCATGAAATCAATTAATCTCTTCCCTGAAGGTGACCCAACAGCTCCCCTTGCCCGAATAAGGCTCCCCGCTGGTGGCCCTTAATCGGATTCTAAATATCTAATGGAACAGATCCTAATAAAATCGATAACTATTCAGCCTACCCAAAATCCGTTGATTGATATTGATTTAGATATCCAGATAAGTGTGATAACTAACCAATAAAAAAGAAGACTTTTCGCTTTTTTGCGTGGGTTGAAAATAATTCTCTAGTTGAAAAGTGACCACGCCACAGAGAAATTATCGATTCTGAATGTGATTTCTCCACACTAAATATTTTTAAACATTATAGATGTCGGATCGCAGTTATAAAGTGACTCTAAATTACCTACTCGAAATAGCGAAGAGCCAAAAAGAAAAACGCAACCAATCGCCAACAATTGACGAAGATTAATTCGGAGAAATTTGCCCATTGTATCTTAAGAAAGATGGCTGTTGAGGCTGTTTAATCTAGGCTGAATAATTAAAAAAATCGATTCTATTCTATATATCATCCTGCTGACGATATAGCCTCCTCTTTATTACTTTGGAAGTGCGGAGGGTTACGAATACCCCTACCTTAAGAGGTTGTCCGACAATTACTATCAGTAATAAAAGAATTCCTTTTTTTTCAATTCAAAGGTCTTAAATGCTTTTTTGCAATCTTTTTACCCTTAAATTGAATTGTCGGGCAGCCTGTTTGGGGTAGGATGGCCGAAAGCAATTTGATTTCTTTATTCAAAAAAGGTTTTTAGTTTATTTCTTTTGTCAATCCGATAATTTAAAGTCAAGAATATTAAAATAAAGCTAAAAAACAGTGCTTTATGGCAAAAAATTTGAATATATTTCCTATCATGGATCTAACTGATCGAACGCTTTCCATTTGCTGATCAATTCTTTAAATCTTATAATTATTCCTTTGTAAAATTTTATTTCGTTTTTAGTATATTTTCTTGATATTATAACTTTAGTACTGCAGTTAAATATGTTTTATTCTAAATTCTATAATATTTTGGTTCCAATAATAGATGAACTTATTTTACTACTAGATATTTAAGGCTATATAGTAATATAATGAGTTTTTAGTAGTATCTATTTATTATATTGCTAAATTAGTATTAGTATATTAATATATTAGCAAATATAGAAAGATATAATAAATATGAAGATGTTTAAAAAAATATGATGAATAAGATAAGAAAGTTCGTTTTGGAGGTAGGATGGATTCTGCTTACTGCCAGTACAGCTTTAGGAGCGGAAAATTATTCCGTGGTAAGGAACCTGGGTCCGGCTTCAGATATAGCAAGTGATATGATATCTTTTGCAAAATGGGGAGCTATTTTTGTTGCTATAATCTCGATTCTGTTCCTCTGGATGTCTGGAAATATCGCCCGGATGAGAGAGAGAATTAATGATGTTTTGAATACTCGGGAAAATATGAAAGGTTGGTTTGTAGAATGTATTATCGTAATTCTCGGCCTAGCGTTTCTTTTTGAGTACGTTGTCCCAAAGTTGAATGGAATGGTGTGAAAATGAAAGCATCGCCTGAATACAAATGGCGAAGATGCTCTCAAATTATCCATAACTTAACTATTTTATATTATAACAAAAGTAACCCCTCGTTAGCTCTCGATATTGAGAGAAATATAAACGGTGTTGGATATCTTAGATTTGTAAATATCGCCATTCCTCAAATGTATGTTCATGAATGTGAAGGCGGGTCTTTAGGGATTGCAGATTTAATAGGCGTGAAAATGGAGGACTAGATATAAGTCGCCTTCTCGCTATCTTCCTTTCTTTTTTATTACTCCCATCGATAGCTAGCGCAGGCGCAGAAGTCCAAATTAATGAACAGCTCAGAGAAAGTGGTAATGCCACCCTTTCGGCTCGAACCTATGTAATCACTGACTCTATCATCCTTCAGGACAATTCAGTTTTAGAAGGTGAGCCTGGAACTATAATTACAATTCCTGATAATGCCGGATGGCCTCAATGGAAACCGTTAATCTCAGGAATTGGTGTTCAGAATGCTACTATAAGAAATATAGAAATTAATGGAAATGACAAAAATCAAGACAATACCCCGACATGGAGCGGGCATGACGGAAAGGGAGAAGGTAAAAGGTGGGGCCAGGGGTACTATAATTTTATCCATGTGATTGATTGTGATTCTGTAGATGTCAATAACTGCCTGATGCATGACTCTCTAGGAGACGGGGTCCGAACAAAAACAAGTACAAATATTAAATTTTATAATAATACTGCTTACCGGCTAGGACATGATGTTTTTTATGGGATCGATTCACAAAATATTGAAGCTTACAATAATAGGATTACAACCAGGACAAATTCAGCTTTGAGACTTTGGAACTCTGCTCATGTACGCTTTTATAGTAACGTCATAAACGCACAGCTTGACAGCCTCGGAGGAAACGCAGGACTACAAATCGAAGATTCAAAAGGGACCTTGCAGGATGTTGAAATCTGCAACAATATAATTTCTCAAACATGGGGAGCAGGAACATGGCTCATAAGTTATGAAAATGGAGGCCAAAACACACAAGGTGTATTAGTTCATCATAATTTATTCCATCAAGTTGGACAGTCTTATAATATTCCATATACGGGTGGAATTGTAAATGATGGAATGAAGGGAACGCAGGTTTATAATAATGTTTTCGAGGGTACTAAAAATGATGCTTTCAGGAATCAAGGAGAAGGTCAAGGAACGATTATTAGTAACAATGTTATTACTGATACGGTTTCTCATACAGGTATCTCTCAGACTGCTACCGGAAAAGGAATAGCCGATTTAGCAGGAGCTGCCCTTTCAATTACAAATAATTGTTTTTATAATAATCAAAACGGAAACCTGTATCAATGCACCTCTTCAGGAGATGATTTACAGAACCCTAAAACTCATGCAACTTCAAGCGGTTGGACGTGGACCGGGACGACCTGGACATGTGCCTTTGTGCCTCCGATGGAATTGGGAAGCATTGCAGCAACAACAACCAGGAATACAACGGATACAGACACTCACGAAATAAAAGATATTTTTGGAATCCTCAATCAAGAGTTTTCTACTACAGCTTTAATCGAACAGAAAAAAGTCATTATCCCTTCGGAAAACTGGCAGAAAAAGGGGAAATATACTGAAGCAACTCTCTCAATTGAAGATTTTAAAGGTATTTCAGAAATAGATGGCATTGAATACATTAATGGGAGCTCACAGGATAACGCAATAGTTCATTATGAAACACGAAACACAGCACTACTCAGAGCAGGACAAACTTCCAACTTATCGTATGAGGAAAACAATAACAGTTTAACTACTATCTTGACCGTTAAAACTTCATATTATGTCAAAAAAACCTCAACTATCCATGTAAAAGGGATGAGTATTTCAGTTCCTTCGATTAGTACCAAAAGTGAAACTGAAAAATTTTCTATTACTTCTCCGGTTCCTGCGCAGTTTCCAAAGATAAAAGAGCCTTACGCTTACGTTACTTATTACAATAATTCTTATAATCCGCATACAATAGTCGATCTCTCCAATATCCCCGGAATTGTAGAAGAAAATTTCCAGTATAATGGATCTACAGCAACTCATTTTAAATTGATAGGTTGGAAAACATCAAAGCCAAATGGTGTAGAGTACACCAACTTTTCTAAAGTTAATACATGGAAGTTCTCAGGGAATCAGCTTTCTGGATCAGGCAATAAACTCTATATAAAAGGGAAGTTGCAGCCTGAACAACTGAACATAAAAGTGGCAACACCCTATGAATCTATCGAAGTGACAAATTATACTTATGTTGAAATCCCTGACGAAAGCGGAGCAATTCTAAATCCTGGACTATGGGCTTTCGTCGGGACTCTTACGGTTTTTGGAATTTCAATATACAGGAATGGAAAAAGAGTGATAAAATGGTAAAAGTTGTTTGGGTTATAGCAGGACTTCTTCTGCTTTGCAGTACAGCTTTAGCGAGTGATTATAGTGCGCAGGATGCAGGCGCGGACATGGTTGCGAAGGGATTTGAGAAAGCTTTCATTGCAGTAGCCGATAACATGTATGCTGCTTACGATAATAACAGCGCAGTAACCGAAAGGTTCGGGACTGCCAGGGGGGCACTATTCACGGTTATTACTCACATTCCGGATCCTTACAGCATTCCAGAGGTTAAAGCACTCTATACAAATTATTATAATTTAGCAATCTTTTTTGTAGTCCTTTTCATCCTGGGAGAATTCATGAACAGAAACCTGGCAAGGATGAAAGTAACAGAGAGCGTTTTTGGGAAAAAAGACCTGTCCACTTCAAAATTCATCGGTGGGATTACGATGTGTTTTATCGGACTCGGAGCTAACTTTATTTTTATGGGAGCTTTGAAAGTAACGGAAGCTCTCAGCCAATATGCAATGTTTTCTGTGATGGGTTCCATTGCTCCGAGTCCCGATAACTTTGTAACTTATATAGGAATGGCTTTTTGTGATCTTTGCGTTATGATATTTTTTATCATAAGATATTATATAATAATAGCCGTTGCCATTGTTTGCACTGTTCTGGCCGTTCTTTGGGTTCCAGAACCAACGCGGGAATTTGCACAGCAAACAACAGAGAAGATCATAAGAATTCTGGCATTGCAACCGGGGGCCATATTTGCCACAAGTGCTGGAATTCTCGGATTGAAAAACATGCCGATGATAGCACAGCCTCTTGGATACATCTGCTTGACTCTTTTTGTAGCTCTAATTTGTTGGTATTTCCTTTTCGGAAACTTCGAAATGATAAAGAAAGGGGGTAAAATTCTGGAAAAGGTAGGTGCAAAATTATGAGCGATACACCGTACAGTCCTCCAAAGCCCCCGAAGACGATTACAAAAATACAAGATGATGAATATCTTGATTTTACAAGTCCTTTTACATGGGTTTTGATGGGATTTGTAGGGGTTTCTTTATTCGTCATTTCCAAAATCGGAAACATTCAGAATGATAAAATACAGACGGCTTTAGTGGGAATCCTGGTCATGTGGCTTTACATCTGGCTGAAATACTTCTCTACCTCTGAAAAAGTGGAAAAACAGTTTACGATTTACGGTTTTAAGTGGGCCGACATGCGAGGAAAACATGTAATCAACAAATTTGAAATTCCTGTTCAGTTTCTTGAGCAAATCGTGCCCATCGTAGCGATTCACGCAGGAGGTATTATTGAATTCAAAGATAACAAATGGGGGATACTGATGGAGACAAATCCTATGAGAATCTCAGACGAAGAAAGAGCAGCTCATGAAAAGAAGATTGAGAAAGTTGTAAACGGGATTCCTGCTAATACTCACTTCAAAACGATATCATGCAGTAGACTACAGCCTAGAAAACCTATTCAGTCTTATCTTCTCGAAGTATCCAACAATTCCAATGGAAAAAGAGCAACCGATCAACATCTGGCAGGACTTTATACTAAAGTTGCAGAGGATGGGACACCAGTCATTTCCTGGAAGTATTACGCTTTTCAGAGTTTAGGGAAACAGCCTAACTTAGAAGCTGCAAGGATCCAGTACGGGGCAGTAATGCCAGGGCTCTTGAAAAACATGCGAGGGGCAAAATTACAGCCTCGAATCTATGAAGATCCTAATGAGATTGCAACAGCTTATAGAACGATGTTTTCAGAGATGGTGGTATAATGTCATTATGGGGAAAATTTTTGGCAAAAAGAAGAGAATCAAAACAAAGATCAAGAAAAGTGAAAGAAACAGCAGAAAATCAAATCTGGTGGGATTCGTACTGCAAAATCATTGCCCCTAACCGCATAGAAGTGTTCGATACTAACCTCCTTATAGATCAGAGGACGTATGTTCGTTGCCTCGTCGTAGGGCTTCCGAAGGAGAACGGAGAAGGCTATCCCCGGGATATGACCAGCAAGGCAATAGAACGAATCCAGGAGCTTAGTTTCGATGGCTGCAAGATTATGATTTCTCACAGCCTCATACAGATCCCGAATGAAGAAGCAAGGGAGACCCTGCAGAAAACATCTTTTGCCGTCAATGTCAATCAGGAACATGCAAGACAGGTAAATCCTGGCGGCTCAATGGATTTAGGCTTGATGTGCAAACAGAAAGACGTAGTCTCAAACTACGAACAGATTTACTTCAACTCTCATAGGTCGTTCCATAGTGCATTTATAATTACAATGATGGGAGGAGAGAAAGAAACTTTCACTGCAGAGAGTTACATTATTTCAATTTTGAAGTCTGAGTTAATGGAAGTGCATATCCCAAAAGGGAAAATGCTTGAAATGTTTTTGGCTTCTCTTCCTTTCCCTGTATCCGATTCTAAAGCGTGGGTAGAAGTCAGGAGCGATACCGCAGCGGTTCTCTGTACAGCTACAAACTTGAATAGCCGGACTGATGAAAAAGGGTTGTACTTCGGCAAGGACTTAAAAACCAATGCTGAAATCCTTATTGATCTTGATACATTACCGGCAAAACACCTTACTTTCCTGGGAGCTACAGGCGCAGGAAAAACCTTCTCTTTCCTTATTCTCCTAATGAGAATGCACGATTTGTTGAATACAAGAATCGTGTACACGACCCCTAAAGCCGATCTGGGCACAGACTACAGGGCAGTAGCGGGCTATTACGGCGAGGGTGCCTGTATAGTGGATATAGGGCCAAGTGGGAGCAACATAAACCCCTTGCAAATCCTTTTTGACTCTCAAAACATGGGGTCAAGCCAATATGCTTATGCAAAAGCATACGACCGGCACAAAGATCTTTTTATTAAGTTCTGTTCTGTCTGGTTCGGTTCTGAAGTTTCTAGTAATATGGATTCATACCTCGATGAAACCCTTAACGTTGTCTATGAGCAGGCAGGAATCTTTAGAGACAGGCCGGAGACTTGGAATAATCCTTTCCCTGTTCTGAGGAATTTAAGGGAAGTCTGGAAAAAAGATATGAATAATAAAGACCTCGGAACAAAAAAAATAATAGCAGAAGTACTTTTTGACAGGACATATCATGTCAGTGAAAAAGGTTCTTTAAATTATATTAATCGACCGACTGATATTGATATCTCAAAAGATTTCATAATAATTGACCTATCCAACGTTCCTGAACTTATTCAGGAAGCCATGAACGTTTTGGTTACAGGGATGTTAGGCAGCAGGTTTTCCACAGACAACGAAAAAGAGACAATTATAGCAGTAGATGAAGCTGCAGTTTACCTGCGGAATCCTGAACTTTCCCTTTTCTTATTAAAGACGTTGACCCAGGGGCGCAGTCATGGAGTTTCCCTCTGGATGGCTACACATCAACCGGGAGATTTTGCCAAAAACGGAGTAAAAGAAGAGTTCAAAACAAACATGTTTATTAATATCGTTTTAGGGGCTAACCTGGAGAACGCCATAGACGATGTAAAAGACTATTTTAAACTCTCAGAAGAAGAAACAGAGATCTTAATAAGCGCAGATAAAGGAGAGGGAATTCTAATAGTTAAAGGCCAGAGAATCCCTATAAGATTCGAACCTACAACCCTGGAAATGGATGTAATTAAGGGTAATTACAGAAGAAAAAACAGACCTCTAACTAGTGGTTTTTTGGTTTTTCCTGAACTTCAATGGCTGGTAGAAGACCAGAAAATTATATTTTCAGATTGGACGACAGGCGATCTTTCACATCTTACCAGTGAGGGCTATGAAAAACACAGGGTAGAAAGAATAGCAGAATCAGGTACAATGGCCGCGTATCTTCCTGCCGGAATGGTTCAGAATGGACTTATTGATCTTCCTCATTTCGGCAAACAAACGCTAGACCATTACAGTAGTGTGGTACAGTTGGCCGGCTTACTATATCAATACGGCTTTGAAGGAATCCACATAAACCACGATAAGGAAGTAGATATCGAGGCGAAAATTAACGGCAAAACTGTAGCTTTTGAGTATGAGATAGACAGGTCTAATTCTGTAGACCAGCTAGTCAAAAAGAAGGAAGATGCTCTTGGAAAATATGATATCGTCAGGTTCGTTTGCAGTTCAGTAGATGCAAAATTGATCGAGAGGGGAGTAGGAGACCGATACATCCTTAAAAGAGGGTCTGAAGTGTGTGAATTCATAGAGGGACTGGCAGTAAATCCATTATTCCAAGAACCTGAGATGGTTTTAAGTGTTTCGAAGGAAATGGGGGCACTATAAAACCCGCTTTTCTCGCATTAGTATATTGGGATAAGGCTCTTCGCTATTTCGAGTGGGCAATTTATAGTCACTTTATAATCTTAATTTAACAGATTCTACTAATTAATATAATATATTCTTCCAAAAAACGCATTGTACCGGCACAGACTCTTTCTGAAAAATGAAAAATGTCAAAAATCAAAAAACACAGGATCGAATTTTGAATTTTATGGGGGAAAACAGAAGCATGAAGCCCATTTATACATTATAAAATGTATGCTTCGGTCAAATTCGGGGTCTATAGTTAAATGGAGACTAGCAATGTGTAAATGGTATAGATAGGGTAAATATTTTGGCAAACAGCAAGTACCACAAAATAGAGTTATATAGCTACATTTTTCAAATGTTTAATATGGGGTCACATATATTTTATATGTGAAAAATTCAAATACAGCTGGCTCCTTCTTCAAACTTGAGATTTGCATTCTTTATAAGGTCCTAATAAAGAGACATTTCAAAATTATTCTCAATTTTGAGGTAATTACATGGAAATTAAAGAAACGAACACTGTGCTTATTCTTTCTATTATAGGGCTTCTGCTGCTGGGAAATATTGGTTCTGCAGTAGCTGCAAAATCTGATTTGAATCATAATGCTGATTTCACTGATTCCGCTTACTGCAAACCTCTTGCAGGATCGGAAGCTAAAATAAAGAATGTCATTGTCCTGATTCCTGATGGGTGTTCCCAGAGTGTAGAGACTTTAGCTCGCTGGTACAGCGGAAAGCCTCTAGAGCTTGACAATATGGTGACTGGAACGGTATCTACTTACAGCACTGACTCAGTGATCACCGACTCTTCTTCAGCTGCAACTGCTTTTTCCACGGGATATAAAACTATCAACGGTTTCGTAAGCGTCGGGCCGAGCAATAGTTCTGTGTTAAGCACGCTGGAGATTCCACATGAAAAATTGCAATACAGGCCGCTTGCAACAGTGCTTGAAGCTTCAAAGCTCGAAGGCAAGGCCACCGGTATTGTGGCAACCTCTCGAGTGTCCCATGCTACATCTGCGGCTTTTGCTGCTCACGTTGATAACAGAGATAACGAGACCGAGATAATGGAACAGATGGTTTATGAAAGCATTGATGTGGTCTTTGGAGGTGGTTCCAGTTATCTAGTACCTGCAGCTGAGGGGGGAAAAAGAACTGACGGAGAAAACCTGACAAACGTACTTCTTGACAGAGGCTACCAGTATGTTGACACAAGAGATGAAATGATAAACCTGAACTCCGGTAAAACCTGGGGTCTTTTTGCCAGCGGTCACATGGCTCCGGACATTGATCGTACCGAACTTGCACCTGAGGAGCCTTCTCTTGGGGAGATGACCGGAAAGGCTGTTGAGCTTCTATCCAGGGATAAGGATGGTTTCTTCCTCATGGTGGAAGGCAGCCAGGTAGACTGGGCTAACCATGCCAATGACCCTAACTATGCTGTCACTGATTTCCTGGCTTTTGACAAAGCTGTTAAGGTCGCAGTTGACTTTGCTAAAAATGACGGGCATACTCTAGTGCTGGTCTTCCCGGACCACAACACCGGCGGCATGACTATTGGCAGTAACTCTGACTCTAATTACACATCCACAACCATAGAAGATGTCATTGCGCCTCTCGAAGGAATGAAACTCAGTTCTACAGGTATTGCGGCAAAAATAGGAATTGACATCTCATCTGAAAACATCAAAAAGCAGCTTAAAATCTGGTGGAGCATTACTGCAACTGACGATGATATAACCGAAATTATCGGACTCTACAACAATGGGAAAGGCCTCTCGCTCAGCTATGCGATCAGCGAGGTAATCAGCCGAAACCACACCGTAATTGGTTGGACTACCCACGGGCACTCTGGCGATGATGTTCCCCTGTGGGCCTATGGCCCAGACTATCCGACAGGTCACATGGATAATACCGAAATTGCAGGATGTATAGCTAAAGAACTCGGATTTGACCTGAACAAAACCAACTCGCGCCTGTTTGTCGAAGCAGGTGAAGTTTTCTCCAAGGATAACGGAGACGGGAAACTGGATAAAAATGAGTATATGGTGGACATGACAGATTCCTCAAACCCTGTGCTGAGAATCGGAGATGCCGAACTGCCAGTAAGCAAGAACATTCTTGTCCAGAATGGCGTAACTCATGAGCTTGAAGGAACAGTTGTCTACGCTCCTGTAACTGGTAAGGTCTATATTCCCGCTGAAGTGATTTCACTGGTTAATGAGGCAAAAATTAATGGAATTAAAAGAGTGGCAGTAACTGCCTGAAATATGAGCTTGCCTGAAATATGAGCTAATTAAAAGGGATTATATGAGCTAATTAAAAAGGATTATATGAGCTAATTAAGAGGGATTATTTCCCTTTTCTTGTTTTTTTGGCCCAGATATGTGGTGCTCTTAAATCAGATTTCTCCCTAATATATATTTTTTAAAATATATTTCATGCAGTATTCATCTACCATAGAACCTATCTTCAACAGGTAACTTGTTTTTCCACATTGTCCCCAATAATAAACAACATTGAAAAAAAGTTTCAACACGTTTACCATTTTCCGCGGAAGTCCACAAAAATACCACCTATTTTCTCAATAAGGTAGCAGCTTAAAAATTCGTTTTACCTTATGAGTAATAATGGGAAAATAAGCAAACAAATCCTATATCTGTGTACATCTGCGGAATATAGAATAAAAAGATGGGCATGAACTAGAAGAACAAATCTACCCTTGCAAAATAAGCGAATCAGGCTGCTCTACCGTTATTCGCTGTTTTGTGTTGGTTGAAAATAATTTACTAGTTGGAAAGTGACCAAACCATAGAGAAATTATCTCATTTCCGTTATATTGTCTACGTTTTCTAGAATTTTAATCATAAGGAATTTATTCTATTGGATTTATATATTTCATTTATGTATAGATATAAACTAAAAATCAAAATTGAATCCATTAATCTAAAAATGAAGATGTATAACCTAAATAATTGAGGTTTTGCCATTTTCCACAATATTCCTTATTTTCCAATAATATTTGGTAGTATAGCTTATTTTGCAAAAAATTT
>MDTP02000005.1 GCA_001714685.2 Methanosarcina sp. Ant1 | reverse complement strand
TGGAAGTTCACGAAGGAGAAAGCAGATAAGAAGCTGTCAAAGCATTATGTATCATAATTAAATTGTCATTACACTAGTTCTCTTCTGTTGAAGGCAAATTAAATGCAGAAAGCAGAACACAGCGAATAAACTCTAATTTTGTTCAATTAACAAAACTATGCTTTATAAACCAATTCAAAAGTTTAACATACTAACATATACAATAGGCAAATAAATGTAAGATGTGATTCAAAATAAGGAGATTGATATATGAAAACATTTTACAGAAAACCCCTTGCGCTGTGCCTTTCTCTAGCAATTCTTTTTCTAATTGTAGGAACAGCCACCGCGGGTCATGTCTGTCCTGCCCCCCGGCGACAGATACCGGGTTAAAGCAAGTACCATATAATATCAACGGCGTTTTTACAACCGTGTCAGGTATCACCTACGACTCCGCTTCCGGCGGATTTGCCACAAACGACCCCGGAAAAGTTTACAACGTCGTTCATTGTGACCGGTTGTTTAAGATCGTGGAGGATATCTCCGGCTCTCCTTTGTTCTTTTCCATTGATGATAAACACGGTACGCATTTCTTCAGCTATGGAAATGACGGGAAGACCAAATTGTTCCGAAGCGGTATCATCGAGTCAGATGACGTTTTCTCAACGAGGGTGATCTCCAATTCAGGTAGGGTTGTCACGGTCAAGACGGCTTTCGCAGCTCGTAACGGAAAGACAGTTCCCGATGACAGAACGGTGATTCCTAATCTCACTGGGACATGGACAACTGCCCAGAACAGTGTTTACCAGATAAACAGCCAGGAAGGAAACGTGTTTTCCGGTAAAATCACCGCACATGGGAAAACAACATTCACCTCGTTTGCCGGATACATCGACACGGTTGCCGAGGACGGTACAGTAGATATTGTTATGCTCTGTATGAAAAGCAACCTCATCTTGGGCAATGTCAACTTAACCACGCATAATATAACCATTCCCTATGTTCTCTATGCTGATGGCAGAGTCGCATCCTCGCCCCTGACAGAGAACGAGGCTGAATGGGCGAAAACTAACAGAACGGTGACCCAGAAATACGCTACTGTTCTGAATAGTGACGGGATTACCGAAGATGCCTCGGAAAAGGCCCGGTTGCTGTCTGTCTATGATGAGAATTCAGGCCGGTATACTCTGACCTCCACTTCCGACAGCATCCCAATCATCGGCATTGTCAAGGGAGAAAATTCATTTAGCGAGTATTCTTCAAAGACAGGACTCGTCCGCGGTTTCGTTAAAGGTCATACAAAATATGATTTCCGGGGAGGACCTGACTCAGCAGAAGCCTCGATCCATACTTTTAAGCAGAAGGAAGGAAAAAAATAAGGGGAACTCTAGATTAAACACCAAATCTGAAAAATTAATTTTAAGAAATTCCCTTGAAAAAGGGAATTTTTTTAGATTTAACTCTTTAAAGCCAAATGAAAAAAAATTGTTCAAGAACTAAAATTTAGTATGGAATTTTTATCGGGAAAAATCCCAACAATTCTTGAGAAAAATTCTGGAAAAATTCCCTTATATTTGATACATTGATTTTATGCAAATATTTTATCAAAAGTAACACTATCTTTGAAACCAAAATTTAATTTTTACACAAAAATATAAGTCCCAAAATAAATAAACATACCGAAAATTCCCTGATGTCGTTTACTCAACAAATAAAAGCAGGATCGTTTAAACTCACCTATGTGTTTTTGTTTATAGTCGTTCTACCTACTATGTAATGTTTTTGAAAACTCGTTCTCTTTAGCCTTGATATTTCGGCATTTGCATTTTTCCTTTCGATAAGTGTGTTTTATTTAACGTAAAAAAAAGTATTAGAGACACATAACAGGGTTAATAGGACTGTCTAATTTTACATAGGTTTTAATAAAAGTTCCCATTGCTCTTCTACCACACCTCTTTTCCATGTATTATTTTCGACTTGTTCTACAGGAATAAATCCGAAGCTACTGTATAAATGATGTGCAACCTCCAAATTCTGTTTTGTCCATAAGAACACTCGACTGAATTTTTTTTGCTTACAGTAGTCGACTGCTTTGGTCATTAGCTGTCTGCCTAAACCTTTTCCGCGAAATTCTGGTTCTATTAAAAACCACCTAAGCTGCGCTGTACTTTTGTCTGTACTGACAATTCCTATAGAGCCAATAATCTGGCCATTATACTCTGCTACCCAGATTTCCCCTTCAGACCGATGCTCAATATATTTTACTAGGCTATCCAGCACGTACTGCTCAAAAGTTCCGCCAAGTCCATATTCTTTTTCGTAAAGGACACAATGTCTATAAGCTATATATCCAGCATCACCAGATTTTTGCGTACGTATCGTAACGTCTTTACCCTTCTGGCTATCCGTCATATCTCTTATTGCAACTATGTGATTAATGAGATTTTGCTTAATTTTCTTCCATTGCATTTGGGATAGCAACAATTCGTTATTTTTGGCGCCATCTATCCATTGAGAAAGCTTAAGTTATTACGGCAAGAAAGTTATTCAATACAGGTATAGAAAAAGAAATGACTTTTTCAATGATACTGAAGTTGCACCCTATATCAGGACTTCTACAGAAAATCAATGGAAATCTATTAGGTTACAAACTGAAGAATTGATATCTTACTCAAAATCTCACAACTACGAGATTTTGAAGATTAAGTCTAATGATATCGGTTATTTTTACAGTTAACTGGCATGGGTTTCCATCAAGAAGCTCTCAGAAGATTATGGCTCTTCGCTATTCCTTATGGATAAGATGCTTTTTCAATTTACCCGCATTGGTTTTTGTGATGATATCCACACGAAACAGCGGAGAGCCGAAATTATTGATTGGTTCTCAGGCTCACTGTTGAAAGTTTAAAATGTGACTAGAAAATTAACATTAGAGGCATTTTAAAACCGTCTTAGATGGTCTTAAATAAAAAGGGTAACTAGAAGAAGAGGGTTCTATCCAACCAATTGACCTTCTTATCCTTGTTTATCATATTTGATAGCTATTTTTTCTATTTATTGTTTTTCAGTAACTGACCCTAATATTCAATTTATTAACTCTTCTTAAGATTATTTGAAGTTCTCATGGTCTATTTTTCTCTTTTTGTGCCGAAAACTTTGATTTTTGTGTAAATTCTCTTCTATCCTACCTCTATCACTGGAGAACTAATAAATTAAACGATTTTTATAAAATACACTCATACAGAGAAAGTTTAAAAAGTAGAATAACTTACAATACTAATATTTTTTAAATGCAAAATAAAAGGAAGGCAAAGGTAGGATAAATGAAAACCAGCGAAAGATTGTATTCGTTAGCTTTAGCATCAGCAGTTCTGATTTTATTTTTGATTCTCATTTCGTCCACGGCGGCGGCAGCTGCTGCACAAAGTGCTTCGCCCACGATCACTGAAACTCGGATTACCACCAGTGGATTAGCAGGGATTCCTGCTATCTACGGGGACAGAATAGTGTGGGATGATTGGCGCAATAAAGAATTATCCCAGAAATACAACGGAAACACAGATATTTACATGCATAATCTCTCCACTCACAAGGAAATTCAGATCACTACCAGCGGATCAGCAGTATTTCCTGCTATCTACGGGGACAGAATATTATGGTCTGATAATCGCAGTGGAAACCGGGACATTTACATGTACGACCTTTCCACTTCAAAAGAATTTCAGATCTCAGCCAACGGAGCCGATCAGACGTGGCCTGATATCTACGGTAATAACATTGTGTGGCAGGATGATCGCAATCGAGGCTCCGATATTTACATGTATAATCTCTCCACTCATACGGAAAATAGGATCACTGCCAGCGGATCAGCAGTATTTCCTGCTATCTACGGTGACAGAATAGTATGGTCTGGTAATCGCAGTGGAAACTGGAATATTTACATGTACAACCTCTCCACTTCAAAGGAAACTCAGATCTCAGCCAGCGGATCAGCAGCATATCCAGCTATTTACGGTGATAGGATAGTATGGAGTGATTATCGCGACGGAAGCGGAGACATATACATGTACAATCTCTCCACTTCCAAGGAAACTCAGGTTTCCAAAAATGAATCAGCATGTAATCCTGCTATCTATGGTGACATGGTAGTATGGGCGAATACTCTCAATGGAAACTCTAATATCTATATGTATAATCTCTCCACTCACCAGGAAAGCCACACCACCGACGGATCATATCAGTACTATCCGGCTATCTACGGTAACCGTATAGTATGGACAGATGGACGCAGTGGAAACTTCGATATCTACATGGCTACTCTCAATTATCACCCTGTTGCTGCATTCTCCGCATCTCCAATCTCAGGAACTACACCTCTGAATATCACTTTTACTGACATAAGTACGGGGACACCGACAGCCTGGAACTGGAGCTTTGGAGACAAAACATATTCAACAATCAAGAATCCTGTACATAGATACTCCGCAGCAGGGAATTATACGGTGGCACTTACAGCAACCAATGGTGCAGGTAGTAATACGACAACAAAATCCGCTTATATTAGAATGACAGAACCTGCACAAAAACCGGTTGCAAGCTTCAGCAGCAATATTACTTCCGGGAACGTACCGCTAAATGTCTTATTTACCGACACAAGTACAGGCTTTCCTACTTCATGGAATTGGAATTTTGGAGACGGAACATATTCAACAGCCAGGAACCCTGTACACCCATACAGCAAAGTAGGAAAATATACCGTCAACTTAACAGTAAAAAATGTGGTGGGCAGTAATACGGTCACAAAATCCGGCTATGTTGTTGTAAACGCTTTGAAAGCCCCAATTGCTGCTTTTTTGGCGTCCTCTACCTCAGGAAACGTTCCGTTGAAAGTTCAGTTTACTGACAAGAGTACAGGCTCGCCAACCTCATGGAAATGGAGTTTTGGAGACGGGGCATATTCAACAGCCAGGAACCCCGCACACACATACAGTAAAGTCGGAAAATATACTGTTAGCTTAACAGTAAAGAATGCTGCTGTAAGTAATGCAGTGACAAAATCCAGTTACATAAATGTTGTAACTTTGAAAGCCCCAGTTGCTGCTTTTTCGGCGTCCTCTACCTCAGGAAACGTTCCGTTGAAAGTTCAGTTTACTGACAAGAGCCTCAACAGTCCAACTTCATGGAAATGGAGTTTTGGAGATGGAACATATTCAACAAGCAAGAGTCCTGCACACACATATAGTAAAGTCGGAAAATATACCGTCAGCTTGACATTAAAGAATGCTGCTGGAAGTAATGCAATGACAAAATCCAGTTACGTAAATGTTGTAACTTTGAAACCACCTATTGCTGCTTTTTCTGCGTCCACTGTCTCTGGAAAAGTACCGCTAACGGTGACATTTTATGACAAGAGTATAGGATCACCAGCCTCATGGAAATGGAGTTTTGGAGATGGAACATATTCAACATCCAAGAACCCTGTACATAAATACAGTAAAGCAGGAAAATATACTGTTAGCTTAACAGCAAAGAATGCCAAAGGCAGTAATTCGGTAACAAAGTCTGGATATATCATACTGAAGTAAGTAAAATTTTAAATTGAAAAACCAGTAACAAAATCAAGTATTAAAGAGGAGTGGGGGTTTATTGATCAAATCTGACAAAGCGGGCACATTCGCCTTTTTTGGCCAGATTTTAAAACCATTTCTTTGTTTGCTATTTTTAGTACCTGATCCCTCACGATCTTATTTCTTAACTTTTTAAGCTTTTTTGAAATTCTCGATGTCCTCATTTTAAATTTTTTGTGCCAATAACTGGAGTTTTTACATAGATTAGCCTTAATTCTGCTCTTGCCTTGAGCAAGTTCTCTCAAATTAAAGGAATATTATAAAGCCGACATTTCAAAGAAAAAATTAAAAATTACAAACAAGTTTCGAGTATTATCATTTCTTAATAGAAAAAGAAGGAAAAAATAAAAAAATAAAAATCGTATTCAATAGATTTAGCTTCAACAACGTCTCCAACTTCAATATATTTAGCTTTTGAATTTCCATTTCATATGTGGCGTAGGCATCGAGTGTACAAAGTACTCTACTCACATCAATGCTTTACCTGTCCCGTCTCAGGAAATAGGCTGATCCCATAGCCAGCACCGCAATTCCCAGCCCCAGGCCAGGGGTTTGTTTTTTTGAGGGTTCTGTTGTTCCGTTGCTTGCGTTAACCGGGGGTTCTACCCTGGTTTTATTTGCCAGACCCTGTTCATAGGCAGTGGCATTCAGCTTGCTTTCAAGGACCTTAACGGCATTTGGGACTTTAGGAAAAAGAGGAAACTTATCAATCCCTCCCCCTGTTACATTATATGAAGAGTCACAAATTCCGTTGCTATTTCCATCCACACAGGTCTCGCTGTAGCCCTTACCTTCAAGATCTGCCCAGAAGTTTCCTCCAATATAAGGGCCACGAACAATATTCTTCCTGGTTACTAGAGGGCTCTGCCAGATGTTATCTGCATTTACGGTTTTTTCTTCGACGTTTTCGGCATTTTTGAGGTAATTATTATAGATAATATTCCTTTTGCTTCCTTCAAGGGAGATTCCGGAACCGTAGTTATAGGCAATTAAGTTGTCCTGAATGGTGTTCGAGTCCGAACTTTCGAGCCTTATTCCCTTTTCGTTCAGGACGATGATGTTATCACTTATTGTGTTGCTCTCAGAATCATTGAGGAAAATTCCGTATTCTGTTCCCTGGACCCTGTTATTGTTGATAAAGCAGTTTTTAGCCCCTGTAAGTGAGATCTCTGCTTTTTCGGAACCTTCAATGCCAAACCCACTGAAAGATACCCTTTTTCCGCTGATTTCCACGGTATTTTGCGCGGGGTCTGCTGCCCTGATAACTGTATCCTCATGACTCCTCGAATCGGACCAGATTCTAACTTGCTTGTTGATCTTGAGATTCTCAACATAAGTTCCGGGATTTACGAAAATCGTGTCTTCGGCTTTTGCGGCATCTACTGCGGCCTGTATCGATGTATAATTCCCTTCTGCTGAAGGATCTACCCTTAAGTTATCGGCGGAAACGGCAGAGCAGGTGCATGTGACTGCCAGAATGGCTGCAAGTGCTGTTATTTTAAAGAATAGTAAACTCCTCTCTTTTACTCTTCCCATCTTAAGTTCCTCTTTACCTTCGTATCCTTCTTGCCTTCTCACTAGGTTTTATCTTTTCAGAAGCAGTTAAGTTTTTCCTTTTTTAGGGTTCGTCTGTTTTTCAGAACTAGCTCTTTCAATATTTTGTCGGGGAAGGGATTTTATTCCAATACTAATATACCTTTGGAATCAGTAGTTCTGAACAATTATCCTTAAATAATGGTCCACTATCCTTACGATAGAGAAGATTAATTTTTAACATATTCCTTATATTAGTTAGCAGATATTAGTTTGCAACTTATCTTACTTTCAGAGTCACACTTTTCCGGTTATGATTCTCAAAACAAAGAATATGACCTCTTATATGATTCAAAGTACAAAAAAGATTCAAAGTAATAATAAGTTACAAAGGACTTCAGGGCTCGGCAATTGCAAAAAATTATTGTTCAAAGAACCTGAATATCTGTATCAATTAGTATATTCTGAAATAATACTCTTAAATCTAATTTATTAGAAAGGCTGTTATTGTAAAATTTTAAATAATACCTCAAATACAACAAAACCTGATATACTTAAAAAATTTAATCACACTGTTATTGTCTCGAATGGAGGCTTAAAAATGGATGAAAAAATTGCGCCCCACCTTGAAGAGTTAACCAGGGCGCTTGGAGACCTTGAAAAGACTGGCATCCGAGCAGAGTTTGAGAAACTTCTTGCTTTTCGCGTACCACCAGAAGTTGCAAAAGAGAGTCTCCTCCGCAAGTTCGGGGGAAAAAGCAAAGTCCTGAAAGTAAAGGATCTTTCAGGTAACCTGAAGAGTTTTGAAATTACAGGCAGGGTCCTGGATCTCGGGGAAAAATCAATCCGGCCTCAGGACGGAGCTCAGGAAGGGCCTTCTAAGCTTTATACCGGAATCCTTGCAGATGAAACAGGTTCGGTGATGTTTTCTTCCTGGAAGGAGCTGCCAGGCTCAACAGGAGATGTAATCAATATCAGAAACGCCTATACCCGCATCTGGCAGAACAGGGTCAGGCTTTCTATCGGGGAACAATCTCTGATGTCGAAAATCCCTGACTCTCCGCTCCCGTCCCTGTCCGAACTTTCAGGAAGCCAGACTAAGAAGCTAATTGATATCGGAGCTGCGGATTTTTCCGTTGGGACTGCAGCCTGCGTGCTTCAGCTTTCCCACAGAGAAGTTCTGGTCAGGGGGCGTCAGTCCAGAGTGATTTCAGGTGTGCTTGCGGATGAAACGGGCAGGCTGCCTTTCACAGCCTGGATTGAGCTTCCGGGTATTGATATCGGAAGCATAATCCGAATCGAGGGAGCTCAGGTCCGAATGTTCAGGGGAATGCCTTCAGTCAACATCCTGAACGGCACAAAATTTTCTCCTGTTAAGCCAGAAGAGGCCGGAAAACTTGCCTTTACCTTCGAATCCACAGGAAAAGACCCTGATCCTATTAGAATCGAAGAAATAGACTCAAGAGACAGCATGTTCGATGTAGCCACGGCGGGCAATGTGGTTTCAGTCCGGCCGGGCTCAGGGATTATCTCCCGCTGCCCTGAATGTAGCCGTGTAATTCAAAAAGCAAGCTGCAGGGCACATGGGAAGGTAGAGGGCATAAGAGACATGCGGATCAAAGCCGTACTTGATGACGGGACAGGATCCTTATCAGTAATGTTTCCCAGAGAACTTGCGGAAATTATCTATGGAAAGACCCTTGAAGAAGCCGAGCAGCTAATGATTTCTGATATCTCTAAAGATGCGGTATACGAAGACCTCAGACGTTTCCTTACAGGCCGCTACCTTGCCGTCCGCGGCAACTCCTCAAAAAGCGAGTATGGGATTTCCTTTGTAGCTGAAAAGGCCTGGGTACCTGAAGAAGATCTTGCAGTCCGGGTAGTGAAACTGCTTCACAGGCTCGGACCGGCTGAAGAGGATGGACAGGAAAGGAATTCGCAGGTTTCCGGTGGGGGAATCGACCTTGCTTAAACGAGAAGTTGCAAAAAGGGTTTTTGCAAGGGAATTTGAGGCATGTAGAGAGCTTGAAAAATCAGCCAGACCTGATTCCGAAGCACTGGATTTGAAAACTCCCAACCTGCTTATTAGCCCTCTAGGGCTTATTCTCAATCGAATCTTTGTGGTTGGAGTAATCACAGAACTTGACAGCATAGGCACACAAAACGACATGTGGAAAGCGAGAATAGTTGACCCTACAGGAGCTTTTACGGTATATGCCGGACAGTACCAGCTCGAAGCATCCATTTTCTTTTCAACGGTTCAGATTCCTGCTTTCATCGCCCTTACAGGTAAAGCTCGGATTTATGAACCTGAGCCTGGGTCGGTTTTTGTCTCTATTCGGGCTGAAGAAGCAAATGTAGTGGACGAGGAAATCCGTAACAGGTGGGTTGTAGATGCTGCAGAGCAGACAATTGATAGACTTGAAGCCTTCTCGGATGCTCTGGCTAGCGGATATCGTGGAGAAAAACTTAGGGAATACTTTTTGGAGAAAGGGATTTCTTCCGAGCTTACTGAAGGCATTTCTATTGCTCTTGAGCGGGAACGCGCGCCTCAGGAATTCGTAAAACTACTCCGAGCTTCCATCAGGGAAGGTCTCAAGTCCCTTGATCTTGATTCCGGGAATAATGCAGGGGCCCATGCTGACCAGAAAGAGTTTGTACTCGAACTGCTAAGGGATATGGGTGGGAACAGGGGTGTTGACTACGCAGCTTTTGTGGATACAGCCGTTTCCAGAGGTATTCCTGAGGAGCTTGTAGAAGAAGTTGTCCGTTCTCTCCTTGCAGGTGGGCAGTGTTACGAACCGAGGATCGGAATAATCAGGCTGGTCGGTTAATCGTGCAGAGGAGAATAAATTTGGTAAATATCGCGATGAGTAGAGTTTGCCTCAAAATGTGTGATAATGCTTAAGTGTGATTAAGTTGATTTATGTCTCTGTTAAAATTTAATAAGTCCTGTTTATCGAATTTATTGGAGAAATTGACATGAAAGTATTAGTCAGCGATTCACTCTCCAACGAAGGCTTGGAGATTCTAAAAGAGCACTTTACGGTTGACGTTTCCACCGGGCTTTCCGAGGACGAACTGGTGAAAATAATCAAGGATTACGACGCCCTTGTAATACGAAGTGGCACCCAGGTCACTCAAAAAATTATCGAAGCTGCCGAAAAGCTGAAAGTTATCGGGAGGGCCGGAGTCGGAGTTGACAATGTTGATGTGGATGCAGCCACCAAGAAGGGCATAATTGTGACTAACTCTCCCGAAGGCAACATGATTTCGGCAGCAGAGCACACTATTGCTATGATGATGGCAATGTCCCGGAACATCCCTCAAGCAAATGCCTCCCTGAAAGCCAGGGAATGGAAGCGCAACAAATTCACGGGCATTGAGGTCAAAGGTAAGACCCTGGGAATCATAGGTCTCGGTAGAATTGGTTCCGAAGTCGCAAAAAGGGCTTCAGGACTTGAAATGAACCTTATGGGGTACGACCCGTTCATTTCCGAAAAGCGAGCTGTCGAACTTGGAGTCAAGCTTGGTACAGTGAACGAAATAGCAAAAGTAGCTGACTACATTACAGTACACACTCCTCTTATTAAAGAAACCAAAAATATTCTTGACGACGAGCAGTTTGCCCTGATGAAACCCGGTGTCAAGATCATCAACTGTGCGCGCGGCGGCATTATTAGCGAAGAAGCCCTAGCAAAAGCTCTTGCAAACGGGAAGGTGGGTGGAGCAGCGTTCGATGTTTTTGTTGAGGAACCTCCTTTTAACAGTCCTCTCCTCAACTTTGACAATGTTATAGTGACTCCTCATCTCGGGGCCTCTACGCAGGAAGCCCAGGTCAACGTGGCAATCGATATTGCCAAGGAAATAGTATCTGTTCTTACAGGTGGGCTTGCAAGGAATGCGATCAATATCCCGTCCGTAAAGCCAGAAGCTATGGCAGTCCTTGCCCCTTATATAAGGCTCTCGGAGATCATGGGAAAAATTGCAGGGCAGCTTGTAGATTGCAATTACGAAAAGGTAGAAATCGCATACAACGGGGAGATTTCCGGAAAAGACACCAGGCCCCTTACGGTTTCTGCTCTCAAAGGGCTGCTTGAAATGGCTCTTGGTGCCGGCGTAAACTATGTCAATGCTCCTGCCCTTGCAAAGTCCAGAAAGATCGCAGTCGTAGAAAGCAAATCCGAGTCTTCTGAGGAATATGCTTCAACTATCAGTATCAGGCTTATTAGCGGAGGACTTACAAAGCTGGTTGCCGGAACTGTTGTCGGGGATGAGCCAAAGATCGTTGCAGTTGACGAGGACAAGATGGATATCTTCCCTGCAGGACGCATGATTTTTGCCAAACACATCAACAGGCCGAATGTAATCGGGCCTTGCTGCCTGGTTCTTGGTAAAAACGACATCAATATCTCAGGCATGCAGGTTGGTAGGGCCGAAATCGGAGGCATTACCATGATGGTCCTAAATGTAGACTCTGAAGTCTCTGCCCCGATCCTTGAAGAATTACGGAAGGTTCCGGGAATACTCAGTGCCAAACTTGTAACACTCTGAACTTTTCCGAGAAACCCGACTTCAAAGTCTCAGTTAAAATCAGCAAAAGAAACAGTAAACGATCTACAAGATAATAATTTAATAAATTGTTTAAACAAATTGTAGGACGTGCATTTTGAAAAGTATTTTGCTTCGGCACAAGTTAAGGATGAAAGTCCTGTGCCGGAGCCTTTAAATCTTTTTCGGAATTGTGTCAACGAACCCTGTTATATGATATCTATTGTATCTAAACATATTATACTGATACCTATTATAGGTAAACCTGTTATACCAAAACCTGTTTGTATATACTTTCTCTTCTCATCACCAGTTTTTTAAGAGGATAGCGAATGGAAGAACTTAAATTTGTAGTTTCGATTCCGTTTAAAAAAAATCTTGCAGTTTCTCTTTCGGAAAAGGATTTTGAGTTTTCCCTGGCTTTTGACCTGAAATGGTTTTCCCCGAAAATTGCCTCAAAAGTAAAGGACCGCGCCCTTGAAGTAGGTCTGCTCTCCCTTAAGGATGGTACTCTTATACCTGCCTTTGATGTGGAAAGTGTCCGACTTCCTCATGCCTTTAAGCCGTCGGAAAATTTTCTCGAAAGCCAGGAAAATTCCAAAGGAAAAGCCTCTTCTCTCAAGGAAGAGATCTCCTTTGAGCAAGTCCTTGAGTTTATTTCCGCAGATACAGGAGTAAACAGACAAAAGCTTGTTTCTGAAATTAACTCTATGCAGGAAAGGCTTTCTTACCTTGTGGATATCCGGATCGTGGCACTTTTTGTGGCAAGGAAGTTCGGCTGCGATATAGAAGCAATCCTTGGGAAGGTTTCCCGGTCTGTTCTCAGCGTCTCCTTTTAATGGATTTCCTCAGCGTTCAAATCGGATCAGAAGCCGCAGTTGCAGCTGGGATACGAGCTGAATGGGGTTTTGTGCGTATCTGTATGGAGCCTCACGGGATAACATGGATTCTTTTGGTAATGCCAGTTGGATCAGGCAGGGAGATTGATCTCCTTTTCCAACCATAAGTGACATTTCCCTCTCAACCGGCTCAAGCATTTTAGACCCATTTCTCAAGCAGTTTAGATTAAGAGTGCTTCCGCGAGGATAACACTCTTAATAGATTTTACTTATATCGTCTACAAATTTTTATGAATTGCCTCCATCAGTGGGGGTGCCGACATCTCTGGTGTAACTATCTCTACGTATGCGCCTGTTTTAGTATTATCCAGTTCTGCCATGATCTTATCCAGATCGCCGCAGGTGGTGGCCTTTATCATCATCCAGCCATCGCATCCAAGTACCTCTGGCAATTTATGATATTGCCACTGTGTAAGGTCATTGTAATAGTAATCGATCTTCTTGGATAGCATCCTTTCTATCAGGTAGCCATGATTATTCAGCACGAAAATAATAGGCTTCAGACCATAGCGGTAAAAATGGCTGACCTCCTGAGCGGTCATCTGGTGTGCCCCTTCTCCAGTTATGAGAATTACTCGCCGATTAGGCGCAGCCAGTGCGGCGCCAAAGGAAGAAGGGGTAGCCCAGCCTATAGCCCCCCAGAGCGTCTGGCTATGGAACCTAGCTCCTTTCGGTAAAAATATTGGCAGTAAGCCATAAAAGGATGTGCCTGAATCCACTATGATGACATCGTCAGGCTTAAAAAATTTCGCGTAGCTCGCGTATAAGTAATCAGCCGTTATCGGGTCGTCAGCGTCTACATCTGGTGTTGTGGGACTCTTTGCCGCAGGACCCCTGACATCAGTACGCTTATGAAGTCTTTTGGCAAGTTCCTCCAGTACATCAGACATTTTTAGATTGGTATAATCAGCATACCCTATATGCACATCGTAAGGAATGATATTGATGATGTGGGATTTGTCCAGTTTTGCCGTGAATCCACCCATATTGGTATCAGACAGGATACTGCCGATAGCAAGTATGCAGTCGCAGGATTCCACGAACTCGCTAATTTCAGGATTTGCAAGCTGTCCGATGTATAATCCCAGGTAGGAGGGATTAGTCTCGTCAAGCACTGATTTATCTAATGCCATGGTCACATAAGGCAAGCCGGAAGCAGTAACAACGGCCGTGGTCAAGTCCTTGAGCCCGAAACGGTCAACAAGAATACCTGGCATAATGCAGGCTTTCTTTGCATTCGACAACTTATTTACTATGGCCGAAACCACTTCTTCCAGCGCTTCATGATTGCTTTTTACAGGTAAATTCGCAGATGCCGTGGAGGGTACGATATTTTCGTGCACATAGTTGTGAGGGATAGCAATGTAGGCGGGTCGGTGATACTCAAGAGCTGCCGCGATGACACGTTCGACTTCTTGAATGCAGTTTTCCGGAGTAAGCATCGCTTTCGCACATACGACTGGTGTAGCCATGGTCATGAATGTGTCGAACTCTCCGTCGCCAAGCGTATGATGTACTATGGCATGTCTCTCCTGAGCCTGCATTTTCGGCATCCCGACAATGTGGAATACCAGATTATGTTCCGCATATGAGCCTGCTATACCGCATAGCGCGGACAGTTCACCTACCCCATATGTAGTAGACAGCGCTGACATGCCATTGATACGAGCATAACCGTCGGCAGCGTAAGCGGCGTTCAGTTCATTGCAGCAGCCGATCCAGCGTAGCTCCTTATCGTCACAGATGGCATTGTTGATAGGAAATGCATAGTCTCCTGGCACGCCGAAAATATCCCTGATGCCCAGCTGTTTTAATCGATTCAGAAGATATTGAATTACTGTCTGAGGCATAATAGTATCACCAAGTTCATGTTTGCTTGTTTCATCATTTTGGGCAAAGCCCAGTATTCATCAATCCACAAAAATCTGGATTACCATGTATCATCTGCATTTTGATACCGGCCATTAATAAGACTTTGAGGGCAGTGCGTTTATGCCGCCTGATCCATAACAGTAACCGGTGACCACTACACATCAGTATGTGCGCAACCCTGGCCAATAGCGCGGCCTTCTTCTCCTTGCGGCTCGACCAACCTTCAGCCTCCATTTTGAAATTTCCAAAAAAATCTAATCTCCGCTCAGCGCCTGCCTGCAGACCGGATACTAAACGACACGATATTGATCGTTTCCACCACATTGATCGTTCCCCAAATACTATAATTCCTTTACTATTATAAAACTAGGCCTTCTTTCTAATGCATCCCCTGCCTCCCAAAATTAACCCGGAACATCGACTTTCTAATTTGATAAACACTTCTTAAATCAAGATTAATTAGTTCAAACAGCCGAGTTCTGCTTCGGCATCACAGAAAATCGGAGATTTTCTGGAAGTTGCACTGCAAGTGCAATGGTACCCCGTCCGTTTCACGCACTTCGCTCGTTCAAGCGGACTAATTTGCAAAAGTGATGTTGAGAACCACGTAAAAACACGGAATTAAGGAAACACGGGCACAATTCTTCCGTACTTTTTTGTACATATTAGGACTTACGCGGTTGAACAGAAAAATCAATAAGCTTTAAACCTCAAACTGCCTGAAGTATGACTTTAACCTTAAAGTCGAATGTACTTGATTTTGTACTTCAAGTGCGTAAGTCCTACATATTTTGAAAAAACTTATCAAGAATGTTTTAACATATGCATTCTAACTTGTTATGCACGCTGTTTGCAATGGGGTGTAACAGCGCAACTTTGATTTAGGAACACTATGAGATGTATGAACGGATGTCGAAGAAGTAAACACTTTTTGCCATTTGGAGTTATAGCAGCTCGGAACTCATGATGCACATAATCTTTATGTACTAGAAATGTTATTCAGAGCATACCAATTCCGACTAATCGCTTGATTTTTATTTGCTGTTTCCGGGCTTAAGGTTTCGGAGAGGCAATTATAGCGATGTTCGAACGCGATAAGAAGTTTATTCCGCGTGAGTAAGGTTCAAAAAATCTTGCGGAGGAACATACATTGGGTAAAAATTCACTGGTAAAACTGACAAGAAAAACAAATCCAAGAATCGTTTCTCTGATTCTTACCCTGAAAGATAGGGCCAATATAGATACTGCCCCAATCTGGAAGGATATAGCGAAACGTCTTGAGATGCCGTGTAGAAAATATGCGGCTGTGAACATAAGTAAGATCAACAGGCACACTGCAGAAGATGATGTCCTGCTAATCCCTGGAAAAGTTCTGGGCGCAGGTCTCCTTGATCACCCTGTAACTGTTGCAGCTGTAACCTTCAGTGAATCCGCAGTTGAAAAGATCACTGAAGCCGGTGGCAAGTGTCTGAGTCTCGAAGAGATAATGGAAGCAAATCCTAAAGGGTCCGGTATTCGGATTTTCCGCTGAGGTGTCGAAGATGACGGTAATCGATGCAAATGGGCTTATTCTGGGACGTCTTGCAAGTACAGTTGCAAAACAGCTGCTTTCAGGAGACGACAAGATTTATATTGTAAATGCCGAAAAAGCCATAATTTCTGGTTCAAAGGCAGCTACCCTCAGAGAATACCGGGAAACCCGGGAGAGAGGTGCTACGGAATTCGGGCCTTATTTCCCGAAGCGTCCGGATCGCATCCTGAAGAGGACTATTCGTGGCATGCTGCCCTATAAGAGAGCAAGAGGCAAAGACGCAATGTCCAGGCTCAAAGTCTATGTAGGTGTCCCCTACGAACTCAAGGGCGCTGAAGTGATCACCATTGCAGATGCCGATATGAGGCTTCTGAGTTCTAATAAGTATATAGAGCTTGGTGAAGTGAGCCAGAAGATGGGTTCAAAGTTCTAAAGGGTGAGTCCTCATGGTCAAAGTAATTAATTCATCTGGAAAGCACAAAACTGCAACTGCACGTGCAACAGTCACTAAAGGAACCGGTAAGGTCAGGATTAACAAAATTCCGCTCGAGTTATATACCCCAGAGCTTGTAATGATGAAGATCTCCGAACCTCTGCTGATCGCAGGAAACGAAGTTGTTTCCGGGCTTGACATTAATGTTGATGTCCGAGGCGGCGGAATTATTGGACAAGCTAATGCGGTAAGGACCGCTGTTGCTCGGGGTATTGTGGAATGGACCAATGACACAATTGTCAGAGACAACTTCGCAAGCTACGACCGCAATCTACTTGTAAGCGATTCGAGGCAGAAAGAATCAAAGAACTATGGTGGGCCTGGAGCAAGGGCTAAATACCAGAAATCTTACAGGTAAAACTATGATCCCAGTCCGATGTTTCTCATGTGGAAAAGTAGTCTCAAACTATTGGGATGAGTACAAAAAACGCGTCAATGATGGCGAAGACGGTGCTGCAGTACTGGACGATCTCGGGATCACCCGCTACTGCTGTCGCAGAATGATCTTAAGCCATGTCGAACTTGTTGATGTGCTTTCGCCGTACCAGTAAGGGACCGTAGGGTAGCTTGGTCCATCCTTCGGCGTTCGGGACGCCGGAACCTGAGTTCGAATCTCAGCGGTCCCATTTCCCTATTTTCAGGGTACTGGTTTTCAGGTATATATGTACTAAATATTAAATTTATCATGCTTCTCAATTATCGGAATTCATCGGAGCGTTTTTGAGTTTCAGGGTGATCAGTTGGTCAAGGAAAAGTATACTCGGTTCGAGCGTGCGCGGATTGTAGGTGCAAGAGCATTGCAAATTGCAATGGGAGCTCCTGTCCTTGTTGAAGATGACGGGCGGCTGGATCCTCTCGATGTCGCTATTGAAGAGTTGAAAGCCGGAGTTATTCCAATCACGGTCAAACGTAAAATCAATTGAAAACTTAGTGGGATGCATTTTCATATACTGAATATGTTTTATTGTTGATTCTATATTATGAGGTGACTTTATGGAGGAAATAGAGCAGACAGGGCAGGAGGAAACCGAAGCACAGTCTTTGCCTGAAGAAAATGTCGTGGTTGAAGCAAAACCTGCACCTGAAAAGGAAGCAGCTGCAAAAACCGGATCTGTGCCAGTACAATCTGAGGATGAAGCTTCTGCTAAAGAAGTATCCACATCTCTTGTGTCCATCGACGAATATCTGGCAGCAGGTGTTCACATCGGAACCCAACAGAAGACTCAGGATATGATGCGTTTTGTATACCGGGTCAGAACTGACGGGTTATATGTGCTTGATATCCAATCAACGGACGAAAGAATTAGAGTTGCATCAAAGTTACTGGCTCATTACGACACTGCAAGGATTCTTGTTGTTTCGTCAAGACAGTACGGTCAGCACCCTGCAAGGATGTTTTCCAGGGCACTCGGTACGAGGGCAATGCTTGGGAGGTTCATTCCTGGCTCTTTAACAAACCCTCAGATCTATGGTTTCTTTGAGCCTGATGTTGTGATCGTAACCGACCCTGCAGGAGATGCCCAGGTCCTGAAGGAAGCTTCAAGCATTGGAGTACCTGTTGTAGCACTCTGTGATACTAACAACCTGATTTCAGGCGTGGATCTTGTAATTCCCACGAACAACAAAGGTAGAAAAGCTCTTTCCCTTGTTTACTGGTTGATTGCAAGGGAAGTGTCCCGGCTTAATGGCACACCTTTCAATTACGAGTTGACTGATTTCGAAACTCCTCTCTGATCCCGAAAGGCAGTCCTGCATACTGCAAGGCTATATAAAAATGACCCATATTAGATATGGGTGATTGTAAATGAGACAGCCAGCAGTTGCAGGGCAGTTCTATCCCCTGCGTCCTGAATATCTGGAGAAAGAACTTAAGCGATGTTTTGAAGGCGTGGAGATCCGGGAAAGAGACGTCCTCGGGGCTGTTTGCCCGCATGCCGGATATGTTTATTCTGGAAAAGTGGCCGCGCATGCCTATGCAACCCTCCCCAAAGCCGATACCTATGTGCTTTTTGGTCCCAATCATACGGGATACGGCTCACCTGTGTCGGTATCCAGGGACACGTGGAAAACTCCCCTGGGAACTATTGAGGTTGATACCGAACTCGCCGACGGGTTTTTAGGGAGCATCGTTGATGTGGACGAAATTGGGCACAGATACGAACATTCCATCGAAGTTCAGCTTCCTTTTCTTCAGTATCGTTTCGAAAGGGATTTCAAAATTCTTCCTATCTGTATGGGTATTCAGGATGAGGAGACCGCAGTTGAGGTAGGGGGTCTTATTGCCAACCTTATTTCCGAAAGCGGAAAAAAAGTGGTCTTTATTGCATCCAGTGATTTTACTCACTATCAGCCTGCAGAACTTGCAAGGGAAATCGATAATGAAATCATTGGCGCTATCCTGAATCTGGATGTTTCGGGAATATATGAGCGGCTATATCGTAGAAACGCATCTGTGTGCGGATATGGGCCAATTGCTGCAATGCTTACAGCTTCCAAAAAGCTTGGCGGAAATCGGGCTAATCTTCTGAATTACTCAAACAGTGGAGATATTTCCGGAGATCTGAACGCAGTTGTAGGATATGCCGCGATTATTGTAGAGTAAGAGGAATTCTGCGGGAAAATAAGGTCGCTTGTTTTTTCTTCTAGTGAAGAAACCCGGGATAGTTATAGTTGCTTATGCCCGGATAAGTTTTTTAAATTTTACTTTTATAGAACTACACATTAGTCTCTAAAATTAGTTCACAAATTCAAATTAAAATTAGTTCACAAATTCAAATTAAAGTTCGTCCACAAATTCAAATAATAAATCCACTGCTTTACATACTTCAGCTAAACTTAAGAATTTCAGAGGAGTAATATGATTTCGTGCTCTGCACCCGGGAAAATTTATCTTTTCGGAGAACATGCGGTTGTCTACGGAGAAACCGCAATAGCATGTGCGATTGAATTAAGAACCCGGGTGAGGGCAGAACTTAACGACTCGATAATAATCCAGTCGCAAATTGGCAGGACAGGAATTGATTTTGAAAAACATCCCTATGTCTCCTCAGTTATTGAGAAAATGAGGGAAATTGCACCGATAAAAGGTGTTTTTCTGGAAGTTGATTCCGAGATTCCTGTAGGTTCCGGACTCGGATCATCTGCTGCTGTGACGATTGCATGTATAGGTGCTCTCAATGAGGTGTTTGGCTGCGGCCTTACTTTAGAAGAAATTGCAAAACTTGGGCATGAAATGGAGATCCGAGTCCAGGGAGCCGCAAGCCCAACAGATACCTATGTATCTACATTCGGAGGGGTTGTTACCATCCCTGAAAGGAGGAAACTGAGGACGCCCGATTGCGGGATTGTGATCGGAGACACAGGAATTTTCTCTTCTACAAAGGAGCTTGTGGCAAATGTCAGAAAGCTCCGTGAAAGTTATCCCGAATTAATCGAACCCCTCATGGCTTCTATTGGCAGAATCTCTAAAATAGGGGAATCCCTTGTCATGGCAGGTGACTATTCTTCCATTGGCAGGCTTATGAATGTAAACCAGGGACTTCTGGACGCTCTGGGAGTAAATATTCTTGAACTTTCCAGATTAATTTACTCTGCCAGGAGAGCTGGGGCCTTCGGAGCAAAGATCACAGGCGCTGGAGGTGGAGGATGTATGGTTGCACTTACTTCAACTGATAGATGCGCACAGGTTGCTGAAGCCATGTCAGAGGCAGGAGGTAAGGTGACCATTACAAAACCAACTGAACAGGGTCTGAAGCTCGACTAAGCAGTTCGAACATCTCGTTATTTAGCGGTTATTTATAAAAGAAATTGAAAGTTATTTGATAATTGAAAGTTATTTGATAATTGAAAGTTATTTGATAAGGCATTAAGTGATATGGCATGATAGTCTCAACTGAACCAGTTATCCTGAAACTTGGAGGCAGCGTCATTACTGATAAGGGCGCAGATGAAGGAATTGTAAGAGAAGCTGATCTCCTAAGGATTGCGCGGGAAGTCTCCGAATTTCGGGGAAAAATGATTATTGTGCATGGTGCAGGCTCATTCGGGCATACCTACGCTAAGAAATACAGGCTTGACATGAATTTTGATCCTGAAGGGGTGATTATAACCCATGAATCCGTCAAGAAACTTGCTTCCCGGGTGGTAGATTCCCTTAACCGTTTCGGAATCCGGGCTGTAGCTGTACATCCTATGGGCTGCACGGTTTGCAGGAAAGGGCGGATAGAGAGCATGTACCTTGACAACATAAAGCTCATGCTCAAGAATAATCTTGTCCCGGTGCTGCACGGAGACGTTGTTATGGATCTTGAGCTAGGGGCATGCGTTCTCTCAGGGGATCAGATAGTTCCCTACCTTGCAAAGGAGCTCGGAATTACCAGGCTAGGTCTAGGCTCTGCAGAAGATGGAGTGCTTGATAAGGACGGAAAGCCTTTGCCTGAAATTACCCCGGAAAAATTTGAAAATTTGAAGCGTTATATAGGAGGCTCAGGAAGCACTGATGTTACGGGCGGCATGCTAGGGAAGGTACAGGAGCTTCTGGAGCTTAGCAAAACGTCTTGTATTACTTCATATATATTCAATGCAGGAAAAGCAGATAACATAAACAGGTTCTTAAATGGGGAATCCATAGGGACCAGAATTAGTCCGGATGAAAGGGTATGAAGTATGATCAATACTACCTCAAGGCGAAAGATCGAACACCTGAAAATATGTGCTACAAGCTCAGTGGAATCACGAAAGGTCAGTGCAGGCTTTGAGGATGTAACCCTTATCCACAGGGCGCTTCCGGAACTTGATATGAATAAGCTGGACCTATCTGTGGACTTTCTCGGAAAACGGCTACGAGCTCCTTTTTTGATTGCCTCGATCACCGGAGGTCACCCTGACACTATTCCAGTAAATTCTGCCCTTGCAGCTGCAGCCGAGGAGCTGGGAGTAGGAATAGGGGTTGGCAGCCAGAGAGCTGCGATCGATGACCCTGCACAGGAAGAATCTTTCAGGGTTGTCAGGGACGAAGCTCCAAATGCTTTTGTCTATGGGAATGTAGGTGCTGCTCAGATCCGCAAGTACGGGGTTGAAGGGGTTGAAAAGCTTGTCGAAATGATCGATGCCGACGCCCTTGCCATTCACCTTAACTTTTTACAGGAAGCCATTCAACCAGAAGGAGATAAAGATGCAACTGGCTGTCTGGATACGATTAGAGAGATCTGCTCTTCACTGGGTACTCCAGTGATCATTAAAGAAACAGGAGCTGGAATCTCAAGGGAAGATGCCCTTCTCCTCCAGAAAGCAGGCGTATCTGCAATTGACGTCGGAGGCGTAGGAGGCACTAGCTGGGCAGGAGTTGAGGTATACAGGGCCAGGGAAAGTGGAGATTCTACCTCAGAACACCTCGGGGAACTCTTCTGGGACTTTGGAATTCCAACTGTTGCCAGCATCATAGAATCCAGGGTTTCCCTTCAGATTATCGCAACCGGCGGAGTCAGGACAGGCCTTGATATCGCTAAATCCATTGCTCTTGGAGCCAGTGCGGCAAGTGCAGCACTGCCTTTTGTAGGCTCTGCTCTTAAAGGGAAAGAGCCTGTTGTGAGCATTCTTTCTCGTATGCTGGATGAGTTCAGAACCGCAATGTTTCTCTGTGGCTGTGCAAACATACAGGATCTGCGTAATGCCCCGGTGGTCGTTACTGGCTGGACTCTTGAATACCTTGGCCAGCGTGGCTTTAATGTAAAGGACTACTCCATATCAAGGGAAATGCTTTAAAGCATAGATATTTGCCTTTTAACGTATTTTTGTTGAAATTTACATTTACCGGTAAGGTATAATACCAGATTCGTTCAATAAATGCTCGTCCCATAACAATATTTATACATAATATGAATGTAATGTTCAGAAGAAATCGTTAATATTAAATGAACAATGGTTCATTTTCTCAGGAAAGATAGGATAAGCAGCTTATGTTCCTGTATTGAGGAAAAATATAATTAGTTTATTATCTTAGGGATAGTTAATTGTTCTTTAGGGATGCCTAAATAGAAGATATGTCTTTATCTGGAATTATCTGGATAATGCCAGACTAATTCTATATTTATCTGAAATTTGGTAAGCAATTAAATTGGAAATTTGCTGGTCAATATAATCACAAGTTAGCCGAATTATTAATTTCTGTAAAGTAGATAAAATTATAGAATCAATCTCGTTGTAGATAAAATTAGAGAGTCAATCTCATAATTGCTCAGGCTTACGTATGATATTAAGCCACTCATTAGTAAAGCAAGTCATCCATAAAAGTCATTAAATTAAAGATTACCTGGTGAAAGTCATCACAGTAAGAATAGTTTAAGTAAGAATGGTTTAGTGTGAATTAAGATTTAAGAATAATAGCCTTAAAGGAAGAGTACGCTAAAGATGCCTGTTAATTGAGTTCATACCCCTAATTCATCTGATTGGGCAGGGAAAATCCTTTAAAATGTAATTGAGAGAATGAAGGATTGAACTTAGTCATCGACATTCTTAATAGGCATTGGAATATTTGTATAATGAAACAAATATATATTTAAAGTGGTATTCTTCTGCAATAGATTATAGCCTAATTCATTTACCTCCGAAGTGGATTTCTTCCTGAGGGAAGAATCTAGAAGTGGCTGTTCTAAGGCTGATTCTATATTACTATACTTACACTCTTTGCATTCATGGTCATTGCTTTAGGCCGTTACCGAATTCGTTTTATGAGGTTTCGGTTTCAAAGGGATAAAAATCAAATAAGAGGTTAAAAAATATGAGTGAAATAGGAATTGTTGCAGTCGGCGGCTATAACGAAATGGGCCGTAATATGACTGCAGTCATAATAGGTGAAGATGTTATTATTCTGGACATGGGGCTTCGGCTCGATAGAGTTCAGATTCACGAAGATGTTGAAATCGACAAAATGCATTCTCTCGAATTGATCGAGATGGGGGCAATTCCTGATGATACCATCATGAAAGAAATTAATGGGACTGTCCGGGCAATTGTATGTACTCACGGACACCTTGATCACGTAGGTGCGATTCCGAAACTTGCCCACAGGTATAATGCTCCGATTCTTGCTACCCCATATACGGCAGCCATTATCAAACAGCAGATAGAGGCCGAGCGCAAGTTCGAGGTTTGTAATAGGGTTATTCCCCTCAACGCAGGTGGGACTTACCAGGTTACGGAAGACATTTCCATCGAATTCATCCGCGTCCAGCACAGTATAATAGACTGCGTTATTGCAGCTATTCACACTCCAGTAGGGGCAGTTCTTTACGCCTGTGACTTCAAACTGGATCGGACTCCTACAATGGGAGAAGCTCCTGACTTCGAACGTCTCAAAGCCCTTGGGAAGGAAGGAGTCATTGCAATGATTACAGAGAGCACGAACGCCGGACGCTCAGGAAAGACTCCTTCGGAACAGATTGCAAAGGATATGGTAAGGGATGTACTGCTCGGAACAGAAGAGTCCGACGTCGGTATGATTATCACAACCTTTGCCTCTCATATTGCCAGGCTAAAAGCGATCATTGAAGCGGCTGAGGAGATGGGTAGAATTCCTGTACTTATGGGTCGTTCAATGGAACGTTATGTTGGAGCTGCCAGGGATGTTGGCTATCTGGAGCTGCCTTCCAATGTAGAGATTTACGGCCTCAGGAAAGATGTCGATCGAGCCTTCAAACGCATCATGCAGGAAGGGAAGAATAAGTATCTTCCAATCGTTACCGGTCATCAGGGAGAACCAGGTTCCATCCTTGTGCGCGTCGCGAACGGGGAAACTCCCTATGCAATTGAGCCCGGAGACAGGGTTATTTTCTCTGCAAATGTGATCCCAAGCCCTATGACTCAGGCCAACCGCTATGCTCTTGAGACCAAACTCAGGATGCGGGGTGCCAGAATCTATGACAATGTGCACGTATCAGGGCACGCATACAGGGAAGACCACTGGGAACTTCTGCGCATGGTGAATCCGGAACATGTAATCCCTGCCCATGGGGATCTGGAGATGCACGGGCACTACATCGAGATGGCGGAAGACGCCGGGTATGTACTCGGAGATACAGTTCACCTCCTCAGAAACGGTGAAGTGCTATATATAGAAGAATAATTAATAGGAAGTATATTCCGTAATCTCGTGATGATTATGACGCTGACTGATGAGATCAAAAAAAGAAGTGTCCATGTAGATGCCGCGATTAATGAGCTACTTCCAGTAACTCATCCCGAGGAGCTGTACAAAGCCTCTCGCTACCTGGTGGATGCTGGGGGAAAACGTCTCCGCCCGGCAGTCCTGATCCTGGCAGCTGAAGCTGTAGGTTCAGATCTCAAATCTGTTTTACCTGCAGCAGTTGCCGTGGAACTTGTACATAATTTCACCCTGATCCATGATGATATAATGGACAAAGACGATATCCGCAGGGGAATGCCTGCGGTCCATACGATATGGGGTGAAGACGGAGCGATTCTTGCAGGAGACACTCTTTATTCCAAAGCTTTCGAGATCCTCTCAAAGGTTGAAAATGAACCTTTAAGGATTTTGAAATGCATGAATATTCTCTCAAAAACCTGTACTGAAATCTGCGAAGGGCAGTGGCTTGATATTGAGTTTGAGAAGAGGGAAAGGGTTACAGAATCCGAATATATTGAGATGGTGGAAAAAAAGACCTCAGTTCTTTATGCAGCTGCTGCCAAGATCGGAGCCCTTCTTGGAGGGGCTCCTGATGAGATTGCCGATGCCTTATCCGAGTATGGGCGCCTTATAGGGATCGGCTTCCAGATGTATGATGACGTTCTGGATATGGTCACTCCCCAGGAAGTTCTTGGAAAAGTGAGAGGTAGTGACCTTATGGAAGGGAAGCATACCCTCATTGTAATTGATGCTTTCCAAAAGGGTGTGAAATTGGATATATTCGCAAAAGGAAAATCTACTCAGGAAGAAACGGACGAGGCTGTCCGGATTCTGACAGAGTGTGGATCCATTGGTTATGTAAAGGATCTTGCAATTTCATACATTAACGAAGGCAAAGCAAAGCTGGATGCTCTCGAAGATTGCCCTGAGAAGGAGCTTCTCCTTCAGATTGCCGACTATATGATTGCAAGGAAATACTAATCTCTGAATGATCGGAGGTTTTAGGGGGATTGCAGCTAATTAGAGCTGCAATGACCCGTATTTCCATAAAGCTTTTTTCTCAACTGCTCCATAAATTCTATTCGCAACCAAAACTTTTCTTCTTAATACCAGTATGCGGTGGTCAAGAGCTTAGACTCCTTAACCAGTTCATAAGTCTGGGTATTCTGGAGGATTTCATATTTGCTACCTCAATTAAAGGTTTTTTTCCAAAAAAGGTAATTACTCAGCTAGCAAAAATCACTCTATTGATGTTTATTTGGGTTGTAAAAAGTGAGTAATCGCTAATCATTTCAAAATCGAAAAATACGATTTATAAACAACAGTTAATGAAAATAAGTTTCCTAAAAACTCGCCTATTAAATATCAATAAAATGGTTGATGATGTTGTTTATCCAGCTGGATAATCACCAAAAAAGAAGATCAGAGGTAGGATATGATCCTACCGGATTTTAAATTCAGGATTTATTTCGCCTTTCTTGATTCAATTGTGCTCTGAGCAGCAACGAGTCTTGCGATTGGGACTCTATAGGGGGAGCAGCTCACATAATCTATACCTATTTTGTGGGCGAAGTGGATAGACCTTGGCTCCCCACCGTGTTCTCCGCAGATTCCGATCTTAAGGTCAGGTTTGACAGAGCGACCTTTTTTTATTCCGATCTTCATTAACTCGCCAACGCCTTCCTGGTCCAGGACTGCAAAGGGGTCGTGTTCAATGATACCTGCCTTCTGGTAGATAGGCACGAATTTGGACACGTCGTCACGACTAAACCCGAATGTTGTCTGGGTCAGGTCGTTTGTCCCGAAGGAGAAGAAGTCGGCTTCCGCTGCGATCTTGTCTGCGATAATTGTGGCTCTTGGCAGTTCGATCATTGTTCCTACATGATAATCGATCTTTATGCCTTTCTCAGCCATGACCATGTCTGCCATCTTGCAAACTTCATTCCTGGTCAGGGTTAGTTCCTTTACTAGACCCACTAATGGGATCATAATTTCAGGAACAATCTGCATTCCCTCGGCTGCAAGCTCGCAGGCTGCCTCCATGATTGCGCGTACCTGCATGTCGTATATTTCGGGGTAAGTGATGCCGAGCCTGCATCCCCTGTGCCCGAGCATAGGGTTGAGTTCCTTAAGGGAAACTACACGCCGGATAATTTTCTTTACTTCATCGATCTTCCCGCAATCTCCTGAGGCTTCAAGTTCCCTGAGCTTTGCATCCAGTTCTTCCTTGTCCGGGAGGAACTCATGGAGAGGCGGATCAAGCAGCCTGATAGTTACTGGCAGACCTTCCATGCTGCGGAAGATACCAAGGAAATCATTTTTCTGCATCGGGAGCAGTTTCTTAAGGGCTTTTTTCCTGGATTTTTCGTCTTCGGCCATTATCATTTCCCTGACTGCAGGAATCCTGTCTTCTCCGAAGAACATATGTTCAGTTCTGCAGAGTCCTATACCCTCTGCACCTAGTTCGCGGGCTATAATTGCATCTGCCGGGGTGTCTGCATTTGTTCTTACCCCGAGAGTCCTGATTTCATCAGCCCAGAGGAGAACCTGCTTCAGGTCGTGATTAATTTCGGCATCAATCAGCTCTACTTTCCCAATGATGACATTTCCGGCGCTTCCATCAATAGTAATATAGTCATGTTCCTTGATAGTGTGACCATTTACCATGAAGAAACCGCTCTTTATGTCGATTGAGATCGCTCCGCAGCCAACAACACAGGGTTTACCCATGCCTCTTCCAACGACTGCTGCGTGAGAAGTCATCCCTCCGCGCACGGTAAGAACACCCTGGGCAGCTGCCATTCCTCCTATGTCTTCAGGGGAGGTTTCGGTTCGGACGAGAATTGTTTTTTCCCCGATCTCGGCCATTGACTCTGCGGCTTCGGCAGTAAACACAACTTTTCCTACAGCGGCCCCAGGTGATGCTGGAAGTCCCTTTGCGATTACTTCTAGTTTTACTTTGGGGTCAATTCTCGGGTGTAGGAGCAGGTCAATATGTTCGGCTTTTACCCTTGTGACTGCTGTTTCCTTATCTATCAGCCCTTCTGCTACCATATCCTTTGCAATCTTCACGGCTGCGGCAGCTGTTCGTTTCCCTGTCCTGGTTTGCAGCATATAAAGTGTTCCTTCCTGGATGGTAAACTCTATGTCCTGCATATCTTTGAAATGAGCTTCAAGCCTCTGACAGATATCTATAAGCTGCTTATAAGCCTCTGGGATCTTGTTCTCAAGGGTATCAATAAAGTCCGGAGTCCGGGTGCCTGCAACCACATCTTCGCCCTGAGCGTTGATAAGGTATTCTCCAAAAAATCTCTTTTCCCCTGTGGATGGGTTTCTTGTAAAAGCAACTCCTGTGCCAGAGGTGTTTCCTCTGTTCCCGTAGACCATGGTCTGTACATTGACAGCCGTGCCCCAGCTTTCATCAATTTCATTAAGTTTCCTGTAAGTGATGGCTCTAGAATTATTCCAAGATTCAAAAACAGCATCAATTGCCATCTGAAGCTGAACTTTCGGATCCTGAGGAAACTCAATACCCTTTTCGAGTTTAATTACTTCCTTGAACCTCTCAGCCAGCTCTTTTAATGATTTTGCATCGAGATCAGTGTCGGAATTGACTCCCAGTTCCTTCTTCTTATCCTCTATGAGGGACTCGAATTTTCTAAATTCGACTCCCATTACCACATCCCCAAACATGGCGATAAATCTGCGGTAGCAATCGTAAGCGAATCTTTCATCATTGACTTTATTAGTGAGCCCGACCACGGATTTGTCCGTGAGCCCAAGGTTAAGGACGGTATCCATCATCCCCGGCATGGAAACTCTGGCTCCGGACCTTACTGAAACAAGCAGCGGATCATTTTGGTCTCCTAGTTTTTTGTTGTTTAAGGTCTCGAGCCTGTCAATTGCCTCTTCTACCTGTCTGAGTGTTTCTTCAGAATATTTCTTATTTTTCAGATAGAGTACACAGACTTCAGTTGTTATTGTGAAGCCAGGTGGTACGGGGACTCCAAGATTTGCCATCTCGGCAAGATTTGCACCCTTACCTCCAAGCAGGTCTTTCATGCTACTTTTGCCATCAGTTACATCCTTTCCAAAAAAATATACGAACTTGGACAATGAGTATCCTCCCTGGAACGAGGTCATTAATAGGAGTTAATGTCTGGATATACCCAGACCTCTGGTCTGATTGTTGCCAACAATGTTTATTTCATATATAAGCCTGTGGTTCACTTTCCCCTCTATTTTACATTATAGTCTTAATTTTACTTGAAAGTTTTGTATAATATACGTCTTGCGATATCTTTATATAGCATAAACATAGACTACATATGCTTTTCAGTCTACAATATGCTTTCTCATTTAAGGCTGACAGTCTCACTCGCTCAAAGCTGGGGTATTTTTGCCCTGAGCCGAAGCGTAGCTATTAATTGCTATTAATTATTTGTGGCTGATATGAAACGACTCGGTACAGTGCTGCATAGATCAGGTGTCAAAAATCTGATAGTCATAGGGGATGAGATCAAATCCGATAAAACATCAGGTAGTCTTCCAAAGTTGAATTCGATTATTGTGGATAAGGCCCTGAATCAGATTGGTGCAATTGTCAGTGTCTTCGGACCTGTAAACCATCCATATTTTTTAGTTAAGGGCTTTAAGCGAATTCCTGATTCTGAGTTTCGGGTTATGGTCAATGAAAGAGTCTATATTCGGTGAGGTCTCTGAAATTCGATACAAATATGAATCCTTTGTTATGGTTTAATTTTAACTGGTTTATATGTTTTTTGCTAGTTATCGCCGTGAGATGTTCTTGTCCCATTTTTTATAAATATTATTTTCTTTAATTTGGTGCAGGTTTTGGATTACAGGGAATCATAAAGATGTCATGTTAACTTGTATAGGTGATATAATATGGTAGAAGTCGAAAGAGTTCGCTATTCGGACACTCTTGAAAGAGAAAAAATACGTGCCATGATCAAAGCTCGCAAAGAAAAGCAAAAAGAGCAAAGTTTTGAGAACGAAAAGGTCGTGTGTCCGGAATGCGGCAGCAGGAACCTTGTTCATGACTACGAGCGAGCCGAGCTCGTGTGCGGTGACTGCGGACTTGTCATTGATGCTGATTTTGTAGATGAAGGACCCGAATGGCGAGCTTTCGATCACGATCAACGCATGAAGCGCTCCCGTGTGGGTGCGCCCATGACATACACAATCCACGACAAAGGGCTTTCCACAATGATTGACTGGAGGAATCGGGATTCCTACGGAAAATCGATCTCCTCCAAAAACCGTGCTCAACTCTACCGTTTAAGAAAATGGCAGCGTAGAATTCGTGTAAGCAACGCAACTGAAAGAAACCTTGCTTTCGCCCTTTCCGAATTGGACAGGATGGCCTCTGCTCTCGGTCTCCCGAGAACTGTTAGAGAAACGGCTGCTGTTGTCTACAGGAAAGCTGTGGACAAGAACCTCATACGTGGAAGAAGCATTGAAGGTGTGGCTGCAGCTGCTCTTTACGCTGCTTGCCGCCAGTGCAGTGTCCCAAGGACTCTTGATGAAATTGAAGAAGTATCCAGGGTCAGCCGGAAAGAAATCGGACGAACCTACCGCTTTATTTCCAGGGAACTTGCATTAAAGCTCATGCCGACTTCCCCAATCGATTACGTTCCAAGGTTCTGCTCTGGTCTTAATCTGAAAGGAGAAGTTCAGTCCAAAAGTGTTGAGATCCTGAGACAGGCTTCCGAAAAAGAACTGACAAGCGGAAGAGGCCCTACTGGGGTCGCTGCAGCTGCAATTTATATCGCGTCCATTCTATGCGGCGAGCGGAGGACTCAGCGTGAAGTCGCAGATGTAGCCGGGGTTACGGAAGTCACCATTCGGAATAGATATAAAGAGCTTGCAGAAGAATTGGATATTGAGATTATCCTCTAACTTCTCCCCTTTTTTTTACTCCAGCTCGGCTTCAGGTTCTGTTCCTAAGTTAGTGGGACAGACATGTCCTATTTTTTTATATATTTTTTAGGCAGACCTTTCTATTCATATCTAAAATTATTTTAAAAGAATTCATCTAAATTTTTGGTTAATATGCTGGCAATTGAAATTTTGAAAGCTCTTCTAATAGGTTTCACTGTAGGGCTTACAGGTGCCCTGGTACCGGGACCAATGCTTTTTGCAACTATACAGGCCTCCCTTAAAAAAGGATGGATTGCAGGCCCAGAGTTCGTTCTGGGGCATATACTTGTTGAGCTGGTTCTCTGTGTTTTCATTCTCTTTGGAGTGACTTCATTTTTCGGTGACGGTACTATCTCCGTGATTTCCCTAATCGGTGGGCTTGCACTTGTGGTCTTTGGCCTGCTTACGGTAAAGGATGCTAGGGGTGCCGCTTCTTCCGCAAGGGTCTCTCAGAATTCATCAAATTTGAAACTGAAATCCAGCCCTGCCATAATAGGCATGGTTACCTCTGTTTCGAATCCTTACTTCTGGATCTGGTGGTTAACTGCGGGCAGCGCTCTTCTACTCAGGGAATATGAACTGGGATCTATCATTTCAGTGGCTTACATTTTAGGGCACTGGACAGCAGACATTAGCTGGTTTACTGCCGTATCAGGATCATTCAGCCGGGGAAAAGTCCTGCTATCCCATAAAGCGCACAGGTATATTCTTTATGCATGTGGAATATTTCTGGTAGTCTTCGGTTTTTATTTCATGCTTAATTACAACAATTCTTTTCAGCTGTCATGAGCGCGGAATTTTATTTCCGAAAATAAAATTGTTTTTAAGCGTGGAAACTCTTAATTATTCTTTAGTACGTTGATATATTCGAAAAAGGAAATGTTTACAAACGTTTTCTGATAGTATAATTTTCAGGCACGAATTTTTAGCAAGATTTGGATAGCTTAATAACAAAAGGGTAACTTTAGAATTCCGGAAGGTAAATTCTCATGAAACAGCAGTGCGTAAAAGTCCTTAAAAAGAAAGGAGAACCTGTAAGGAAAATGCTCCTTGAGCTTGAAATCCTTGACAATTCCCTAAAGATAGGCGTGGACGAGGCATTTCTTTATCTCCCCCTTTCTAGAAAGCCTGCACCTGGTGAATTGGAAAGTTTTCTTGAGGAAACCGAACTTATTGCTTTCGATTTCGAGCTCCAGCAAAAAAAACCTGCCCCTGAAGACCTCCTTGGTTTCAGTCCCTCTTATGAAGTCATAGGAGATATTGCGCTTCTGGAAGATACGGACCTCGATTCGCAGAAAGCTTCAAGAATTGCCGACGCTCTCCTCCGGACTCAGCCGAATATAAAAACTGTGCTCAAACCTCTTACCCCTGTAATTGGAGAATTCAGAGTCCGGGAATTTGAGGTTGTAGCAGGCGTGCCCACGACAGAAACAATTCACAGGGAATACGGTTGCCGCTACAAAGTTGACATTTCAAGAGCCTATTTCACCCCACGCCTTTCTACCGAACGCTCAAGGATTCTCTCCTGGATTAAGGAAGGGGACACCATTGTAGACATGTTTGCAGGTGTAGGCCCTTACAGCATTCTGCTTGCAAAAAGCAAAAAGCCTTCAAAGGTTATAGCAATTGATAAAAATCCTGACGCAGTGCATTACCTGAAAGAAAATATAAACCTTAATTCTGCAAAAAACATCGAAGCAATCGAAGGCGATGCAAGGGAAGAAGCAAAGAAGTTTGCAGGCACTGCTGACCATGTGGTTATGAACCTCCCTCATAATGCCCACGAGTTTCTTGACTCTGCTGTTCTCCTTACAAAGCCGGGAGGAATTATCCATTATTACGGAATAACTCCAGAAGACAACCTTTACGAAAGCTCTATCAAACTTATAAGAGGAGCTGCTGAAAGAGCAGGAAGGAAAGTAGAAGTACTGGAGAAAAGGGTGGTCCGTTCTTATGCTCCACACCAGTATAATATATGCATCGAGGCCAGGATTATTTAAGTTTTTGAATTAACGTAACTTATTTGAGGTCTCGAATTAAAGGAACGATCCTGCACGAGCGAAATAATTAAATTCTTGATTGTTATTTTAAGTCTGCTTATCCTCTCTTCTCAAGTGCCGTCGTGGCTTAGCGGTATAGCGGCTGATTCGTAATCAGCAGGCCGAGGGTTCAAGTCCCTCCGGCGGCTTTTATAGTTTTTGTTTAATGCCCTCTCTTTCGTGGGTCGTGTTCCGTGAGCTATTGATCAAATCAGAAAAACGAGCACATCTCCCGTGTTCAAGGGAAATGTAGAGATTCTTTTGCTCACGTTTTTCAACAACTCACTCTCATAACCCTTTCGTGGAGTGGTACAACGTGAATAAAGATTTTTATAATTTAAATCTTAACAAAAGATTAGAATCCTTAAAAATGCAAACATATCTGAAGTTAATAAACAGTTGATTCTAAATTTTGTTGAAAATTGTTTTGTTGAAGGGTTAGGGCAACAACGTATTTTAAAGTACATTTCAAACCTAAAAATGCTTGCAATTCAAATTAAATTGATTTCGATAAAGCCGATTATTCTATTTCGCACAAATATAATAACGAGCTGGTTTCTAAAATTACACTATGATGCCCGTACATTATGGAATGCATAAAGAAATGAATAAAAATTGGCTCTTCGTTTTTTTGTGTGGATATCCTCATGAAAACCAACGCGGTCTTGAATTGAGAATCATCTTATCCAAAGAGATGACGAAGAGCCTAAAAATTAGAATTTAAAATACACTTATCGATTAAAAATTGATGTTACGCACAATTTATGTTGGCTTTTAATTTTTAATCTAGCAATAATTTTCTTTAGGATACAATTTTTTGCATAATTAATTTAAAATAGTTTTCGTTATTAGTAATTAGCAGGGTTGGGAAGTAAATAGGGGTAATCTACCACACAAAAGACATTTCTAGGGTTATTGATCCTTCTTCGGACAGTATGCTTGGGGGAGCGTAATTTCGGAGTAACTGTATTGGGGGATACAGGAACAGAGGTTCAGTGCTTCTGGGATTCTTATACTGTTTTACTTCTACTTTTGCCTTCTATTTACCAACCTTCTTTATTATACTACTTACGCACTTGAGGTCTAAAATTAAGTACAGTATACGAATGTGGTCAAATTCATTATTCAGACAGTTGAAGGCTTAATGTTATTGATTTCTTAGTTCAACTGCGTAAGTCCCATCCAAGTTATTTTGTTCGTACCCGGTATCTTTGAAAAAATAAGTTTTCGGAACAGCATTGGAAAGATCTATAAATCGGGCCGTGTCCTCCAGTTATTGAAAACCATGAGCACAAGAATTCCTCTTAATTTGAACTGAATAGCCTGATATGTTTTTACTTGTTTATTTTTCAGCCTTTTGCAGCTTATTTAGACAGGTTTCTACAAAGGCGATTTTTCTATTTACACAAATTTAATAACGAGCTGGTTTCTAAATTTTGGCTATTTATGTTTTTGGCAAAAAACAGGCATTCCATTCAGTTCTAATGATTTTGGTTTCTCAATTCTAAATATGGCACCGGAGGATCGAAAGTAGTTTTGAAACAAGCTAAAAAATTAAAATCAGACCTTAAAGGGATTGAGCATCTGTTCCAAAATTAATGAAATGTATCATCATTTCACCCACGCGGATTTCTAATTTTTTCATACTGTTTGTACATTTCTAATATGTCTACTAATATGCCCGCAATTTCCCCTTAATGTATATTTATATTATATTTATTTTTTAAATATTCATTTTATTCCATATAAATTTTAATTATACAAATTGTAATTAATTATGTGTTATTAGAAAAAAGATTTCTATTAATTATATATAATTTAATTTCCATAATAAAATATGCTAATGAAGGCGATTATAGGTTCACCCGTGGAAACAAGAACCTATAAAAACACCAATATATAAAAAAATACACCGTTTGGAGGGAATATAATGGGCAGCTTCATACACTTCAGCTACAGTTGTGTTACATTTTTCTATCAAAAAACTTGCATTGAATTTAGCCAGTCGTGCTGGTAAATTCCTGAACCATTCAAGCAACTTATAAATGAAATAATATATGGTTACCTGTTTTCAGGTAACATTGTTTTTATTTCATAGCCATACTGTTTTTATATTCTTTTATTTAATAACGTTAAAATTGACTCTGATCCAAAATCTAGTAATTTTTGCATTTAGTCCTTCTCCTATATTTATTATTAGGACTTATGCAGTTGAACTGAAAAATCAATAGCGTTAAACATTCTTAGATGAGGTTTTGCCATTTTCCACTATATTCCTTCTTTTCCAATAATATTTGATAACAAAACTTATTTTGCGAAAATTTATTCTTAAAATAACTTAAAATCAATTTAATGCATTATTATGCCAATAATTTTAAATGAGGAGAGTTTTAATCGTTTAAAAACGAAAAAGTAAAGCACGGAAAGCACGGAAAGAACGGAAATAAAGGAAACAAGGGCACAATCCTTCCGCACTTTCCGCGTTTTCCGGGGTTATAACGTTTCTTGATTAAGTTATTCATGCCCTTCAGTGTTTTCAGGTTATGAATAAAGGATTTAAATGTAATATTTTGGGAAAAATAAGCATTTATTATCTATTTTTTAGGTTTTAAAGCATTTTTGTCTATTTTGGCAAACCCTCAGATACAAAAGGAATTCAAAAAAAATAGTTTATATATTGGCTCGTTAAATCTTATTCAATTATATCAATAAACGAAATCAGGCTATGAACCTAAAGTTTTTGCTCAAATGGTGTTAAAATCGCATCGCTCTGGATTAGCTGTATAAAGGCGGATTTGTTATCAGTGGGCAGAGGGTTCAAGTCCCTCCGACTGCTCTCGTTTATTTTTTGTTCAAGTCCGTATCTCCTTTATTTACTGTAATTAATAGTAAACTACTAGAATATATTAACGTATCTTTCATTTCGTGATCTAAGAATGTAGTTTAAGTTTTTACAATTTGCTACTTTTATGATGCCTCAACTTGCAAAACTTACTCGCAGTTCATTTTGGAATTGACCTATCTTCAAAAGACCTGAAATTAATGGTTCCAGATAACAAAAAATAAAGATATAATAATAAAGAGGAAAAATAGGATAAAAAATCGTTTGTACTTCTTTCAAGAAAGTTAACTGTATAACGTCTCAAGCTGTGGATATAATAAAAGGAATAGTTAAGAATGAATTAAATTGTTTTCTAATTCTAAAATGAAGTATAAGTAAGGAAAAGAACTTACGGTTTACATACGGTTAGGTTGTAACACTGAGTAAAGAAAAAATAAATTACCCATTCAGGAAATTATAAACTGTATATATTGTTCAAGTGATTATCCATCCATTCTCCAGGATTAGCTATTTTTTTGAGCACTCTTTATGCAAATTCTTGCTCTTTGTGAATGAAATACAGCTGAATTATAATAAAATGCCATCTTTTTAATATCTTCATTCATAACAGATTGAGTAACTGACTCATTTTCACCATCATTTGCGACCAATATTGCATATTTTCCTACATTGCTTACATTTTCAAGACTTAATTTCCATTCTTTCTGTGCATTTTTATATACAGGAGATACACTAAACTGGTTACTTTGGTTTAATGCATTTTGTGAGTCATTAAATAAATTTTTTCCAGATGTAGCTAGTGTTTTGTAATCTGATATTATTGTTGCATGTGTACTCTTGTTTAAATCAGCATTTATTAAATCTCTATTATTCTCAACATCATTTACCCATTCAGCATCTTGATATGTAACACTGTTAGTGGAATTTTGCGGACTTGCTTTAATCTGAGATGAATTATTTTGGGTATAAGGAGCAGTATCATTACTTGACCCTGAACATCCAGCTACTATTAATGTAGCCAGCAAAACAAAGAAAATGTGATACGTATATTTCTTCAAACAATCACCTCGAACTCCTGAGTTATAAAATGAAGCTTTGTGACACAAATTCATTTCTGAATATAAATACCTATAGTTTATTTTTATTTAATACCTGTTTTAAAGTTTTGTAGACCAATATTGGAATATTTTAACTGAAATTATTTTTTTAGTAATGTAATTATAGTTTTATGGGCATTGAAAATTTTTAAGGAATAGTTAAAAATAACTTCAAGTTTTCACTTTGGGAATGGCTCTATAATCCCATTTCCCCAAATAATCATCAGAGAGAATATCGGTGACAGAAATACTTGAAATTATATTTTTGTCATTCCTAAGGAATTGCTAAAAGGGATTCTCGTTTTTGTTTTAATTACGCATTTTTTCAGGTGCCATATGGGGTTTATCAAGTAGCATTATCATGTAATAGGCAGTTTGCTTGGGAAACAAACACTCTAAATGGAGATTCGTGGGAGAGCTAATTTTTGTGTATCCCCTTAGTGCCTCAATCTGTCTAGGCTTCCAGCTCAAAGTATCAATTTTCTAACACAAAGTCAATTGAAGCACCGAGAGATAAGAAAAAAATGGTGGCATATTTGTAAATAGAAAGAGGGATTTATTTTACGGTGAGCTTAATTAAAGATGTTTTTGGTATTTTAGCTTTTTTTGCGATTGTACTGGTTTGATTCTGTATTCGATCAATATACAGTCTCATTACACGTGCTGTTTTTACTATTGGGCTTCTCTTCATGGTGGGCGGATTAGTATCGGCATATCATTTCAGAACATAGAAATGTATTAACTATTTTCTAAATCATTTCTGCAGTTCTCATTGATGAGTTGCAACTTCTAGGGATAACCCATTAACCCTGCAGAGCAAATCCTGTATCAATTCTGAAACCCATTTTTTGTAAAATATCCTAATTGCATAGTTCCCCCCGTTGTTGTTTTGCTTATATTCTTAATTCGTAAACAGGGGAAGTGTACGAAAAATCCTAACGTTGCCTATTATCCAATTGGAGAAATGGTTTGAATTTTAAGACAGGCTCTTAGAGAAAGTTATCTGACTGACCCTGATAAGAAATAAGACTCCTTTTTTGACGGCCTGAATCAAAATCCTTGTTGTTTTTGCATAACTAATCAAATACTTGACAATCAACGTAGTTTTGTGAACTTAAATCTCGTATCAAAAATAATTCCTAATTATTCGACATGATTCACAATATTCGAACGTTTATCAAGGATTGAGAACGGGGGATTTTAATCCTCCTAAAAGAATAATTATACCCATTTGTTAGTAAAATTAATCGAATGAATATTTAATTAAACTTTTGTTGGAAAAATTAAGCTAATTTAGCTATAATTAAAAAATATATGTGTTTCTAAATTAAATTTCGCTATAAATTATATTGTTTGACTAATAATATCTGTATAATACAATTATTAAGTCTTCCGATCTACAGATATAAATAAGCTAACTTTTAACAGCGTGCTGTTCTCTAAAAACGCAAAACTGGGAATTAATTGGTGGAACAATACCTACGAAGTGCTTCTGTCGATGGGAAGTGGCTTAAAAACACATTTTTATAATTGTATCAACTTAAACAAAAATTGGGAGAGTGAAAATATATGGGAAAACAAATCGTAAAAAAGACAGTTGGTGTTTTACTGGCTGTTTTGTTTGTATTATCATTGTCCGCTGCGTCTGTGAGTGCAGCGGTACCGGGTTGGATCGGGGATTTCGCTCCGAGCAGCGCACCAAATTGTGCCCCAAGTTGCGGTTGCGGCTATCATTGCCCGACTTGCAATTGCGCCCATGTTTGCGGCCCTAATTGCGGCTGTGGTTGGGATTGTGTCCATCACTGCTGTTTAAAGAAATGCGCCGGTCCTACATGGCAGGAATGTTTCGCTGCGTTCAAAAATGATGGGTTCGAATGCTGGAGCGGTTGTAATGATCTTGGCATCGGGCTCAACGGCTTGCTGGCCTTGTAACTGATATATTTAAAAGTGTCAAATAGAAGGCTACCCTCAGTGCATTCCAAACTTATGTAAATAAGACGTGAGACCCTCGACTCAAGGATAATTTGTAATATGCAAGAGGAGAGGGTCTTTCGTTCAAGTCCCTCCGAAGGCTTTATACTTTTACCAGGATTGCTTTCTTGTCGAGAACTTGATAGATTATTCGAACTATAAGAGTCAAGAAACAGATTTTGAGTTTTAAGATGAACTTTCAAATAATATACACAACATGGAAATAGTTGCATAAATTATCTTTTCACAAAAAAAGCTTGCACGCTCATTTTGATTTGTTGCGCCAAGAGAATATATTAAAGGGAAATAATGTTCAGCGGAATTGACAGATAATAATGCATCTTCTCCAATTAACTCATAATTTACCAGTTTTAGATAATCTCTGGCTGTAACAAACTTTTTCACTTTTTCATCAAAACTTATTGCCCATTTATATGGACTTCCGGACATTCTTGCTATCGTTAGATTATGCACGATGTTTCCAGTGCAAAAGATAACAATTGCTTCTTCTCTTAATTTATAGAGTTTCGTTCCCAGTTCTAATGCTGTTGCATACTAAGGAATGACGAAAATATAATTTCAATATTTCTTTCACCTATATTTTCTCTGATGATTATTTGGGAAAATGAATTATAGAGCTATCCCAAAGTGAAAACTTGAAGTTGTTTTTAACCATTCCTACGTTTTCGATTTATACTCAGTTCAACTACAGGAATTTCAGCATCAGGATACATCTTAGAAAGTACACACCACTCCATGATCAACGCCCATTTAGTATCAAGATTGACCTCTTTAACCAGGTCTTTTACTTATAATCAGTTTCTTTGAACCAGGACAATCATATTTTTGGTCATATAATTCTTGTGGAAATCCATAAAAATCGTGGTTATTTTAAGTCTCTCGTTTGAAGTAACACTCGTATCCTGTCTGTCATAGTGTGCGGATATTGCCAGTATTGCTTTAGGTTTTGGAATTTTTTGGAAATATTTATCCAACTGCTTGTAAACTCATTGTCTTCGATGGCGTTCATGGGTGAACCATGACCTACAAATAATACTGGCATAATTTTTTCCATGTTTTAACCTTGTTTAATTATTTTTTAGCTATTAGAGGACTATACGCATTTGAGGTGCAAAATCAAGTTTAAAAGCGTTGTGTCTTGGCGGTATAGCGGCTGATTCATGATCAGAATTTGAGCAAAAATTAGCCCTTACTTTCGAACATCAAAACTGAAATCGTTGCCTTTTATCCAACATTAGATTAATGAATATTTTTGAGAGCTATTGTAGAAATAGACAATTTATCATGAGTCCTCGCTTAACTGAAGACACAGGAACTCAAATTACAGACTTAGAGAAATTAAGGAAAAAATAACATATTTGATGAGAATTTGCTGTAATAAATCCCATCGTTGTAGACATATATGGAAATCAGACTAGAGAACACCGGGTTTTAATTAATATCGGTTTCTTATATATAATTCTCGATGTATAGATCCTAATTAATATTTCTTTAATTATTATATTCTCTGGATAATAATACACTAGTGATACAATTAAAAATCACGTTCAACGGCAAATACAAAACAATAGAATTATAATAATGGCAGAGTCTTCCAGAAATGGATGTGGATGATTAATTGGTAAAATGAGTGTATTTGCCCATAGAAAGTGGATTGAAAAACTAATAGCATTGAAATTGTATCAATTGAGAAAAAATACAGGAGAGTCGACAGATGAGAAAACAAACATTTGACAAAATAAAAAAGGCACTCGCTATTTTACTGGCAGTCTTTCTTGTGGTATCATTTACGGCTGCGTCAGCAAGCGCCTGTTCTACGAAAAACGTCAAGAACAAGTTGGCCAGCGATAAAGGTGATAACAAACTTACGGAAAAGCAAAACACAGAATTAGGCAACCGTTTGTTAGACTTCGCAGACAAAAATATGTTTGGCAACTTGAGGGGCGGCAACGGTAATAACGAGGGTTGGGGCAACGATTGGAACAACGATTGGTTAGGCGATGATTGGAACAACGATTGGTTAGGCGACGACTGTAATTGTGCTTGAACAGTTATTTCGTCAACGATTGGACTTTTCAACTATTGACAAGTCGGACCACGGACTAAGCTGGCTATGAAATGTAGACCGATAACGACTCATTTAAACAGTCCTATGTCGAACTACAGAGGCATTGAGATCCTTAACATAATAAAAAGTTTAATATTTATTAGAGGGTCTTTCTTGATAGGACTTATGCAGTTAAGGAGCAAAATAAGCATGAACAGGTCTTTCACAAATATTGTAAGTTCGACGATTTGAGATCTCCTGCTATTGTTTTTTAGTTCAACCGCGTAAGTCCTATTAGGATATCAACTCGAAACAGCGAAAATCCTTCCTTTTTTATACTTTTTTAGTCTCAAATAATACACAGCATGGAAATAGTTGCATAAACCGTCTCTTCACAAAAAAGCTGGCACGCTCATTTTGATTTGTTGCTCCAAGAGAACAGAAAGATAGGCTCTTCGCTATTCCTTATGGATAAGATGCTTTTTCAATTTACCCGCATTGGTTTTTGTGATGATATCCACACGAAACACCGGAGAGCCAATTTTTGTATTGAAGGTTCTGTGAAGTATTCGTCAGCTAAAAGGGTTACTCTCTTTTCGAGAAGGCAACAACTAACGATAAGATTATTTACGTAATTTGCGAATTTTTCTCCGACCAATATTTTATCAGAGTGGATCACAGTACGGTTTCCAATCTTTGTTGGCAATTTTTGATAAGGATCTAAAAATTATTAACATGGCTGTGTATAGCCAAGGTTGTCTCATTTACAGGTATCTTTTAAACCATTCCCCAGCTAGATATGCGACTTCTTCTAATGTCCCCGCTTCTTCAAAAAGATGGGTTGCTCCTGGAACAATCTTGAGTTGTTTTTCTTTTACGGTTAATCTGTCAAATGCCCATTGATTCATATCTATTACTTGAAAATCCTCTCCACCCACAATAAACAATGTTGGTGCTTTTACACCAGGCAGAGCTTTTTCAGCTAAATCAGGCCTTCCTCCTCTGGAAACGACTGCTTTTACTGATTTCGAATGCTCTTTTGCAGCTATAAGTGCAGCTGCCGCCCCCGTACTGGCACCAAAATAACCAATGTTAAGATTCTCAGTGTCAGGATTATTTAAAAGCCAGTTTGTTACATCAACAAGCCGATTTGCAAGAAGATCAATATCAAACCTGAGATGAGCCGTTACCATGTCAATTCTTCCTTCATCAGCTGTCAATAAATCAAATAGCAGTGTTCCAAGGCCTTCTTTCTGAAGTTCCCGTGCAACATATTGATTCCGTGAGCTATGGCGACTGCTCCCACTTCCATGTGCAAAAACAACAATTCCCTTCGCTCCTTCAGGAATAATGAGATTTCCTTCAAGAGTAATCGAATTAATTGGGATTCGAATTTCACTATTATTTTTGCTTTTACCCGATGATTCTTTCATATTGACCCCCCAGATAAGTTCACCTGTGAATAGCAAATTTACTGTAATTTTACTGTAATTATTACTTTGGTTTAATTTTCGCGGCTTTGTTTAATAATTCGCAAACTTCCTTATCAGTAGTTTGACTGAAGTCTTCATACCAGGCACCTACACCATAAAAAGGTTCCGGGGTAGCAACACATATAGTCTTATCTACTTCATTCTCAAAGGCACTACAAGTATCAGACGCCGCTGTAGGAACTGCAATAACTATTTTAGCCGGGTTTTTAGTTTTAACAGCAGCAGCAGCTGCACGCATCGTTGCACCTGTTGCAAGCCCATCATCTATCAAAATAACAGTCGAACCACTTATATCTGGCTTCGGACGGTTCCCACGATAGAGACGCTCCCTGCGTTCCAACTCTCTAAGTTCATTAACAGCTACCTCGTCGATTACACTCTGAGGTATCTGGAAAGACCTTATAACGTCTTCATTCAATACACGAGTGTTGTCAGAAGCGATCGCTCCCATTGCCAGTTCTTCGTTCCCTGGTACTCCTAATTTTCGTACTATAAAAACGTCCATTTTTACATTCAGTTCCTTTGCAACTTCAAAAGCAACCGGGACCCCTCCGCGAGGAAGTGCCAGTATAATTACATCTGAACGGTTTGCATACTCTGAAAGTTTTTTCGCCAGCTTTTTTCCGGCATCTGCCCTATCATTAAAAAGTGACATCAATTTCTCAACCCCCTTCGAACTGGATTAATTGAAAGATGAGTTAGTTAATTTATAGTATCCATCTTCAAAGCCTTAAATGTGTAGAGTATAAATTTAAGAGAATCTCATTGGTCACCTGTTAAGGAGCTATTTTGCCTGAAAGCTATCGATTTTCCAGCAAAATCGGCTTCAAATCTTTTCCTTATAACCGGAATAGAGACGGTAAATCGAAGGAATCTGATTTTAAGATCCTCGAAATGGAGACAGACGAAGATCATATCCATTTCTTGATTAAGAGCGAACATAAAGTTAATGTTCTTTCGATTGTTAGAAGATTAAAACAAGAGTCAACTATTAGGTTATGGAAAACTCAAAAGGAATATTTGAGAAAATACTATTGGAATGAAAATACGTTATGGAGTGATGGATATTTTGCTTCTACAATCGGAAATGTTAGTAAAAAGGCAGCAGAATATTATATACGGAACCAGGGTTGAAGTTGACGCTTATATCCCCTGAGCTAAAGACTCAGGGGTTTTACGCTTCGTAATATAAATAGCCGTACTTCAAAAAAACAGCGGCGGGTTAAACAACAGCATTATTTATTTTGGATACTCATCTTACATTTACATCTGTTTTTAAGAGTTGCGCCCTTCCAAGCAAACAAAAACCGCAAATATCTCCAATAAACTAAAGTAAAAGTTAAAATTTTAAATCGAGCTTGTTCACAGCCGGCACTTCACAGGTCTGCGAAAAAACCGGTATAGCCATCGATTTATCTCAGCTATTCTTGAGAAAAGCCCCTACTCAAAATCCCTATATCTCACTGGTTTCAGTGGGATGAGTTTATATAGAAGTACAAACATGTAAAATGCGATTTTAATTACAGAACTATTTCCAAACTCACACTAATGGAGGATTAAATCATGGCAGGACAGCCAATATTCATTTTAAAAGAAGGAAGTAAACGAACTAGAGGCAGGGATGCCCAGAGTAATAACATCATGGCTGCAAAAGCAGTAGCAGAAGCAGTCAGAACAACCCTCGGTCCCAAGGGCATGGACAAAATGCTCGTGGATTCCATGGGAGATGTGGTCATTACGAACGACGGGGCAACCATTCTGAAAGAGATGGACATCGAACACCCTGCAGCAAAGATGGTAGTAGAAGTAGCCAAAACCCAGGACGAACAAGTAGGGGACGGGACTACCAGTGCAGCTGTGGTCGCAGGCGAACTCTTAAAGAAAGCCGAGGACTTAATCGAGCAGGAAATCCACCCGACAATTATCGCATCAGGGTACAGACTTGCAGCTGAAAAAGCCGTGGAAGTCCTGAACTCCCTTGCAATGACTGTAGAAATATCCAACCGGGACTTGCTAGTCAGCATCGCTGAAACCGCAATGACCGGAAAGGGTGCAGAGTCTTCCAAAAAACTTCTCTCCAATATCGCAGTTGATGCTGTCGTAAGCGTTGTGGACACAAACGGAAAGAACAGCGTTGATAGGGATAACATCAATGTTGTTAAGAAGGTCGGCGGCAAGGTGGAAGATTCCGAACTTATTAAGGGCATGATCATTGATAAGGAAAGAATCCACACCAATATGCCTCAAAAGGTTAAAGATGCAAAGATCATTCTCCTTAACTCCGCAATCGAACTCAAGGACACCGAAGTAGATGCTGAAATCTCTATCACTTCTCCTGACCAGCTCCAATCCTTCCTTGACCAGGAAGAACAGATGCTCAAGAGAATCGTCCAGAAGGTCATCGGTAGCGGGGCAAATGTTGTCTTCTGCCAGAAAGGAATTGAAGATCTTGCCCAGCACTATCTTGCAAAGGCAGGAATTTTTGCTGTCCGCAGGGTTAAGAAGAGCGATATGGAAAAACTCGCAAGAGCAACAGGCGGCAAACTCATTACCAATATGGATGAGATCGTTCCTGAAGATCTTGGATACGCAGGACTCGTGGAAGAGAAGAAGGTCGGTGGAGACAGCATGACCTTTGTCACAGGTTGCCACAACCCGAAAGCTGTGACCATCCTGCTGCGCGGCGGCACAGAGCATGTAGTTGACAGTGTCACCAGCGCTCTTGAAGATGCTCTCCGTGTGGTAGCAGTTGTAATCGAGGATGGGAAGATCGTTGCCGGCGGCGGCTCTCCTGAAGTTGAAGTTGCACTCAGGCTCCAGGAATACGCAGCAACACTTGAAGGCAGAGAACAGCTTGCAGTCAAGGCCTATGCCGAAGCTCTCGAAGTTATTCCGAGAACTCTTGCAGAAAATGCCGGACTCGACCCCATTGACATGCTCATGGAGTTGCGCTCCCAGCACGAGAAGGGTATAAAAACTGCAGGACTTAACGTTTTCGAAGGCAAGGTTGTTGACATGTGGGAGGAATTCGTAGTTGAGCCTCTCAGAGTCAAGACCCAGGTCATCAACGCAGCTACCGAATCCGCAGTTATGATCCTCAGGATCGACGATATTATAGCTTCTACCCGTTCAGCCGGCCCTGAAGAAGGTATGGGCGGAATGCCTCCGGGAATGGGCGGAATGCCAGGAATGGGCGGAATGCCCCCAGGAATGATGTAATTCCAAAAAAGAATTTCTGAAATCAATTCGGGCTAAACTGGAAGAAGTACGGTCTTCAAGCTGTGCTTTCTTAACCTTTTTAGTCTCGAAAAAGATTCAAGCCTGAAAAACATCTTTTCCGGACTCTCACCGGAAATCCATGTGAATCTCTTTTCTCTTTTTCAGGCCTTTTATTTTTCTGAAATTCGGAAATTTCTTCAAAACCTCTATTCAGCTTTTTTCAAGACAGTTAAGGATATCCTCTGCCTCATACTTTGTTTTTATGATTCTGGTTCTGCCTCTCTGTCCCTTCCCCGTAAAATCCGCATCAACGTAGTTAAGCACCTGGAGCCGGTTGACCATTCCGTAAAAACGGGTATATCCAAGCTGTGTCAGTTCATGGAAGGACTTATACAGCTCACCTGCCTGGACCTCTCCTTTTCTTGCTATTAACTCGAGTAAATGTTTTTCAGGATCTGATAGGAGACTTATGCCCCTGCAAAGATGAAGCAATTTGGATGCTTCATAAGCTTTTTCTATATCTGCAGAGGAGATCGTACGGCTTCCCCTGCGTTCGGCATTAAAACCGGAACGCTTAAGAAGATCAATCCCAACCCTGAGATCTCCTGTCTTTTCGACATATGAGACTACAAGTTCCAGTAATTCATCAGAAATTACCTTCGGATAAAAGCCGTATTTTACCCTGTCCTTGAGAATATCGAGAATTTCCTTGTACCCGTATCTTGGAAAAGAGATCTCTTCCGGCAGAAAAACCGAATTAACCCTTGAATCTATACAATAGAGATCGGATGTGTCATTTACAATCCCGATTACCCCGATTTTAGCTCCAGGATACTGCTCATGAGCCCTGAGCAGGGAGTACATCACTTCATTGGCATGCCCTTCGTAACAGAGATAATTGAGGTCATCAAGGGCAACAAGCAAAACCTTTTCTGACGAGACAAGGAAATTAACAACGGTTTCGAAGATCTTACGAAATGCAATTCCAGAATTAGGAGGAGAGATCCCGAAAAGTTTTCTGTAAATCCTTGAGATTACCGCAAAGCGTGTGGAATCAATCTGGCAATTGACTTTAACAGCAACAACACTTGAAGCATGAGCCTCAACTTCTTTGAACACTTTCATAACTGCGCTGGTCTTTCCTGTTCCGGGAGGGCCTACCAGCAAACAATTCAGAGGACGCATGCCGCGCAGGGCTGGCCTGAACGCAAACCTTATAGAGTTTAATTGTGCCTCCCTATGGGGGAAATATTCCGGAAGATAGTCAGGCTCAAGCACGGAAAGGTCCTTAAATAGGGTCTCATCCCAGAGTAAAATGTCATTACCTGTCAAGGGAAGTTGCTCCATATGTATATTATTGAATGATATTGAAAGGAAGGGGCTGTGAAAGCATGTTTTGCTGGAGCGGAGCTTAAAGGATTAATAGAGAAAGGAAGTAAGATAAGTTCCGCATTTTGGATGGGAAGATCTCTAAAGATTGAGGCCAGCATTTAATATAAATAAGCTAAATTTTTGATGAATATATCTATTTTTCTTTTTAAATTTTTAATAGATATGTTTTACTGCATTTTAGCTTTTTGGAATTAACATTCCTATGTTGTTTCATCCGCAAAAACGATAAAAGAACAACGAGTATAGATTAATGCTGTAAAGGCAAAAAACGACCTTAGAAGAATAAATGAAAATAAACAGAATAACGACGTGTATTAAGGTGTACATTCAGGGGAAAAGGAGTATGGAAATAGAATCTAAATTTCTGGTAACGGAAGAGACAGATTTTCAGGCACTTGAAAACCTTTCTGGGCTTGCTTCATACGTCCTTTCTGAAGCCGAAACCCAGTTAATTGAGGATACTTTTCTTGATACTGAGAACAGATCCATTATGGCTGCAGGATACTACCTGCGAGTTAGAAAAGCGCTGGGGGAGAATGGCAGCTGGGTAACTATTAAAAGCCTGGGGGGCTTCGAAGATGGAACTCATAGAAGAGAAGAATTTGTCAGTTTTCTGCCTGAAGAGGCGTCTGTGCTTGAGTGCTCTGATTCCCGTGTCAGAAACATGATTTTCGAATTTACTGCAGGACTTGACCTTTTTCCCCTCCTGTCCCTCAAACAGAAAAGGATTATACGCCAGGTGAAAATGGGGGAAAAAATTCTAGCCAAAACTTACCTTGATAGAGTGAATCTGAAAAGTGAGGGCAGAGAAAAGCGCTATAATGAATTTGAAGTAGAACTTCAAAGCGAAGGAACTTTTGAAGACCTGGAAACTATTCGGGGTTTCCTGCTCAAGCACTACAACCTGGCCGAAAGTCCTTTTTCCAAGTTTGAGAGAGCTTCCATTTTCATGGATAATCTTCCTGAGAAAACCTTCCTCAGCCTGACAGAAAAAGCCTTTTGTGCACAACTTGTAGATCAGAAAAACGTATACGGAAAGCAGGCTAAAATTCTCCTGGCTTTTGATGAAGGCAAAACCTGTGCTGAACTGAGTTTCCTTCTGAAAGTCCCTCAAACCAAGATAGAAGCCCTGTACTCAAAGTTTAAAAAAGAAAGGCTTTCTATTTTTCCTTTTACAACGGATAAAAACAAAGACCAGACTTTCTATCTCCAGTCTACAAGCTGTGCTTTAAAAAAAGAAAATAAAAGGATAGAATTTAACGAATGGAACGCAGAAAGCCTTCTTGAATATTACGGAGCAGATGAAAAAAGGGCAGAAAATGCCAGAGATCATGCTTTTACTCTTTTTGATGGGCTATTTACATGTCACAGAATGGAGCAGGAAGAGAGAAAACTTCTTGGCCTTGCCGCCTTCCTGAAGGACGTCGGCAGTTCGGTATTTTCTGAAGAAAAAACTCGCATGAGCGGGGAAATTTTTCTAACGCATCCCATAAAAGGACTCAAGCTCCATGAAATTCTAATGCTTGACCTTATCACAAAACTTCAGAACCCATACATAAGTGACAAAAATATTATTTCGATCCTTAAAAGCTCCCATACTAAACTGCCTCCAGGTTTCCAGAATAAAGCCCTTATGCTTGCGGCTATCATGCGAATTGCAGACCTTTTCGAATCTCCATACGAAGCCCGGCCAGGAATGATAAGACAGCTTGGAGATGCTCTTGAGATAGAAGTAATAGGAGTTGAGACTAAAAAAGCTGCAAAGATAACTGAGAGAAAAAGTGAACTCTGGAAATCTCTCTTCGGAAGGAAACTCCTATTCACGCAGGTTTCTGAGGAAGAAAAAGTAGGAACCGAAGAAGGATTTAGAACAAAGAAAGAAATCGGGAAGGAAAAAAAGTCAGAAAAGAAAAAATGTATCTCATCGAAAAAGGTGACTGTCAAACCCATAGACTCCATGGCCTGGCTTGCCTGCAGGATAATTTCCTTTCAATTCTCCTGTATGCTCTCACATGAAAAGGGAACCATAAAAGGAGAAGAAATCGAGGAAGTGCATGATATGCGCGTTGCAGTCCGAAGGATAAGGGCAGCAGCGAAAGTCTTTGAGGCTTATCTTGATTCCGAAAAGCTGGAGCCCCATCTTAAAGGGCTCAAGAGAACACTTGGCTCACTTGGGAAGGTCAGGGATCTGGATGTTTTCCAGGAAAAAGCGGAAAAATACTTGAAAACCCTTCCTTCAGGGCATGAACACGATCTGGACCCGCTTTTTGCATTACTTGAAAAGGAGAGAGAAAAAGCCAGGAAAGACATGCTTGATTATCTAGACAGCGAAAAGTATAGCCGTTTCAAGAAGGATTTTTCGGATGCTCTTACCTCTCCCGAAACTCTGACTCTCCAGGCAACTAACAAAAAATATGATGCTTTGCCCCACAGGGTAAGGGATGTGCTTCCTTCGATACTTTATGCACGCTTGGCTGACATTAACGCTTACTCCGAATGGGTAGAAGGACCTTACCTTCCTGTGGGCCGCCTGCACAGGCTCAGGATTGCAGCAAAGGGGATGCGTTATACTCTTGAGTTCTTTGAGGGCGTGCTTGGAGAAGATGCAAAAGCCTTGATAACAGAGTTCAAAAATCTCCAGGACCATCTGGGGAACCTGCATGACGCAATAGTTGAAGTTGGTCTGCTGGGCTCCTGCCTAGGAACCGGGAAATTGGGCTCTGTCGAAGATGGGAAAATCTCCGGGAAAGAAGCGTTCTCCGAATGTATGGAAGGAATTGAAGCCTATCGCGAATATAGGGAAGAAGAACTTCAAATGCTACTCGATAAATTCCCTGAAGCCTGGGAAAAAATACGGAATGGAGAGTTCAGGGGAAGGATTGAAAGCGCAATCAAAAGCCTGTACGAAAATCCTGCATGATTTTTACCGAGTTTTTTCCCGAAAAACTCACTCAATTTTAATTGAGAATCTCTTAATTTTTTGAGGATATTTTAACTTCAGGAGTGTCCTCCAGTTCTGCATTTCCTTCAAGAACTAAAGGAGCTTCTGCGCCCTGTTCTATAAGAACTTTGGATTGGAGACCGTACCCAAAGATTTTCTTGAAATATTTTTTCTGCTTCTCTACCTCCCATATCTCTAGCTGGCACTCTCGCTGAGCGTGCATTTCAAGAACCAGGCTGTCGGTAGAGGCAATGTAGAATCGAACATGGGAAACAATACAGGTATGGGAACGGTCAAGACCTTCTGCTATGCGGAGAAGGGCACTCAGGACCTTAATGCTATTTATTGCATCTTTATTAAGTCCTGTGAGATTGGGATGTTTCTTCTTCGGAGTGTTTTTCCTGTGAAAATAGGCAAGGTTTGCAATGATTTCGATTTCTTCAGGCTGAAAACCTGGAAGGTTGCTCTCCCTTATAAGGTGATAAGCATGGGCCTGATGGGTGTCGTAGGAAAGAAATGTCCCGATGTCGTGCAGAGTCGAACCGTACTCAAGAAGCTCTCTTTCCCCTTCCCTGAACTCATAGATTCCAAGCGCCTGAATACTGTCAAAGAGTTCTAGAGCCAGTCTGGTGACGGTATGGGCATGTTCCTCGTCGAAGTTGCAGGTAAGTCCAAGCTGCATAATGCTGCGCTTTCTTACAGACATCTGGGTAATCATGTAGGAAAACTCACTCTTTGAAATGTAATCTACGAGCAGTCCTTCTCTCAGCCCGTATTTACTGACCCTGATTTCGGAAAGCCCCAGTTCCTCCATAAAAGTCTCGATAATTGCAGCCCCTGAGATGATAATATCCGCCCTCTGAGCATTGATCCCAGGAAACTTGCGCCGCTCTTCAAGGGGCAGGGCGGACATAGCCCTGACAATCTTCTTCAGATGTTCATACTCCAGTTTCTCATAGCTTTCATGTGCTGTCCCGCGCAGATAAACAAAAGCAATCCTGGCAAGGTTTTCTATTGTCCCTGAACTTCCAACCACACAGCTTACCGTGTATTTGGAAAGCTCTTTTGTTACATCCGATGCCTCGCGCCGGATATAGGTTTTAATCTGTTCATACTGTTCTTCGGAAACGGGGCCTGTCTCATCCGGGAGAAACATATTTGTCAGACGAACGGCTCCAAGGTTAAGGGAGTCAAGGAAGTAACAATGCCTCTGGTCCCCAACTGATACTTCGGTACTTCCACCTCCGATATCAATGAACAGGGCTTTTAAGTACCCTAGCCGAAGCCCACTTGAGACCCCAAGGTAGATCAGCCGGGCTTCTTCCATTCCTGAAATCGTGCAGACCTCCAGGTTTGCCTCTTTTTTCAACATTTCGAGAAGTTGAACCTTATTGCTCGCATCCCGTGTCGCCGAGGTAGCTACTGCTACGACTTCTTCTGCCCGGTAGGCTCTGGCAAGTTCCATGAATTTTTTACAGACAATAACTGCGCGCTCGATCGCCTGCGGCTGCAAAATTCGATCTATGAATTCCTTATCACCAAGCCGGACTGTTTCCTTCTGCTTGGTAAGGGGCTGGAAAGATCCATTGGGATTAATCCGGACCAAGAGGAGACGGATCGAGTTAGTCCCGATATCGATAAATGCAACAACCCTGCCGTCGGAAGTTTTCTCGAGTTCCATTGACTACCACCTGAAAGCCCCGTCTTTCGTTTTCCTTGAAGGGGTCAAGATTCCTACAGTAAATCTTACAATATCCATTCTGATTTTTATTCTATTTGATGTTTATTTCTCAGATTTGTAATCTCCTTGTTTACTCCTCTATATATAAAATTGTGAGTTCAAAAAATCTGCCCATCTGAAGTTGTAAAAGGGGAAACATTGAGGGAAACAAGAAGAAAATAAAAATGCAGGTAATGGAGACCAAAAGCAGATCCCGTATGGACAAATGGAATAATATGGATAATAAGGGAAAGTGACAACAAAAATAGAAAAATGTAGCAAAAAAGAAAAAAGAGAACGACAATAAACAAAAAAGAAAAAGGGAAAATTTTTCTTTTTCAGCTTTTCTGACGACTCAGATCCCAGCTTCCAGTATTTTCAAGCATCCACAGCTGGGAATCCAGTTCTTCTTCTTCGGGCTGCGGGTAGATCCTTTCTGTCTTGCCGTTAGGAAGCAACAGGCGAGCTTTTACATTATCCTTAAGTTGGGTACCGAGGATAACTTCCCTAACGATAGGAATATATTCGGCAGATACTGGAAAGAGGATTTCTACCCTGTTGTCCAGGTTGCGCGGCATGAGATCGGCACTGCCAATAAAGATTTCTTCTTTTCCGTCGTTTCTAAAGTAGTATACCCTGGAGTGCTCCAGAAAACGGCCAACTATTGAAGTGACCCTGATATTTTCACTGAGCCCATAGATGCCGGGTCTGAGGCAGCAGATTCCCCTGATAAGAAGGTCTACCTTTACTCCGACGCGGGAAGCCCTGTATAGTTCCCGGATGCACTGGTAATCCACAAGAGAATTCATCTTGAAGATCAGGTGTCCATTTCCGTACTTCTCGTGCAGGTCAATCTCACGCCTGATACGCTCCAGAATCTGGTGCCTGAGTGTCTGGGGGGCTACAAGCAGCTTGATATAATGGTCCTTTCTCGAATAACCTGTAAGGGCATTAAAAAGGTCAGAGATATCTTTACCTATGAATGAGTCACTTGTCAGGTAGCCGAAGTCGGTATAGAGCTTTCCTGTCACAGCGTTATAGTTTCCTGTGCTCATGTGCACATAATATCTGATACCTTCATTTTCAGCCCTAACCACAAGGCACATCTTGGCATGGGTTTTGCGCCCTGGGAAGCCATAGGCTACGTGAACGCCTTTACGCTCAAGTTCTTTTGCCCAGCCTATGTTGTTCTCTTCGTCAAAGCGAGCTTTAAGCTCCACCAGGACCGCCACCTGCTTTTTTCGGTCTGCAGCCTTCATAAGGGCCTGAATAATCCTGGAATTGTCATCTACTCTGTATAAAGTCATTTTGATTGCCAGGACATCCGGATCATCAGCAGCTTCTTCTACGAAATCAATTACCGATTCGAAACTGTCATAGGGGTGGTAGAGAAGTACATCTCTCTTTTTCAGAACCGCAAAAATTTTTTCTTTTTCAACCAGACGGGGATGTTTTTTCGGTTCTAAAGGCTTGTACTTAATTTCCGGACGGTTAATCTGCGCAAGTTTCATCAGGCTTGAGAGACCCAGAGGGGCTGCCGACCTGAACATCAAGGAAGCAGTAAGATCCAGGTTCTTAAGAAGGATATCAGAAACTCTAGGGGGCATTGTATTGTCGGTCTCAAGTCTAACAGCTGGCCCAAAATAGTTTCTTCCAACTCTCTGCTTTACAGCTGTCAGAAGGTCTTTATCCCCGTCCTCATCGAATCCTAGATCTGCATCTCGCGTGACCCGGAATGGGTAAGCTCCAAGGATACGCTGTCCAGGAAACAGGAGATCAAGATTTGCAGCAATAAGCTGTTCAATCCAAACGAAAAGCCCTGTTTTTAACTCCTCAAAATTGGAAGTTATTCTTTCCTGACCATTGTCAGGAACTGCAATCAACCTCGTGAATATCGGGGGGATTTTGACTCTGGCAAAACGCTCCCCGTAGTCCGGATCGTCAATGAGTACTGCCAGGTTAAGGCTCAGGTTTGAAATGTGGGGAAAAGGATGCCCCGAATCAAAGCCCAGAGGGGTAAGTAAAGGAAAAATGTTTCTCTCAAAGTAATCTCTGAGCTTTTCCCTTTCCTCCCCAGACAGTTCAAAATAGTTTGTAACTTTAATTCCTTTTTCTCTGAGAGCCGGCTCAAGCACTTCGTTCCAGCAACTGTCATTGAGAGGAAGCTGCCTGAGAAGCTCTTCCCGGATGATACGAAGCTGCTGCTGAGCCAGCTCATCTGCCCGGTCATCCTTTACTCCTTCCACTATTCTTTTCTGAATTCCTGAAACCCTGACCATAAAAAACTCGTCAAGATTGCTCCCAAAAATGGAAAGGAACTTGACTCTATCAAGTAGGGGATTGCGCTCGTCGAAAGCTTCTTCTAATACCCTATCATTGAACTGGAGCCAGCTGTATTCACGGTCTGTATATAGACAGGGGTCGCTCAGATCAGGCATGCCGGAAACCTCTGCCCGAGCCCCTTCAATATTGTCCATAACTAACCTATCAAAATCTGCCCACCGAATTGGGAAGTTACGCTCCATTGTTATCACACGTGATCTGGGTTTTGTACTTCTTCAGATCCGTCCTCAAAAATAATAGAAAATCTTATAAGATCTCTGTGTTTCATAATTAAATTTCATTACCTGATAATCAACTGGTTTTACTGGGTTAAAAAGAAGATAGTTCCCTGATCCATTCAAATAACCGCATGTCGTTTTTTAAGGGAGTTTCCCTTGAATCAAATATTAACCCCTTTAGCCGGCTAGAATTTTCGTTTCCTTCATCAGGGAAGGCAAGTCTCCTTATTCATTGATCGGAGATGCATTGACACTAACACCTATATATTCTTTTGGATCAACAAAATTTTCAGGATTTTCCAGAACCCCAGCTAACTAACTACTATATAGAACTAAAGATTTATAACATTATCTCTTAACAACAATTAGATAAAACGCTAAAAGATAAAAGTCCGAGAGTTCAAAAAGAAGAAAGTAATAAACAATTATAAGAAAAGATTGAAAACATTCATACAAACTTTGGTTAATTTATTTTAGAAGATGTTTCTATTTCTCTCGAAAGTCAGCTTTTAAGTTAGTTTTAAATTTACCCTTTAAATGGGTATAGAAATCCCGTTCTTTTCCTGTAGTCTTCCTGAGCAGCCTTTCCACAATCAATTCGGGAGTGCTTCGTGCAACATGGTTGTATATGGGATTTCGGTTTACGATCAGTTCAAGATGAGAATCCAGCCCTTCTGCCTCAATTCCATCTACTCTGACTTCTGCTTCGGTATTTTCAAGTATCAGTTCCGAAAGGTGGGAAACAAAAATTCCAAAGCTCTGCTCGTTTCTGGACAGATACTCCAGGATTCCTGCTATAATTCGGGCCGAGGCTCCAGGTTCGGTTATTGATTCCAGTTCATCTGCAAGTACCAGTTTTCCCGACGCCTCAGAAAGCACGGAGAATTGCCTGAGAGTAGTCTCAAAAGCCCCCGCATCCAAAGTTCCCTTTGATTTCCCAAAATAGTAGAACTCTTCTACATGCCCGAGTTCAAGTTCTTTTGCAGGGACTGGAAATCCCATGTACCCAAGGATCACGCACTGAGCAAGAAGCTCGAGCAACGAAGTTTTGCCTCCGGAATTCACTCCGCTCAAAAGTACAACCCGACTTTCAAGGCCCGCAGGAGAAAAACAAGTTTTTCCGACAGAGTAGTTGACAGGATCGATTTTTCCATGACGGGCTTTTAAAAAGAGATTTTCTCCGGCTTTAAAGCCTATTCCGGCTTCAGGGATAAGTTCCGGCATTTTTAGTTTGAACTTTGCCGAAAAACAGGCTATTGAAAAGCCAAGGTCAAAATCCAGGACTTCCCTTACAAGTCTTTCTACAGGCTGGCGAAAGGTTGAGAAGGTTTTTGCAAGCTCTCTTTTTCGAGTAAGCCTTGTTCTTTCAAGGTCCATGCTCAATTTTTGCTTGAGACGCTGCAGTTTAGACCTGTCTGCACTTAGAGGATAGGAGATTTCATCAGCAAACAGAGAGTCAAGCATCAATTTTTCCTGTTTTTGAAGGCTGAGCTTTTCAGCAAGCTCTTCTTTTAAGGCTTCAATCTCGCCTTTGTAGATTCGACTGAGTTCCTTTGCAAGCAGGTCTTTTATTTCTATTCCCCCGCTAACAAGCTTGACGAGTTCCTGCCCGCTTAAAGTAAGCGAACTTGCCTCAAGAGTCCGGTTCATTCGCTGGTTAGCTTCATTCAGGGCAGAAGTAAGTGCAGGATTAAGGTTTTTCAGGGCTTTTACGAGTCTGTCAAGTTCCGGGTCAAAACCTTCAACAAACTTTCCGTCCTCTCCGAGCTTTGAAAGACCTGCATCGAGTGTATCAAGCCTCTCTACGGGAAGTTCCTCAAAGAAATTAAAATCTCTGGAACGCAAAGCAGATAATATATTCAGGCAGGCCCGGATACAATCAAGGTTCTGTGCAAAAAAAGCCAGTTCTTTTTCAGGCAAGATCTGCCAGAACTCAGATTTTGAAAGGTCCTGAAAGTATTCGGGCTCAATGTCTTCTGGAAGATCAAATCTAAGGTAGGTGTCATCAAAGACGATTACACTGGAATAGCCTCTGGCAAGATCCACAAATTCAGAGAGACTCTCCGCAGCCTGAACAGGCAAAAATGTCTGGAATTTTTCTCTGGCTGCTTCCAGAGTTTTTTGGTCTCCGCAGAGGATAATCCGGTCTCTAATCTTCAGATTCCCTGGTACTTGCCTTAGTTTTCTAACTCTGGAAAGCAGGTGCAGAAATTCGGAATTCTCGGAAAGGGCATAGGCCAGTTCCAGATATTCTCCTACAAAAGCCTGTCTTTCCTGAACAAGGTCCATGCGCGAGGCTGGGACCGGGTAAAAAAGATTCAGCTTGTCCCTGGCATGGGTTGTATGGGCAAAACTTTTAATCAGCTCGAGAAGGCGGGAATAAAGGTCAAGGGCTTCTTTTGTCTTGAGAAAATCGGAAATTGAGCACCCTTCGACTCTGGATCTGGCATCCCTGGCAATAGAAAGGGCAAAGTTATGGCTGATTCCATTTACTTCAGAAAGCGAGGCTATATCTCCTTCACAAATAACCTTGAGAGCCGCATCTTCACTCCCAAAGTACTCGACCAGCCTGTCGGCTACTCGTTCACCTATTCCATGAAGTTCCCGCAGGCTTGATAGCGGCTGAGTATATATCATATGCAAAACACTTTTGTTTCAATAAATTATTAGGTCAGGCTCCAAAGCCTGTATCCTTTTAGTTTAGGAGAAGAGCAAGTTCTTTTTCAAGATAAGGGCGCATTGAAGCTGTATACCCGTGCGTTGCATCACTAACGTTATACATTGCTTTCGGCTCTTTTGCAAGTGCAAAGGTTTTGAGTGCTGTCTCATGAGGAATTAAGGTATCGTTTAAAGAATGAATCAGCATGAATTTCGCAGGTGGCAGTTTAGGGATATATGTATCCGGATCAACTGACCTATAAAAGCGGTAAGTCTTAGCATCGGCAACGGTAGCAGGATTGAGATCTTCAGTGCCGTATCCTGAAGTACTGATTCCAATAACTCCTTTAAGGGAAGGATCAAGGGCACAGGCAAGAACTGCAAATCTTCCGCCGTTACTTTCCCCTAGAATTGCAAGCTTTTTGGGGTCGATTTCCGGCTGAGCAGCAAGCACATCTGCGGCTTTAAGAGCATCATAAACCATGGTATATTCAGTAGGTTCAAGGCCATTCCTGAAAAGTTCAAGATCCTTTTCGACATTTACGCCGCCGAGATTGCGCTGGTCAATGGTAAGGGTTGCATACCCCATTTTTGAAAGTTCCACAGCCAATCCCTGTTCGGCTTCCTTGCTAACTGTTGCTCCCGGGAGAAGGACTATTCCGGGAGAAGCCGAAGAAGAAGAGTTAGAATTTGCAGGAATCCTCAAGAGAGCCTGAATTTTGTCCCCTTTGCTCTCAAAAGACAGCAGTTTCAAGGTGTCTGATTTTTCAGGGGCGTATACATCTTTGATTTCCTTAGCTGTAAATACAGGCTCTCCCCTTTGGGGGAAAGATAGAGTGCCTGCTTCCGATACTTCCCAGGGAGCTGCGGCGTGGTTAGAATTGGAAGGATTGTAGAAGACTCCGAAGACGCCCACAAGTATGAGAAGAAAACCCAGAAGAAGAAACTTGGGCTTAGGAATTTTGGTCCTTGAAGAAGCTTTTTTTTTGCTTTCTTTTTTTCCTGAATTATGCCTGCTCAAGGGAACCCTACCAGAAAATTGTAATTACGGCCAGAAGCCGTTTGCAGCACATAAAAATAATACTGCTATACCCACAAGTGCGCCGACAATCAGCACTGTTTTGGGCTGGACATGAATTGCATTTTTGTCTGCTTCATAGTAGCGCATGAGCCCTGCAGAAGACTGGAGTCCGGGACCTGATTTTTTAGCCATAAGTTAACACCTTTAAGAATGAACGTAATTTGAATCTCAATTTCATTGCCTATAATAACTACAGTTGTAGATTGTTGTGGCATGTGTTATAATGCCTATCTGGAAATTAGAAAATGTAAACTAACTGTTAAATTTCCTGTCAACTTTAGTTATCACCACATAATTTATAGTTCTGATATATAAATCCAGCAGAGAAATTTCTGAGTAGCTCGTATTTAGAAGGTTTAAGGTGGAATCCATTATAACCCATTATGTTTCCAAAAACGGGGTAATTTCTCAAACAAGTACCTCGTCCAATAGGAATGGCGGGTAAAAAACTCCCTTTTCCGTGATTATCGCAGTCACATTTTCCATGGGAGTCGTATCAAAAGCAGGATTGTAAACTTCCACATCTTTCGGGGCTAGCTGTTCTGAACCGAAGAATCGCAGCTCGTCAGGGTCTCGCATTTCTATTTTTACACTGCCTTCCCAGCCGTTGAAATCGAAACTAGAGACTGGGGCTGCTACATAGAAGGGGATTTCATGCTCTTTTGCAAGGATGGAATGCGTATAAGTCCCTATCTTATTAAAAATAACATCCTGTGTGATCCTGTCAGCTCCTACGAGCACGCTGTCTACAAGTCCCTGATGCATTGCCCACCCGGCCATCGAATCTGCAATCAGGGTTACTGGAATCTTGTCCTGCATCAGTTCCCAGGTAGTGATCCTGCTTCCCTGGTTCAGGGGCCTGGTCTCACAGGCGATAACCTTGATCTCTTTGCCTTCAGCAATAGCCGAACGCACAACTCCAAGGGCTGTGCCCCAGTCCACACAGGCGAGCCTGCCTGCGTTACAGTGTGTGAGTACTGTATCTCCGTCCTTCAGGAATTTGGCCCCATATTTGCCTATTAGCTTGTTAGTGACCACATCTTCTTCCGCAATATCCCTGGCTTCTTGAAGGGCAATATTCCGGACGTCTTGGATATCAAAGGCATCTGAAATTGCTTTTAAGACCCTTTCCACACCCCATCCGAGATTTACTGCCGTAGGACGGGTCGACTTAAGAGCTTTTCCTGCTACCTCGAGGTCTTTTACCATTGTTTCTAGATCTTTGGCCTCACTCAGGAAAGCTTCAAGGGCAATCCCGAAACCTCCTGCAGCGCCGAGAGCAGGCGCACCCCTTATCCTGAGAGACTTTATAGCTTCACAGAGGGAACTTAAAGTTTTGCATTCAATTATCCTGTACTCTTTCGGGAGCAGGGTCTGATCTACCAGCACCACGGAGTTCGACTCTTCCTTCCAGTCAATTGTCCTCATTAAATCACTTTCCGATGTAAGTATCAGGTTCTGCCGAAAAATCCTCCGACTCCCTCTTCAAGCTTCCCATCTAATAAAAACTTATTCAACTCAACGCCCTGAGAGGATCCGTTGATCCTTTTCCTTTAATTATTCGGGCAAGCTGAGTAACTTAATATGAAATTCTGTTGGAGCCCTCATTATCTTTAAATAGATCAATAATGAAGAGAAAGTGATAAATGAAGTATTCAGCGACCTTATCTGAAGGCAAGAATTTTATTCAGGCAATTAGAAGTGAGCTTTATGATACATAAGTAATTATAATCTTTTTTTCCCAGAAAGGCAAACTTAGATATAATAGATTTATAGGGTAGTAACACAAACTAAGAGAAGATTTAAAACCCATAGCTGAGATACAGGAAGACTCGTAATTTCATGAATATAAACGCATAAATTTCAGGGACCTTGAATCCGTAAATCCGAGTCTGTAAATTTTAACACTGTAAAAGATATGTCATTCTATTAATGCGGTTTATGAAATCAGGGCATTCATCGGAGAGTAAGCTCTTATGACAAAGATAAAAATAGCAATTGCAGGAATCGGGAACTGTGCAAGCTCTTTGATACAGGGCATTGAATATTATAAAGCCGAAAATAAAGAAGCTATCGGGCTGATGCACTGGGATCTTGGCGGGTATAAACCCAAAGACATCAAAGTTGTTGCTGCCTTTGACATTGACGCCAGGAAAGTAGGACGAGACGTGGCTGAGGCCATCTTTGCTCCCCCGAACTGCACAGCGATTTTTTGCCCTGACGTTCCGGCTACAGGCGTGAAGGTTAAAATGGGCAGGGTCCTTGATGGTGTCTCTGAGCACATGAAGACCTATGAGGAAAAATATACTTTCGTTGTCAGCAGGGAACCGGAAGCTACAAAAGCAGACATAGTAAATGAACTGAAGAATTCAGGCGCAGAGATGCTTCTCAATTACCTGCCTGTAGGTTCTGAGGACGCAGTCCGTTTCTATGCCGAGTGCGCTCTTGAAGCCGGTGTGGCTTTAATTAATAATATGCCTGTTTTTATTGCAAGTGATCCTGAATGGGCAAAAAGGTTTGAAGAAAAAAACATCCCTATCGTTGGCGATGATATTAAAGCCCAGCTTGGAGCAACCATTACCCACAGGATCCTTGCAGACCTTTTCGAAAAACGAGGCGTAAGACTCGACAGGACATATCAGCTGAATACAGGGGGAAACACTGATTTTCTTAATATGCTCGACAGGAGCAGACTTGCTTCCAAAAGGGAATCAAAAACCGAAGCTGTCCAATCCGTGCTCTCCCATAAGCTTGAGGACGAAAACATCCACATCGGACCTAGCGACTACGTAGCCTGGCAAAAAGATAATAAGGTGTGTTTCCTGAGAATGGAAGGCAGGCTCTTTGGGGACGTGCCCATGAACCTTGAACTCCGGCTCTCTGTAGAAGATTCCCCTAACTCCGCAGGTGTGGTAATTGATGCTATTCGCTGCTGTAAGCTGGCTCTTGACCGTGGGATAGGAGGCGTACTTTATTCTCCGGCATCCTACTTTATGAAACACCCGGCGATCCAGTACCCGGATGACGAAGCCTACAGAAGGACAGAAGAATTCATAGCTGGCACCCGGGAACGTTGAAGCGGGAAGGAGAAAAACTCCCAGAGAAGAAAGAATTTTTATTGAAGGTAGTTTTGATGCTGGAAAATCCCTGAAACATCCGGGAATTTTACATTTTTTTCTATTCTGAAATATTTTCCACGAAATTTATCTCAATTTTTCTTTATCAGTTAACGGATTCCCTCGGCCGTAATTCTAAATTCCGCGCTTAAGCCTTCCGGACGGGAACGGTGTTTGTACAGAATGGCGCGCCTGGTTCCTTCCCCTGCTTTTTCCAGCTGGATAATCGCCTTTGATATATGCTCCAGGGAACTGCCGCCCAATGGGCGCACCCCTCCTGAGATAATATCGGAGTATACCTGGTTGGTTATCACTGCAGCTAAGCCGTGTTTGCGGGCCAGGGCATGCAGAAACCCTATCTGACTGGCAAGCTCTCTGCGATTTTTAATGCCTGTTTCTTCATCTTCGAGCTCAAACCTGTAGTATGAGGTTGCAGAGTCTAGAATCACTAGACCGATGTTCTCGCCGGCTATTCTCTCCACCTCTCTTACGGCCGCATACTGCTCTTCAAAACTCAGGGGCTCGTAGATGATTATATTCCTTGCTATTTCCTTTGCGTTTTCCCCTGCGATTTGTTTGAAACGAACAGGAGAAAGTCCTTCGGTATCTATGAAAATTACTTTCTGCCCCTGCTTTACACACTCCACTGCAAGCTGAATGCAAATATTTGTTTTTCCGGTTCCTGCAGCTCCGAAGATTTGAGTCACAATCCCAATCTCGAACCCTCCCCCTAAAAGTTCGTCAAGGGGTTTGCAGCCTGAAGACAGTAATTTCTCTATGGAATGACACCTCTTTTTGCGCTTGACAGATGTATGAATGACCAATGATATAACGCTTTTTTGTTATCTTCATCCTTTTCTGAGAGTTTAAAGATCTTCTTAATGAAATAAAAATGATAAAATGGACATGGAATAAACACTCAGTGCTAGTTCTCTTCTGAAACGATGGATAAAAGATTTTCCAGCAGTATGCTCGAATTGGAAGCTATCCCTTATTAATATGTTATAAAGTTTTCAAGGAATAATGCCTTATATATGGTATTCATACCTGTATTCAGTAAAGTGGCTGCATTTATTAGATAAGCCTTATGTGCTCGAAAATATTCTCAAAAAGCAGGCATTTTTCGAAACACAAGATTTTGAAATCAGAGTAATACTCAGCAAAAAAGAAACAATCTTTACACATAAGCCAAGAGGGTTATTGTATCCAGATCTGAGTTGAAAAACCATTATTAACTGTTAGGGCATTAATAGACGTTGGCAGTTACAGATTTAGTTTGAATACAAAAAAACCGCTAATAAGAAAACAAAAAACCTCATAACTAGTAGAAAAAGGAGGATGAGAGCTAAATAAACAAAATTAGGCTTTATGGATTCCGGAAAAATCTATAAAGCTCTTAATAAGTACGATGTGGATAACATCATTATTTACTTCAAGTTAATATGATCGTTTTGAGGCATAAAAAGCTGTCGATGTCAAATGAATAACATAGACTTAGCTAGTGCCATCCATATCTTTTTTAAAAATTGAATTGTCAGAAAACCTCCCAAAGTGCATTAAAAATAAGGAGAAGTATGATCAGTTTAGCTAGTGCTATTGAATTTGCAAAATTTTTATTTGAATTAGCAAATGGAATAAAGAATGTAATGGAACTCTATGAAAAAATAACAGCGAGCTTTAAAAAAGAAAAGTAAAATTAACCTTACAGGTTGCCTCAAAACTCGATCAATTTCTACAATTGGATAATGGGCATTGTTGACTTTAAATTCAGATAGGAAATCATTCAAAATTCAGGTATAAATTGATCTTATAGTGGAATATTTTGTCCCAATTGTAGAATCAAATGTGGCTTTGAGATAGCCTGCTTAACTTTCTTTTTTTAATAAGTGGATAAAAATGAATAATAAAGTAATAACTTGTCTTCGTTTATTTTTAGCAACGCCTTTTTGCTACAAGACGCATCTCTTTTTTTACTTGACAGAGATTTACAGGGATTGTCTTCTTCTAATATATTATAAAGTTTTCGAGGAATAATGCCTTATATATGGTATCCATACCTTTATCCAGTAAAGTGGCTTCCACATTAGATAAAGCCTTATGTACTTGAAAATGTCCTTTCACGTCAGGCAGTTTTTCAAAAACGGAAGCCTCCTGGTTTGTTATCAGACATGATAACAAAAGGAGATCTTTGTATACAAATCAAGAGGGTTATTGTATCCAGATCTGAGTTGAAAAACCATTATTAACTGTTAGGGCATTTAGAGTATTTACCTGAAAAGAAAGGGAATCTTCACTCATTTGAGTGAAAAACGATATCTCAGGGGACACTTTTTTAAGCTGTACCCCATTCCAATATTGCTGATTGATGCTTGAAAATATTTGAAAAATATACATTTATATAAATTATAGGGTTAGCTGAGGAATAGTAACCCTTGTGGAGTTTTGTTTTCTTGCTATGGAGCGCTATGCACCGGCGCGCTCACTCCCCACACAATGGAAATAAAACTAGTATTTACACGATGTACACGAAATAGTAGTGAGTAGTAGTGAGAAATCAGAAGGTCGTAAAGCATGGCAAAAATAATCGTCTACACAACGGAACGCTGCCCGAAATGCAACAAATTAAAACAATTCCTGGAAGCAAATTCAGTCCTCTTCGAAGTAGCAGAAATGGCTACTCCGGAAGCTCTTACAGAACTGCGTTTCAATGGGGTCTTTACGGTGACAGCGCCGGTTTTGCAGATCAATGACACCTTCCTGACCCACGAGGATCTCTTCCGCGGGGAAGAAGTGAACTCGGAACAAATTCTGGGGATTTTGTGACAAAAGACGTCCGAAGCGTTGAAATGAATTAAATTATTTTGCATGATTCATTCTTAAAATAGCTACTGAAGATGAGAAAATGACAGGCGAGATCCTCTTACCCGATGATAATTTATCTGATAACCAGCCAGTACGAAAGGTACTTGACGGGCTCTCCATCTCTTCCCTCCCCAAAGATGGCCATTTATCTGACAACCAGCCAGTGCAAAAGACACTAGATGGGCGTTCCGTCTCTCCTCTGCCTAAAGTAAGGACTACAGACGGTTTCATGGTTAACTGGGACAGGAACAGTATCGTAAACCAGCTCCTTAAAGAAACAAAATTAAGCGAGATCTTCTACAACAAACCTGCAATCACGAAAGAAGAAGCCGTTGATATCGCAAAAGAAGCGGAAAGAATTATCAAAAAGATGAATATTCAGTTTCTCTCAGGTCCTCTTATCCGAGAGATAGTAAACAATATTCTTCTTGACAGAGGGCATGTGGAATGGAGAAATATAATGACAAGAGTCGGGGCTTCTGTCTACGATGCCTACGAGATCGATACAGGATACGGCTTTGAGGCAAATGACAACGCAAACCAGCTGAATAATGCCGAAACCTCACATAAAAGAAAAGCCGACAAAATGTCCAAAGAGCAAAATCTCCTTCTGATGCCAAAAGAGCTTGCGGACCTGCACCTGAATGGGGACTTCCATATCCACGACCTTGAATACATGGGCACAAGGCCTTTCTGTATGGACTGGGATCTCCGCTACTTTTTTTATTACGGGCTCATGCCTGACGGCGTCGGGACCCAATCCAGCGTGGCAAAGCCCGCAAAGAATGCAGAAGTAGCTTTCCTTCATGCGGTAAAGGCCATGGGATCGGCTCAGACAAATTTCGCAGGTGGACAGGGTTTTTACAATTTTCTAACCTTTATCGCCCCCTATTTGGAAGGCAAGTCAGAGACCGAGATCAGGCAGCTTATGCAGATGTTCGTCTATGAAATGATGCAGATGATGTGCGCAAGAGGCGGACAGACTGTCTTTTCATCAGTGCAGCTCTCCCCTGGTGTTCCGAAGCTCTGGAAGAATGTCCCGATTGTTGCTATGGGTAAGGTCTGGGACGGCAAACAGGCCCCACTAAGAGTCTATGGGGAATTCGAAAAAGAAGTCCGCCTTGGATTCAAAGCTCTGATGGATGTTATGCTTGAAGGAGATGCCTGGGGCAAACCTTTCAGCTTCCCGAAGCCCGAAATTTCCCTTGAGCCTGACTTTATGGAAGAGGACGAGAATTTCAACAAGGATCACGCTGAACTCCCGACATATAAAGAGCTTTACAGGATGACTTTCGAGCTGGCTGCAAAATTCGGAACTCCTTACTTTGATAATCAGCTTCCCGAGTATAGGGGCTCAGGAGAAGGAATATCATGTTATCAATGTTGCGCTTACCAGTTCTCTGCAAACCCGACAGATGATCACGAATTCGATGACAAGATCCATTTCATAAATGGAAAACACTTTTCAATGGGGTCATGGATGGTCCTGTCTTTAAATTGCCCCAGGGCAGCATACCGAGCCGAAGATAATGATGAAAAGCTTTTCAATGAACTCAAAACCCTGATGAACAGGGGTGTGGAAGTTTTCAAGATCAAGCGAAAATGGATGAACAGCCTGATCAAGAAAAACAGGATTCCCTTTGCAGCCCAGTGCCCCAAGGATCCGAATACGGGGGAAAAAGGGGCTATGGCTGTGGATTTCGACAGTCTTGTATATACTATTGGAGTAGTAGGGATTAATGAGATGGTTCAGTACCATACCGGCTACCAGATCCACGAGTCTCCTGCTGCATATAAGCTTGCTATCAGAGCTATGTTTGAAATGAAAATGCATGCTCAGAAGCTCTCGAAGGAAAACGGTATGGAAATTGCCCTTGCAAGAACACCTGCGGAAACTACAGCCCAACGCTTTGCAGTTTCAGACCTCCTGCACAGGGAATATGCCGACAAAGCCGAACTCACAATTAAAGGGGACCTGAAAACTGCAAAGAGAGAGTTAAATGAGACTCACGACCTGCCCATCTACTATACCAATGGAACCCATATCCCACCGGGTGCAGATGTGTCTCTGCCTGAAAGGATAAAGTATGAACATACTTTCTTCCCGATCGTGGATGGTGGAAATATCATGCATATCTGGCTTGGAGAAGGAAAGCCGGATCCTGATGGCCTGCAGGAACTTGCAATGCACATAGCAAAGAATACACAGACCGGTTACTTTGCCTTCACCAGAGATATGACTGTGTGCACTGACGAGGGGTATGTAGCCGCAGGCTTACTGGACAAGTGCCCTAAATGCGGATCTGAAAACGTGCAGCATCTTTCAAGAATCACAGGATACCTCCAGTCCGTGGAAGGCTGGAACAGAGGCAAACGTCAGGAATTGCTGGACAGAAAACGATATAGTACAAGGGAACTCAGGTAAGAGTTCCTTAACCTTTTTATACTTAACATCGTGAGAAGCGGTGTGAATGCTATGAAAGTAAACTATGCAGGCACTATCCCTCTCTCAACACTTGACTGGGGGGGAAAGGCTGCAGTCACTATCTTTTTTCGAGGATGTTCTCTTCGCTGCCCTTACTGCCAGAACTACCCTTATCTTGAGGAGTCAGAGCTTGTGGAACTGGATTTTGTGAAGGAGCAAATGAGAAACTCTAGCCCCTTTGTAAGCTCAGTTGTATTTTCTGGAGGAGAGCCCCTAATGCAGAAGGCAGTTGTGCCTCTTGCAGAGTTTGCAAAAGGACTTGGCCTTTTAGTCGGAATTCACACAAATGGCTGCCATCCGGAAATGGTAACAGAGTTGATTAAGCAAAAATTGGTTGATAAGTTTTTCATTGATGTAAAAGCCCCCCTGAGCGCTCCCGAGATTTACGGAAAAGTCACAGGCTGCGAAAAATACGAAGCCGTAAAAAAGACTCCTGAAGAGATAACTGCAGCTGTCATAGAAACGATCGAAATCGCAGATTCAAGTGGCCTGGAACTGGAACTCCGAACAACAGTCATCAGGGATTTTATAGGAAGCGAAGAAGATATTGCCAGCATAGCTGCCTGGATTTCGAAAAAAGTGAAAAACAGAGAAGTCATCTATGTACTGCAGCAGGGAATTCCGGAACATAGCCTGCAGGAGAATCTCAGGAAAACACGAGTTTTAGAAAGGGAAGAATTATACGAACTGGGAAAAATAGCAAAAAAATTCCTTAAAAATGTCAGAATAAGGACAAAAGAAGCCGGAGAAGAGATTATCTGACGTCGAGAAATATCTGATACTATCTATACCATCCGAAGCAATATCGATATCTTTCTTGCGTTTTTGTCTACGTCTATCAGAAAAACTTTAATCAGTTTTCCTTTTTCCAATTTTTTTCAGTTCCTTTTTCCCAGTTTCTCTTTCCAATCTCTCTTTCAGTTTCTTTTTTCAACTTCTCTTTTCAATTCCTGTTTAAGTTTTCAATACTTCCCTTTCTCAGGTTTTTTACAGAAAAATGGTTTTAAGTTCAAATGAATTTGAAGTTTACAAAAGTCTTATACATCCAAAGATGAAAGACACAGTACATTCAAGAGACAGAAGACACAAGTGAAACACAGGGGAGGAAATTTATTCGCTCAATATTCGTGAATCGGTGTCAGAATTTTGCCATAGTAATCCCGCTGAATATGATAACTCCTCTATTGATACTACCAAATTTTATGTAATACTGGAAAATTACAAAAATTAAATAAAGGAGAGAAACTCAGTCCATTTCAGCCCGGATAAGGGCGAGTATCTATATAAAGAAAGTAAAAGTTATAACTTCCAGAATAAGACCATGAAAGAAACAAAAGTATCTTCGGTCGGAGAGCGCGCTTTAATCTCTCGCTTATCTGAGATTTTCAAAGCCCAGGGGGGCAAGGAGAGCGGACAGAAAGGAATCCTCATAGGTGCGGGTTCAGATGACTGTGCCGTTATTGATCTGAATGGCGAAGACTGCCTTGTTGTTACCACAGATATGCTGCACAGAACCACAGATTTTCCAGTAGAAATGACACCCTGGCAGATGGGCTGGATGTCTGCGGCCGTGAACCTGAGTGATATAGCAGCCATGGGTGCAGAACCTACCGGGCTCCTTATGGCAATCGGCATGCCTGCGGATACTGATATTGTTTTTGTCGAAGAACTTGCAAAAGGCATGCAGGCATGTGCCGAATTCTGCGGAACTTCAATTATCGGAGGAGATCTTGATACCCATGCAGAACTGACAGTTACAGGGACAGCGCTGGGCAGGGTAAGAAAAAGCCAGCTCCTTCTCCGCCGTGGAGCAAAACCAGGAGACATTGTCTGTATTACAGGACATACAGGCTCTGCAGGAGCCGCTCTTGAGGCTCTTCAATCTAAAAAGCCAGTAAGTGAAGAGGTCCTCAAAACTCTTTTCGAACCTATCCCCCGCACAAAAGAAGCCCGGATATTGGCTGAATCCGGGGCGGTTACATCCATGATGGATACAAGCGACGGCCTTGCCATGTCCCTTTATGACCTTGCCAGGGAAAGTCATGTGGGCTTCAGAATCCGGGAAAGTACCCTTCCTATTCTTAAGGAAGTCAGGGAATTTGTTTCAGGTTATGAAGAAATGCTGGAACTTTCCCTTTACACAGGTGGAGACTTTGAACTTCTTATTACAATTGACCCCCAGCAGATGAAAAAAGTACAAAATATATGTAACTTAACCGTTATAGGAGAATGCACAAAGTATGAAGCAGGCATTGTGCTTGAATCCCCTGGATGCAGGCTGACAACAATAGAACAGCGGGGATACCAGCAGCTAAAAGCTGAATACCGTTGATAAATTTTCCGATTTAAACTAACTTAACCCCCAAGTCAAAACTTGAGTAGAGAGAAGTAAGAATTATTGATTGGGAAACTCTGCACATATCACCAAATTGGAGTAGATTTAAAGAAGTCTAGCATAAAAGTTAAAAGATCTAATTTATGCACAAGGTTCAGAAGGATAAAACATGAAGAGAGCTATTTTACAAATATTTACAGCATTTCTGGTTTTAGGGCTATTCTGCGGAGCTGCGACTGCAGTTCCAAGTATAAATGGAGTTATATCGCCCTCGAACTCTACTGTTGTTACAGGGACAGTTGGTGCAACTCAACCTTTCACTATTCCCTTAAATGAAACAGCAACTGTCACATGGACTGAAAATGGGAATCAGACAACAACACAAACTGATAGCGGCAATATTGCAACTCTTAATCATGTCATTCAGTCGGGTTCGTATCAGGTGACGGCTGCCATAGAAGGAGTAGGGCAAATAACGAGATGGGATGTGGTAGGTACAACAGGATTTCCAGTGATAACCTTATCTGACCCTTCATCGTCGAGTGTTAGTACTAATATAGGAGAAGCAAAAACATTCACTGCTACTGTGAGCCAGACTTCGGATGTTGTATGGTCTCTTGACGGCACCTCTGTTAAAACAGATAATTCGGTAACTCAGTCATCATATACTAATAGTTCTGCAACTCAGGGCACGCACACAATTAAAGTTGAAGCACGAAATGCAAAAAACGAAACCGCAGAACCGAAATCTTGGACATGGACTGTTAACGCCAAGTCCGCAGACAATTCAACTGGAAACAGGATCTGGGATGAAAGCCAGAATATGCCTACTACATACACATGGGACGCCCAAAGTTTCTCAGGCTTCTATTATGACCTCGACTCTGGAGTATCCTCAGAAGAGATGACCATCACTGATATAGGGAGAAGCATAAAATCAGGGAACGTCGAGTACGTTACAAGACCTACTGAAACTAAATTTGAACACAATAGCTGGGGTTCGTACCAGATAATAGGGTTCATGGCAGAGAAATACTTTGGAGGTTATAGCAAACAAAATTCCACAGTTATAGGGGACGACGTAAGCCCGATTTCCGACGGTATCCTTTCCAAGATCCTAATCGACAGTGACGATAAAAAATCAGTGAGTTCTGGAGATTCCCTTGTTCTTGACGAGGGTTATTCTATGAGCATCAAGGAAGTCGATGTTAACGGGAACAGTGTCTGGATCCAGCTAGAAAAGGACGGAAAAGTGGTAGACGATGGTTTCATTTCGTCGGGTGGTGACTACGTCTACAAAGCTGACCTTGGCAAAGCTACGGATGTACCCCTCATTATAATTCATTTCGGCACAGTTTTTTCAGGAAGCGAAACCTCTGCTGTCTTCGTACAGGGTCTCTTCCAGATATCGGGCAACTATGTAGAAGTCAAAAATGGCGACACCTTTGGGGAAATGGAAGTAAAATCCATCAGCAGCAGTGAAATAAAAATGGAAAACACTGACAGTGTCGGGCTTGATAAGGGGGAGACAATTGACCTTATGGGCAAAATAAAGATACAGGTTGCCGATGACAGTAAACTGCGTTTTTCCCCTATTGTGGACACCTCAGAAGCCGGTAATTACGAACTGCGCGGGACTGTATACGATAAAAGTGTAAATGGAAATTCTCTTCCTATATGGACTCCCTTTAACTTCGAAGGATTCTACTATAATATCGATGAAGGAATAGGAACCGAAGAGCTGAAAGTCGAACAACTTGACGGTAGTGACATACCTTCAGATAAACTGGTCTATCAGTCCTCACCACAAGCTGTCAAGTTCGAACATAGTAATTGGGGCAATTTCACAGTTGTCGGGTTTATGGCGGACAAGTACTTTGCAGGGTATCCTGACGGGGCTGTCAACGGAGAAGTTGACCGAGTAAGTCTTCTCTCGAATAATATTCTTTCCAAAGTCCTTATAGACAGCGATGACAAAGAGTCTATGTCCTCAGGTTCTGCCCTTGCCCTTGAAAACGGTTATTCTTTGAGCATCAAGGAAGTTGATGTCAATGGGAATAGTGTCTGGATCCAGCTAGAAAAGGACGGAAAAGTTGTGGACGATGGCTTCGTTTCTGCTGGTAAGGACTATGTTTACAAAACAGACGTTGGCAAAGCTACGGACATACCTCTTATTATAGTCCATTTCGGCACAGTTTTTTCAGGTACTGAGACCTCTGCTGTCTTCGTACAGGGCATCTTCCAGATCTCGGATGATTACACTGGAATCAACGATGGAGATACCTTTGGCAAGATGGAGGTTACCAGCGTCTCTGATAGCGGCATCACAATGAAAAACAGTGACGATATCGGGCTTGACAAAGGTGAAACCACCGAGGTCATGAATAATGTCAGTTTCAAGACCGCTGATGCCGACATCCTCAGGTTCTATCCCTTCGTGACGGTTGGAAGCGGAGGTACAGCCAATGGACTGAACATAACTGTTCCTGATGAGATCATCGTAGGCAATACTTTTGATATTACAGTGACTGCAAGTGGAAGCCCGGTAGAAGGTGTGACTGTAAAGGTTAACACAAACAGTACAGGCAAAACCTCTGCGAATGGGACCGTTCAGTACACTGCAGAAAATAAAGGAACCCTAAGGTTAACTGCAGAAAAGGAAGGATATACAACTGTAAACAAAGATGTCACTGTTATCCCTCCGAAAGAGGAGATGATCCTCAGTGTCTCTCCTGAAACAGTATACATAGGGGACAACATCACTATCGGAACCTTAAAAAAGATTGGAGGAGATCCGATCGAGGGTGTAAATGTCTCAATCGATGGCAAAGCCCTTGGAGAAACCGGATCCGATGGAAAAATTACATACAAGACAGAGAAAAATGGTACAATTAAGGTTATTGCTGCCAAGGAAAGCTTCAATAATAAAACCATTAACGTAAAAGTGAAAGACTTTGAAGCTATCTTCAAGGTTTCCAACCTGGCAGTTGACCCTATAGAAGTAAGTGCCGGAAAGAATACAACAATCTCAGCTAATGTCGAGAACACAGGCAATGCTGCGGGAAAATATAATGCAACACTGTCTGTGAACGGAAACGTAACTGACTCAAAGGAAGTTTCCCTTGACGTTGGAAACAATACAACTGTAAACTTTGAGCATGGTGAAGAAGTGCCAGGAACATATAAGGTAGAATTAGGAGGACAGACCGCCACCTACACGGTAAAAGAAAAGTCTTCTTTGCTACTTTACGCTCTTGGAGCTGTTGTCCTGTTAATAATCGGCGGAGCTGCTTACTTCTTTACCAAGGGCGGTGGGGATATGTCAATGCTGCAGGAAAAAGTACAGGAGCTTATTAACTCTATAAAGCCAAAAAAGTAAAAACAACAGGAAACTGAACAAAGCGAAAACAAAAAAGAATAAAAACATATAATTTCCGCGTTAATCAAAACGCGGGTTTTCTTTTGATTTATCTAAGTTTTACTCCATCTTTTTGAGCGCAAGTTCGATAGCATCTATAAGGCTGTTTTTTGGAATAATAGTTGTAACAGGAATATTCAGAATTTTTTCCACAGTCGGACTTACTATGGGAGCACAGACCAGAGCCTTAGCTCCGTCTCTTTCAGCGTTAACGGCTGCTATTATTGCTTCTTCCATTGAGGTTGCTGAGTATTCCCTTATTGTGACCAGCCTGCCAGCGATCTTTTTCTTCGTTTCTACAATATTATCAAGTACTGAGCGAGCTGCAATTACAGCGATAAAATCTCCACTATCTGATTGCTTGATTTCACGGATAGTTTTCACGATCTGGCGGAGGGTTTTGATATTCGGATCCCGGTTGCCTGAAAGGATCTTATAGAGGGTACTTGGGGGGATATTTGCTTTTTTGGCAAAATCCACGGCAGTGAGGTTAAGATCCTCCTTAATCACAGTCGAAAATGTTTTTTGAAATACCTCATCGGATTCGAAAGCGGATTTGATAACCTTATCTGCAGCATTCATAAAATTCAACCTCTGAAATCCTGTGAAAAACAGTCGATAGATATAAATATTTACATTTCACAGGAGTTTTAGTCCTAAATGAGAAATATGTCCAAATGTATTAATACATTTGGGATAGAATCAAGAAACCTTTGAGAAAGTATATATAGTAAATTTCAAAAAATAGTAACGCTTTAAGGTATATGCTTTTTATTTTCACTGGATTTCTTCTTTGAATGATTAGATGGCTTTTTAAAAAAAGAGTTTACAAAAAATGATAGAAGGTGAATGGAAAAGCCTGTGGATTTTCCTTAAGAAAGTCCTATTTCAGAAGACGTTATTAAGATAGTGAAAGTTACTACTGTTACTAATTATAGGGATTATTATCAGTTATAGAGATATTGAGGTGAAGCTTTGAAAAAACTAGGCATTATACTTGCTTTATTGCTGGTCGCATCTGTCTTCGTATCCGGTTGCGCATCCAATAAAGGAAACGTATCCACTAATGAAAGTGGAGCTAAGGAAGCGTCTGCAATTACCGAACTGAGATTTGGCTATCAGCCAAGTACCCACCAGATTGCATATATGACTGCAGCAGAAAAAGGATGGTGGAAAGAAGATCTTGCACCTTATGGAGTCAAGAATATCAAAGATAATGTGTTCCCGACAGGAGCTCCTGAAATGCAGGCTATGATGGCTGGAGATTTGGATGTTGCTTACGTTGGGGCAGCCCCTGTGATTCCCGCTCTCAGCCAGGGTCTTGATGCAAAGATTGTTGAGCCTGTACAGATAAATGGCTCAAGTCTTGTCCTCAGGCCCGAATACAAGTATGAAAACCCTAAAGACTTAAAGGGGCTTAAAATCGCTACCTACCAATCAGGAACAATTCAGGATACCCTGCTCAGAGAGTGGCTCAAGGAAAACGGACTTGACCCTGAAAAAGATGTAACAATACTTGGAATGACCGGTGGAGACGCTGCTACCGCTATTTCAGCCAAAAAGGTCGATGCTGTCTTCCTGCCTCACCCTTCCCCTACGTCTATTGAAAGGCAGGGTAACGGGCGTATAATCGTACAATCCGGACAGATGGAACCAAACCATGCCTGCTGTGTACTCTTAGTAAGCGGGAAACTTATTAGGGAGCACCCGGATATTGTGGAGCAGATTGTAAAGACACACATTAAGGCGACCGAATACAACAAGGCGAATGTGGATGAAGCCGCTAAGATTTATTCAAATAAAACTACAGAGGATCTTGAAACTGTAAGGGCATCTCTTAAGGAATGGGATGGAGCCTGGATTACAGATCCAGCACTGATTGAAAACTCAACTCTCAATTACTCAAAAATTCAGTCTGATCTTGGGTACATCAAGAAACCTCTGACAAAAGAAGAAATCTTTGATACAAGCTTCTATGATAAAGTTATCAGTGGAAAATAAATCAGGAGTAAATAGCAAATAGAAATTTAAACAAAGTGTTCAAATGCCTCTGTTTTCAGAAGGGCAATTTGAACCCTTATTTTTCTGAAAAACGAATTCTGCCGGAAAGATAAAAAAGTAAGAATTCTTTTAGTTAGATATGAAAATGAGTTTTATAAAAACAATAGAAGAAAAAGGTATTGAAGCATTGTCTCTCATAGCCGCAGTCGCGATATGGCAGATTGTAGCAGATAGAGTCGTGCACAACAAATTTCTTCTGCCTAGTTTTTATGATGTTATAATCTCTTTCTTCGCCATCGTCAAAAGCGGGCTAATTTTTACGGATATATTGACAAGTCTACTTCACTTTTCAATCGGCATTGTTGCTGCTTTTGTAATTGGAATTCCCCTTGGAATATCTATGGGATGGTTCAAAAAAGCAGATAGGGCAATTGACCCTATAATCGAGATACTGCGTCCGATTCCTCCTCTTGCCTGGATTCCATTTGCAATCGTATGGTTTGGGCTTACGCATCAAGCTGCAGGTTTCGTTGTGTTTGTAGGAATGATCTTTCCTATTGTTATCAATACCTATACAGGTTTTAAAAATATCCCAAAAGTTTATGTTGAAGCGGCAAAGGTCCTTGGCTGTACCCAAAATATAGATCTCATACGTTTCATTGCTATCCCCTCAGCCATGCCTTCAATAGTTGCAGGAATCAGGGTTGCCATGGGTGTAGGCTGGATGTGCCTTGTTGCTGCAGAAATGTTCGGGGTCAGCAACAGGGGACTTGGGTACCAGATCTGGCACAACTATTATCTGCACAGGATGGATTTTGTACTCGTTTATATGCTCCTGCTCGGATTCGTAGGCCTTCTCATCGATCGCTTCTTCAGATACTATGTAGATGCAAAATTACTGAGATGGAAGGCAGGAACTGTGATATAAAATGGGCAGAGTAAACGTAAAAAATGTTTCACGAATCTTTACGAAAAAAGAAGATGGGTCCGGAACAGAGGCTCTACACAACGTAAGCTTTGATGTTGAGGACGGGGAGTTCATCTGCCTTCTGGGACCGTCTGGCTGCGGAAAGACCACTCTGCTCCGTATAGCTGCAGGGCTTGAAACCCTTACCTCTGGAGAAATAACGCTCAATGGGGTTCCTATAGTCGGCCCGGATCCTAAAAGAGGCATGGTCTTCCAGCAATATTCACTATTTCCCTGGAGAACTGTTATCGATAATATCACCTTTGGGCTCGAAATGCAGGGAATTCAGAAAGTTGAAGCCAGGAAGCAGGTGGAGAAATATATAGATCTTGTGGGCCTGGAGCAGTTCAAAAATAGCTATCCATATGAACTATCTGGAGGCATGCAGCAGCGAGCAGCCATTGCAAGAGCCCTTGCCAATGAGCCCGAAGTCCTCCTCATGGACGAGCCTTTTGGAGCCCTCGATGCTCAGACTCGAAATATCCTTCAGGACGAACTCCTGAAAATATGGGACCAAAAACATGTGACTTTCCTCTTTGTGACCCACAGCGTAGATGAGGCGGTTTTTCTCTCGGACAGGGTAGTGGTCATGACCTCAAGACCAGGAAGGATAAAGGAGATTGTAAATATAGATCTGCCCAGGCCACGATGTCGGACGGGTCCCGAAGCTAACCGTTTAAGAGATTATGTTCTAAAACTTCTGGAAGAAGAAAGGTTCAAAAAGTGAATTGCAGAGGGAAAATAGAGACTAAAATCATGAACGAGCCTAAGTCAATTTTCGGCCCGGATAATCACTTTTGTTAATGGTTCTACTCTCTTTACAGTAACCTTTCCTACAAGCTCGAGAGTCCCTCCTGCTTTTACAGAGCCGATAGTACATCCCGGCCTGGCGCGAATATCTCCCTGGCAGACCGCGGAATTTACACTAGCTCTATCGAGAAGGACAAGTTCGGATACTGTCTCGATATTTCCCATAATTTTTGCTGCTGCACAGACAAGAGCACTTTCGGCTTTCACATTGCCCTGAACAAGCGAACCTTTCCCGAGTTCAAGCTTGCCAGTCACGATAAGGTTTCTCCATAACTTAACCTCCTGCCCGACAATTACATTGCCGTCCAGAACAAGATCCTCCTCAAAAAAAGCTCTTTTTTCAATCACATAGGTATTGGATCGGGGGTGGTACTTCGTAAAACAAATCATTAGAAATCACTCCGGGTTACTTTCCCCGGCTATCGATAAAGGGAAAATGGTATCCTCTTCAAGTTAAGCGGAAAACCTTGATTTTCAATTCAATGTACTTTTTTCTCTGATTAGTTGAGCCAGAGA
>MDTP02000004.1 GCA_001714685.2 Methanosarcina sp. Ant1 | reverse complement strand
TCTCTGGCTCAACTAATCAGAGAAAAAAGTACATTGAATTGAAAATCAAGGTTTTCCGCTTAACTTGAAGAGGATACAAAAAATGGGCTTTTGAACCTTACAAGAACACTTTTGGAAGATTTTATCCTCCAATCAAAAGCTATCGGAATGGACCTTGAGCCTTTTATCGATTATAAGTTACTTTTAATAGAAAATGTATTCCAGAGCCGGATTCATGAGACTATCTCTTCTTCTCGTTTTGGTAAAGGGCTTGAGATTGCGGAAAAAGATTGTGTTGGCCGCGTGAGAGAGCTTTCAGAAAACGCTGATATTGTAGTTCTGGACAGCCTTGGAGCCCTTACCAAAACAAAAAATTGCGTGGGTAGTGAGGCTCTTAGCAAGTTTGATGCGATCTACAGTATTCTGGCAAAAAGTGGGTGTACATCTCTTATTCTCATGGACAAACGCGCTCACAATCAACATCAGGGTTTTGCAGATTACCTTGTCTTTGGAAAAATTGAAATGAAATTCAAAGAGGGCCTTTCAAATGGAAAATTTGTACGTCATCTTTCAGTTGCAAAAATGAGAGCTACAAATCTATCCGGAGAAAATGTTTTCTTTGAACTTACTTCCTCAGGAATAAAAATGGAATGTCATGATCCTTGATTTAAAAACGGAATATCATGATCTTTATTTAATGTCTAAAACATTTTAGCGCAAAACTTTAGGAAGAAATCATTTCTAAAGTTAATCATTACATCAAACCTATTATTCCTCTCATCAAATTGATGCCTACTTTTAAATATTTTTAATTAGTATCAACATAATAAATTTAGTAATGTATCTCTTAATTAAATTTATTTGGTTTCTTTTGAAATCAAATGCTTAGGTCCTTAAAAAGCTAGATAAAGGATAAATATTAAAGATAACTGAGATCAAAATTTAATGATGCTAGGGCAAGTTATATAAAGTTTTTATAATGTGTTGATCCTATATGACTTAAGGAAAAACCTGAAGGCGAGAGTATGGATGAAGTAAAAGAACTGCCAGTGAAGCACAACTTTATCTCGGACTTATTGGGTAAAATGGGCGATAATAACTCCGTTTCAGAAATCGTAAAAAAGGTTAGAAGTTACTATGATAAACCACTGAGGGCACTACCAGCCTATGACCAGGAAAAACAAGGACCTCTTGTAGAGTTTGTAGTGCCTGATGGGTTAAAAGAAATCGAAAGGTACTGGCTTCAAGAACCTTACACCTTTGCATCGATTCTGGAAGACAGAAGAACAAAATACTACAGACTTGTTGAACCAGCGCTTACAAAGTATGAGAAAGAGCTGCTAGAAAGAATTTATGAGGATTTTCAAGATATTTTGGTCCTGAATTCTACAACTTCCAGATTCGAAAAGGATGCACTCCTAGCGGATAAGGCCCTCTTCCTTCTTGAACGTTATAAGGCTGAAATTTCGGTATCATCGATTGAAAAAATTTTGTATTACCTTAGAAGAAATCTGCTTGGTTACGATAAAATTAATCCCCTTCTTTATGACCCTTATATAGAAGACATTTCATGCGATGGGGTCGAAATTCCGATTTATATTTATCATACAAAATATTTCAATATTGAAAGTAATATTTCCTTTAAAGAAGAGGAACTGGATTCTTTTGTAATCAGAATGTGCCAGTTGAATAATAAGCATATATCCGTAAGCCAACCAATAGTGGATGCGACAATTCATGATGGGTCGAGGCTTCAGGCTATTTTAGGAAGAGAAATCACTCCCAGAGGCAGTACTTTTACTATCCGTAAATTCAGGAAAGACCCTATAACTCCCATAGACCTGCTTGGTTTTAATACATGCGACCTGGAGATGCTCGTATATCTCTGGCTGGCCATCGAGAATGGCTACAATATTCTCTGTGCAGGAGGGACGGCGTCCGGGAAAACTTCGATGCTAAATGCTACATCTCTATTCATGCCTTCTACAGCCAAGATAGTCTCTATCGAGGATACAAGGGAACTCTTACTCTATCACAACAACTGGGTTTCCGGAATCACAAGGGAAAGTTTTGCTTCCGACGCGACGGGAGAAGTTTCCATGTATGATCTTTTGAGAGCTGCCCTGAGACAGCGTCCGGACTTCATCATTGTGGGGGAAGTAAGGGGCAACGAAGCCCTTACTCTTTTCCAGGCAATGTCAACAGGGCATGCAACAAGTTCAACCATGCACGCAGGAGATGTACAGACTGTTATAAACAGGCTCACGCACGAACCCATAAATGTGCCTCAAATGATGTTGCAGTCCCTGGATGTACTTTGTATCCAGGAGCAGGTGTACATAGGAGAGAAAAGAGTTAGAAGAAGCCGAAGCTTTGTGGAAATCCTTACTATCGATCCTGAGACAGGGGACCTTGGCATAAATGAGCTCTTTAGCTGGGAACCTTCAGAAGATTGTTTCATCAGGGTAGGGGACTCCCATATAATGCAGGATATTATGCATGTAAGGGGGTGGGATGCAAGTCAGTTGAAACATGAAATGGAAAATCGGAGAAAAATCCTTACCTACATGTATGAAAATAAAATGAGAAGTTACATTCTGGTGTCCCTTGTAGTCCAGACATATCAGAGCTATCCGAAGATGGTTATGGAGTCTATAGAGAACGATACCTTGCAGGGTATGATACAGAATATGATTGCTTAAGAGGGAGCATGACTTATACTGCTGTGGATCAACTGGCGTACAGAATTTTTGGGAATTTTTTTTATAAAAATAAGGAAAAGTTCCAGAGTTTAAAGGTAAAAATACGCCACTCCCATATTTCCATTCCAGTGGACCAGTACCTGGCTTCTGCATGCATGTATTCTATAATTGCAGGACTTATTGGAGCAATTATAGGCGCATGGTTGGGACTGAAAATCTTTGGGGATCCGGTTTCCCGCCTGAGTCTTTTTTTAAACTCTACAAGTGCTGGTTTTGCAGAAGGTCATCTGTATACTTTTGGAATTTTAACCACCCTTCTATTATTCATTCTTAGTTTTCTGACCATTTTTGGCCTGGCATATATCTTTCCTTATTTTCAGGCAGATATCCGACACGCTTGCATAGATAAATCCATGCTCTCGTCAGTAACTTACATGTATGCTCTGACCAAAGGAGGCTTGTCGATTTATGATGTATTAAGATCCTTGAGCAGGTATACGTATATATTTGGTACATGTGCAGAAGAAGTGTCCTTTATTGTGAGGGATATGGATTATCTTGGAAAAGATTTCATAAGTGCTCTTAATTCTGCCAAGGAACGCACCCCATCGGAACTTTTCAAGGACTTCATTGATGGATTAGTTCTTGTTTCAAGCAGCACGGCCATAATAGAGTACATAAAAAACAAATCCGATCAATACCAGGATATGGTAGAGATGGCGAACAGAAACTTTTTAAAAAGGCTTGATGTTCTTGCCGAAATCTACGTGACAGTGCTGGTTGCAGGTCCTCTTTTCATAATGACAACCCTTATTGTATTGCAGTTGATCCGGCCGGCTTCAGCACAGATTCTTTACATACTCATTTACGCGCTTATACCTCTTGCAAATCTTCTATTCCTGGTACTCCTGGATACAATAGGAGAACTCTCTATGGACCCGAAGAAAGCTGTTGTTTCTGCCTTTTCCATGAATCTTTCCGATATTCCAGAAATCAGCTCAGGGCTTAGTGAAGAAGAGGAAAAAAAGAGAAGTAAAAAGTTCTTGTTATACAGACAACTTAATAATATCAAAGATTTGCTATTTAACCCATACAAAACTATCCGGGACGAACCCAGATACACATTTTTCATTGGAATTCCTCTTGGACTATATTATCTTACCCGTGTTCCAAAAAATCTTGCAGATGACTTCAATTCTAACTTCCACCTGGCTCTAAATTTTACCCATATCAGCGACAGCAGCATCCAGCTGATCAGTGAAATTCAGAATTACTTCATTATCTTTATTGTCATTATCATGATCCCCTTTATTATTTTTTACGAGATCAGAGCCTGGAGAATGCGTAAAATTGACGAGAAAATGCCTGATTTTTTAAGGGACCTTTCCAACCTGAATGGCTCTGGGATTTTGTTTTCAAACTCTTTAAAATTAATGGCAGAATCCAAAATGGGCATCCTCACCAAAGAACTTAAAAAGCTAAAAGAAGATCTGTCCTGGGGCACCTCAACTACAAGAGTTCTCATCAAACTTGAAAACAGTATCAGAACCGCAACTTCAAGCCGAGTTCTTCATACACTCATAAAAGCAAACGAATCTACAAGTGATCTTAAAAGTGTGCTTTCTGTCACTGCTGAACAGGTTAAAAGCGAAGAAGAGATGAAAAAAGAACGCTCATCAGACATGGCGGTTTACGTTATAACTATCTATGTGGCTTTTTTTGTCTTCCTTTTTATATTATTTATTCTGGCTGCGTATTTTTTCCCCCAAACCGTCTCTTTTACGAGTGCTTCTCAGGAAGTCGGGTCTGCCGGAATCGGGAATGGAGCCTTCAATATAAAGGAGTACACAATGCTTATGTTTCACTCGACTCTCATTCAAGCCTTCGTTTCCGGACTCGTTGCCGGAAAGATGGGGCAGGGCTCAGTATACATGGGCTTGAAACATAGCGTCAGCATGGCAATGCTAGCCTTCGTGGTCTTCACCATGTTCATTTGACCCTTGATACCTCAGCACTACGCCTACAAAGTTATTATTTATCCTTTACCCGAAGAAGATGATCTTTATTTGACTTCTACAAAACAGTAATAAAATTGAAATGTGAATTCAGTGAAGGAATGAATCATTTACAAAAAATTCACCTTAAAAGCTAAAATTTCTATTTAATTAGATCTATAAAAACGCTAGTAGCAATATTTATTAATTAAATTTTTCATTATGTTTTTATGATAAATAGACATAAATAAGCTAAAGCTTTTGAGAATATATTTAAACAGATTACTTTTTATAATTTATTTATATTATATCGTCCTATTTTTCAGTGATCTTAATAAGATTTGCAGGAAACTGCTTTATGCAAAGTACACAATTGTAGCCAAGTTCAAAAAGAGTTCTTATAAACTTGCAATTCCGCAGTGGTTCAAATGTATTTCTAAAGAGATTCAATACAACCGCAGGTTATGAAATCTACAATAAAACCTGCATTCGGCAGGTCGACATTAGAAATTAAACTAATTTTCCTGATATCGTTTTTTGAGCATTTGATAACTACACATTCGATTTAAAGCTGGTTAACTTGTGGCTCAACTTCCACGACACATATAAGCAATGAATCATTTTTGTAGTAGGTCTAGTATGGGAGGCTAATGTACTGCTATATGTAAATCCAACAACCACTTGCAATCATAGCCTATTATTTAAAAAACGTTATCAATAAAAATTCTCAAAATTTAATGTCAACCTGCCGAATGTAGGATAAAAGTGACAATAAAATGGAAAGAAATTCCAGATAAAATAAATTGAATAAAGAAAGAGAGAAGGCACCTTAAAAAGGTGCTTCAATTAATGTTTAGAACCTAACGTCTTTGTTGCTGATGAGCTGATTGGTCTTCACATCGATGATTTTAATGTTTACAGTATTACCAGGAACTGCAGTAGTGATATTAGTCAATGCGAGTGGTGACGTTACATCACCAACGTCCATGGTTACAAGACTAGTAGCAATAATATCAAAAGACGGAGCTCCTTCAAGGGATGCCGTAACTTTTGTTATGCCTTCTTCGAAATGAATTGGGTCTCCGCCAAGATGTTCTAATGTTACAGATGGTACTCCAGTAATAATGCCAGCTGCTTTAATGCCTATGTTCGCCTGCGGTGCGGGTTTGGTAGTTCCCTGGCCGAAGACGGATGAACCGATCGCGGCGGCAAGGATGACGGTTATTGCAACCATCAAGATGACGCCGATAACCGGGGAAACTGCATCATTATTCTTAAACAATTTTTTGAGATCCATATGTTTCTCCCTCCGGGTTAAAAGTACTCAGAAGGACGCCTGTCTGAGACTTTTAACACTTGATATATACAGATTAACAGTAACTACTTTTTTATAACTTCATGTAATCATATTCATCGTTAATATATAAATTTTTGCTGAACACATTATTACATTATTTACAGAGAATATATGTGGTATCTTGCAAAATTATTTTTTAATTAGCTAATCCCAAAACCAATTTTATTATCAAATCATTAAGAGTTTCAAAACGATTTCATGATTGGGAGATCTGAGATAAACCTGATCAAAAACGGTTTTTAAATTTCAAAAAGTGAGCCGAAAAATCGGCAATTTGATTGAATGAGAAAAGAAAATGTAAAAGAAGAGAGGTTTGAATTAACCTCCTCTCACTATTCTCGCAATGTCGTCTCCGACATCTGAGGTTCTGCTCTTGCCGCCCATATCGAAGGTTTTGACTTTGCTGTCAAGGATATTTTTCTGGATTGCATTGACTATCGTGTGTGAAGCTTCTTTTTCTCCGAGCTGCTCTATGAGCATTGCACCTGCCCAGATTGTGGCAATTGGGTTGACCTTATTTTGGCCTTTGTATTTTGGGGCTGAACCGTGGATAGGCTCGAACATGCTTGTACCGTTAGGGTTGATATTTCCGCCGGGAGCAAGGCCGAGACCGCCCTGGATCATTGCCCCGAGGTCGGATATGATATCTCCGAACATGTTAGGGGTTACGACTACATCGAACCACTCTGGATTTTTCACAAACCACATGGTGATAGCATCAACGAAATTGAAGTCAGTAATAACATCGGGATGCTTTGAAGCAACCGCACTGAATTCTTCTCTCCACAAGCCGTAGATATCGGAAAGGACATTTGCCTTGTCCACGGAGGAAACATGTTTTTTCCGGTTTTCGGCCAGGTCAAAAGCGTATTCAACAATCCTTTTTGTGCCTTCTTTGGAGATCAGGCCGATTTGATACCCGATTTCTTCGCTGTCAATCTCGATATCAAGGCCGAATTTTGCGGAATAGAGAGTCCTTTTTACTTCAAGAAGGTCCTTACTCTCTCCTTTCTTTGCCCTGCCGCCGATTCCTATGTAAAAGTCCTCGGTGTTTTCCCTGACAACTACAAAGTCGATGTCTCTTGATGTTTTGTCTTTGAGCGGGGTCCAGACTCCGTCTAAAAGTTTTATAGGACGAAGATTGACGTACTGATCAAAGTAAAAGCGCGCAGTTAATAAGATTCCCTTTTCAAGAATTCCGGGGGCAATCCTCGGGTCTCCAATGGAGCCAAGGTAAATGGCAGTGTAGCCGGATAATTCCTTTAAGGTCTCTTCCGAGATCAACTCTCCCGTTTCAAGATAATGGTCTGCTCCATGCGGGTATTCAATCCATTCTACATCAAAACCGAATCTTTCGCCGACTGCGTCTATGACTTTTCTGCCTTCAGCGATGATTTCTGGCCCTATCCCGTCGCCGGGGATGACCGGGATCTTATACTGCGTCATATTTGTACTCCTTTCAAATTACAGACAAATTGCCTTTTTTATTATGAGATATCAAACGCTAACAGGCTGTCTATGGACAGATTTCCTGTATTTCAGCGCTCGGAGATCAGTTTCCGGGCATATTCTATAAGCCCCCCCGAATTCACGATCTCACGAACGAAATCTGGGAGTGGGGTTGCCTGGTAGGTCTCTCCTTTTGTTTTGTTTTCAATGACTCCTGTTGCAAGGTCTACTTCAAGCTCATCTCCGTCATCGATCCTGTCAGTGTCCGGACATTCCAGGACAGGGACTCCGATATTTATCGCGTTCCTGAAAAAGATCCTTGCAAAAGACTTTGCAATTACACAGGCTACCTTTGACCCTTTCAGGGCAAGGGGCGCATGCTCGCGCGATGATCCACAGCCAAAGTTGTTTCCAGCGACTACAATATCATTCTCGTGAACATTTTTTGCAAATTCTGGGCGTACGCCTTCAAATGTGTACTTTGCAAGCTCTTTGGGAGTATTGAAAATAAGGTACCTCCCGGGAATTACTGCATCCGTATCCACGTCATCTCCGAATTTCCAGGCTCTTCCTTTCATATGAATCACCAGTGATTTGCTACAATTGAGTGCTATTATTAGAAAATACTTACAGCCTGTTACTTAGCTGTATTTACAGGGTTGAAGTATCACAGCTAATATTTAAATTATTTTATGGGAAGATAACAAATTGGTTAACAATACCCTTTTTACTCCTAAATTTACCCTGCAAAAAAGAGAAAAACAAATTACTTTGATCGCAGAACTGTTATTTCTTCACTTCTTTCTTCTGCATAGGGCTCAAGAGCACTTGGCTCTCCTCCTCCGTGCCAGCTCATGCGCGGGCGGATACGCACAAGGTGAACAGATTCTGAATGGTCATCCACTATCAAAGCAGCTCCTCTTTCGCTCCCCATCTTCTTCAGGTACGCCTCGATACTTTCCTGCATATAAAGGGGACGGGAAGTTTCCAGAGCCAGGATGTCATCGCTTGCGGTAAGGCGGTGACAGATAAGAAGGTCACTCTGGGAGACAACATCAGGGTGAAGACTTGCAGGTCTCTGAGTTGCCAGGATAAGAGAGAGACCGGGTTGCCTACCTTGCCTGAGACAGCGGTTAATAAGCACTCCAGATGCAAGGCTTTCTGTCTTTGCAGGAACGAAAATGTGAGCCTCATCTATAAAGAGCCAGACCATCGGGAATTCTTCCTCATCGGTCTTTTCTCCCATAAGCTTCTTTTCATAAACTCTTCTGGCCTCAAGCCTCTCTTCATAAAGTTTGCCTGCAAGAATTGATACTGCTCCAGCGCAGACGTTTTCATTTTCAAGAGTGCTCACGTCAAGGACTGTTGTCTTTCCTGCGGATATGAGCTCTGATATAGATGTCCCTTCCTTTGAAAAAAGCCCCCAGGAATTCACTGCCCTGAAGTAATTTTCTGCAGCCCCTTTCGAAGCCGGGTCAGAGCGAGTATCCTGCAGTACCTCACCGATGATATCCTCAAAAGAATATACACATCCTCTATCTCTTAAAGATTCAACGATCCTTACCAGCAGAATTCCAAGAGGAGAAATCTCTTCGATATTAAAGATCCTGCACCACTGGCTTCCTGAAAGTTCACGGATTGAGATAGAAAATGGTTTTACATCGATGTTTCTTTTCCTGTAAGCCTCAACTTTGCCAGCGGGTACAAAAATTTCAGTTTTGAATCCAGTGGGATTTAGATCCCAGTTTTTTAACCTTCCGGCTTCAAAAGTGTTCGGATTCCTCATTGTCCAGAAAATTCCCATAGTGTCAATGACAAGAGATGCAAGTCTTTTTTTAACAGCTGGATGGAGAAGAGAAAGTTCTTCCAGCATGCAGCCCATTGTATAGGATTTTCCATATCCCCTTTTCCCACAGATCAAAATAGCATGAGGTTTCAGCGCATCAAGATAAACAGCAGCTCCCCTGGAATGGTCAAGTGCCATGTAATTTCCAATGGACAGAAGTCCTTCTCCTGTGTTCTTCTCGTTCCCAAGCACGCGAAGTGTCCCGACCACTTTTCCTCTTAAAGCAGGCCTGAACTCTGTATTTTCCACCTTTGGCATCTTGATAGTATCGTATTGAAGACTATATAAAATAATTTGTTCAGATTGGATTAAATAAAAATTTTGATTTCAAGGATACAGTTCACACGACTATGTTCAAGTAAAATAATTAGAAGTTATACTACAATAATTAGAAGTTATACTACAGGACGTTTAAGAGGCTGACTTAAAAGGCTGATTTCCGTATCAACCTCTTATTTTAGGACATAATCCGGCGTCTAACAAAAATCTATGCAGGGTGCAGGCAAGTGAAAGCACTATGTAGGTCACGGGGGTACAATCATGAAACTTGACGCACATATTCCTTTGCCAGGATAGAAATTATCCAGGTTTCAGAACTATCGTAGACGTGCAACTTTAGTCGACATGCGGCTATCCACAAAAGAGAGGTAGGAATTGATGAAAGTATTAGTAATTCTTGGGCATCCAAATAAAGAGAGTTTTAATCATGCTATAGCAAAAACGGTCGTAGAAACCCTGTTGAATAACGGGCATGAAGTATTTTTCCATGATCTTTATGAAGAAAACTTTGATCCAATAATTTCAAGTCAGGAAATTTCTAAAGGGGCCTCTTTAGAAAAAGTAATAGAAATACATTGTAATGAAATTACTAAAGCAGAAGGAATTGTTATAGTTCATCCTAATTGGTGGGGGCAGCCGCCTGCAATTTTAAAAGGATGGGTAGATCGAGTATTACGTCCGGGAATAGCTTATGAATTCAAAGAAGGAGATGATGGTGAAGGAATACCAATAGGGTTGTTAAAAGCAGAAACCGCCTTAGTGTTCAATACATCAAATACACCGAAAGAAAGGGAATTGCAAATATTTGGTGATCCACTTGAGATACTCTGGAAAAACTGTATTTTCGATTTTTGCGGAGTAAAAAACTTTTATAGAAAAATGTATGGGGTTATAGTTACCAGCAAGCTTGAGGAACGACAAGATTGGTTAAAAGAAGTGAGGAAAATAGTGAATACATATTTCCCTACATGAGTGTTTAGTCCGTCCTCCATTACAGGAGTGGTGTTTTACATAAGTGATGCTTTAAAAGACCCAAATGTTAGTTGATCTCTTAATTTCCACTTGAATCCTTAATCCATATTCTCTTGCAGGTTATTTTTGCATCCGACTTTTCTTTCGTTTTTATAAAGAAATTGGTACCAAAAACGGTTCAACCGTGAAAAAATAAATTTGAGGGCTTCTGAAAATTTCAGTGGCTTTAAAAGTAGTACCTGTTCAGGGGATGTTCAGGAGATTATCTTGTCCAGCTGGTTTGTCCGAGCAGCGATTTTGATTTCCCGGGCTATTCTCCGCCCTGTTGAGAGGTTTTCCTCCATCAGGTCGGCATAGGGGGAACCTGAAATGTAAAGGTTTGTTCCTGCGACAATCCTGGCCGAAATCTCAAATACCTTAATCTCAAGTTCATCCGTAAACACAGTTTCGAGGCAGAAAGCTCCTATCATCCCGCCAAAAAGGCCCAGAGACTCTTCAACTACCCGTTCTCCAAGAGAAAATATAAGCGGTAGGAGTGACTCTCTTGCCACCAGGGGCACATTTCCTGTGACCACATATGTAGGGCGGATGCCTGCTTCTATGAGTTCTCTGGGTGAGCCGAGTCTGAAGATCTCATCAGCATTGGATTCTACCCTTCGGTCCATGCTCAGGAGCTCAAGGCTGCCTTCGCTTAAAGTGTATCCCTCATTTCGGATCGGGGAATAGAAATAATGCAGGTAATAACGGGTCCCAGTGATAAATTCCTGAATTGTGTACTTCTGGGTTCGGTCTACGAGCTCATCGAATTCTTCGTAAGTTTTCGCAACGAAGAAACCTTTTCCCCCTTTTGCCCCGTGGTACTTAACCATTACAGGCCCATTGATATCACGAGGATCGTCGATCTTCCCAGGCATGTGAATACCTGCTCCAAGCAGCCACTCACGTTCTTTATCCCTATCCGATTCCCATTCGAGCACAGCCCGGTTTCCGAAAGTAGGCACTGCCATCTCTGCAAAATTTTCCGTGCCCAGGTAAGCAACAAATGAACCGTGAGGAATGATAATAGTGTTTTTCTTTCGAAGTTCCTCAGCCTTGTTCATTATATCATCATAGCTTTCGACAATTAGGTACTCGTCGGGCTTTGCTTTGGGAAATGCCTCATAGAATTTGGGCGGTTTGCCAACGCAGATCCCCAGAGTTCTGAAGCCTTCTTTTCTCGCTCCGTCAAAAATTTGAAGGCTTGAGTGAGAACAGACTGTTGCAATAGTAATATTATCTAAATCATAATTTTCTAGATTTTCAAGAACCTGCTGTTTTGTGATCATGATGCTACCAGCGAAAATTTAGGTTAGAATATACAATGTTGTATTTAAGGTTAAGGTCTGGATTCTATATATAATATAGTAATGCATGTATATTAACCCATAAAAATAAAACTTTATATTAAGATCAGTGCAAACTACGGTGCAAAGTAAATAAAATAAGTAGGATTAAATAAGTAGGATTATAACTCAGGAAGTGAGCATGAAAGGGCTTGAAGATCAAGACGGTTTATCGGAAACCGGTGAGCCTCCCCAGGCACCTGAAATAATGGAGCAGGCCAAAAGGGTGCTTATTCTCCCTGTAAATGGAGAATCAAGAAAGATAACCCAGATCCTCTCCAACGAAACATCATTGAAGATCCTTGAACTGCTCGGGGAGAAGAGCATGTCTGCAAGCAATATTGCAGAGGAGCTGAATTTACCCCTAACCACTGTTAAGTATAATCTCGATTCTCTGGTCGAATCCGATCTTGTAAAGGTTAAACAAATAAAATGGAGTCAGAAAGGCCGGCAGATAAAAATCTACGAATCAGTGGAAAAGGTTATTGTTCTTGTTCCTTCAAAGAACTCGATCGACGAACTCTCCATTCTAAATATACTCCGGAAATACATTGGGATTGTAGGGGCAGCCTTCTTTGCAGCAGCGGGAATAGAATATTTTTCAGCATACATACAAGCAAAAAGGATCTTTGATGCGACTGCTCCTTTGAGAATGGGAATACCGGAAACAACAAATGATTCTTTCCCCAGAGCAGTGATTATGGGAGTTAACGAGAGCGGTAACATTAGCTCAAAACTAGCTATTGACCAGCAGATGCCCGAGAACGGGTCTATGAATGCTAGCTCTGAGGCATTGGAAGCCGGGACAGAAAATATCTCTTCTGGATTGGAAGCTGGTTCGAGTCAGGGAGCTGCTGAAGTTCACGTCCCCACCCCTAACGTTACGGAATCGGTACACAATCTGTCTCCTATCCCCTCACCTGAAGGTCTCGCTCATCCCGGAGGGCTTCATGGGCTTTATGATGCTCTTTCTCTTTATCCCGGAGTCTGGTTCCTTTTTGGGTGTATTTTTATAGTACTCCTGATGATTGTAAGAGAAATCTATTATAAGAAAAGAGCCAAGTAATCGGAGATTGGTATGAGAGTCGCTTTAAAGCTTGCATACATAGGTACCGAATTTCACGGCTCCCAGATCCAGCCTAATGTCGTGACCGTGGAGGGAGAACTCTTCAAGGCTCTTCGGAATATCGGGATCATAGAAAGCCCCAAATCTGCTAACAATACCTGTGCCGGCAGGACCGATGCAGGAGTTCATGCCCTTGAACAGGTTGTCGCTTTTGATACGGACAAACCGAACCTGGCAATTCCCAGGATCATAAACTCCGAACTGCCCCCAACTATCTGGGCCTGGGCCCACGCGGAAGTACCCCTCGACTTTGATGCTCGAAGAGATGCGGTTTCAAGACACTACCGCTATGTGATGAGTGGAGAAGGATACGAGATCTCCAAGATCCGAGAGGCTTCAAAATTGCTGGTCGGGACTCATGATTTCGAAAATTTCTCGAGAACCAACGGGGAAAAAAGCACAATTCGGACCATAGAAATGATCAATGCCCGCGTAGATGGAGATCTTACCAAAATCGATGTTGTTGGAAATAGTTTCCTCTGGAATATGGTTCGGAAAATAGTAACCGCACTTTCCATGATCGGAAGAGGAGTACGTGATAACGACTGGTTGCTCCAGATGCTAAATCCCCATATATATGAAGAAGGAATTGAACCCGCTCCTGCCTACGGGTTGACCCTTCTTAAAGTAAATTACGAAAAGAAAATAGAATGGATCGAAGATAATTATTCTTTAAGGAGAGCAAGTGAGCAGAACCAAAAAGGTATTCTCAGACATAGGGTTATGGCCGAGGTAATGGAGGAACTGATTTCCCACGAATAAAATACACCCTTAAAGAACACTTTTCATATTTCATATTTCATCTCTGTGTTTCTGAAAAACAGTTATCGTTCTGGTAAGGCTTCTATGTACTCTCTGGACATGAATCTCAAGAACCTTAAGTCCTGCCTTTTTTCCATATTCCAGTGCGTCCTTGTCCGAGACCACAACTGCAATACCTCCAGGCTTCAGGACACGCTGGATTTCCTCAAGAGCACAGGAATAGAGTATCTCTAAGGATTCTGCAAGGATTGCTGCCGACCTGCCGTAGGGTGGATCAGTCACGATTGCGTTTATTGTGGCTTCCTTAAGCGGCATCCTGCAGGCGTCTCCCTCCATTAAGGCATAATTCAGCTCAAAGGCCTCAAGGTTCATGCGAGCACCCAAAACAAGTTTTTCCTGGGCGTCGATCCCTATAACTTTTGCTCCCACAAGCCCGGCTTCAACCAGTATGCCTGCAGTGCCGCAGAAGGGGTCCATGAAGATCTCTCCTGGCTTTATCCCTGAAAGGTTTACAAGGGCACGTGCAACTCTGGGCATAAGGACGCCAGGATGGAAAAATGGCTTATTCTGGGGGTTTCTGGCTTCGTATGCGCTTCTGTTTATGGAGGACAGAAGAGTTCCTAACACAGCTTTTTCACTAAGTACAAGCCGGAATTCCACATCAGGGTTTTTCATATTTGCTCGAAAGCCCTTTCTGAAAATGCATCCGCCTATTTTCTGTTCAAGGAGTTCACCTGGAAAATCCACATGATGTTTGATCCTTTTTGCCCTGACTACAAAACTTTGCCCTTCCCTGATATAGCCGGAGGGCTTAAAGGAATCTGCAAGTATAATAACCGCATCCGGGTTATTTTCGGCAATCCCGACAACTTTAAGGATATGGTGGGTCATTGCCAGCCTTTCAGAAATCGGACCTTTAAGGGCTATTTCCACATCCTCTTCTGTACCTGCTATATCCACCACCAGACACTGATCAACGCTGGTATGGAGTCGGAAATCAAGCCCCTCGATTTTGAGGCAAGCAAGGACTTCGGCAACAGGCAGTTCTTCATGTTCTCCAGAGAGTTCAAAAGCGTATAACATTGGTGATTCCGGAATAATTTGATGATTATAGTTCGAAATAATATTCGTATCATGCAATTAGAGAATAAATGCAAAATGTGAGCGTAAACTAAGAGGATAATATTTCTGCGTGTAAGTCATGATGATAATATGAAGTCATGATGATAATATGTTAAGTGAAAAGATATCAAAATAATATGTTAAGCGAAAATATATCAAAAAATGAAGTTTGTAAACCTGAAAAAATGCCTGAATAAGTATCAGTTAAAATCAATCTTTAAGCAATTCTTTAAACAATTTTTCATTAAAACATTCTTTCCAGGGCTTCCCTGCCAGTCATTCCCGGCTCAATTCCGAGTTTCCTGGCCAGCTGAGTTGATTCAACAACCTGGGCTTTGAGCATATCTTCAAAATTCTGTACGCCTTTTACCTTAGCTGCCGTATCCCCAAGAGTTTCTGCAGCATTTACATTCAGGTATCCACACATCAGGAACCCTTTCTCTGCTTTTATAACCAGCAGGGGATATTTTTGCATCTCAAAAAGAAGGCCAAGGGCGCACCCGTTTTCAAGCTGAATTTGTTCAATGAGCATGCTTTTCAAATAAGCTTCAAGCCAGATTAACTTTTTGGACTCAGCAGTATTTCCGTTTGCTGCAGTTCCGAGTTATCACTTTCGTTCGTTTCTTATTTTTACTCAATAGATTTGGACTTATCCGGAAATCCTGAACCTGTCAATGAGCTCAGGCACCTTTGGGATCTCATGTGTAAACGACCTTTGCTTCCGGATTTTAGGAAAGTTGGCAGAACCGGAACCCTCTAAGGTTTTCAAGAAAGCCCTTCGGTACGCTCTAATGGGTGTATGAGCCTCTTGCAGGGTTCTATAGTGTATATTTTTTACTGAACACTTTATACCGAATTTTTGATAAGACTTTTTATTTCCTTTATTTTTTGCTATAGCACAACTATAATTTTATAATTTGGCTTCTAGGAAACAATAAATACCAGTTTTCTATATTCCTCTGTATGAATGAGCAGAGTTATCTTGAGTTTACGGGCCTTGAACTCTCTCCGAAAAAGGTAGTTTACCTTAAGTTCATCCTGGAAAAAGGAGGCACTGTAAAAACCACAGAAATTTCCTCCAGCCTGCAGGTCGACCCTTCGACTACAAGCAAAACCTTAAACGAACTTGCAACAGCCGGATACCTGAACCATATTCCTTACAGGGGTGTGGATTTGACGGAACTGGGGGAAGCATACGCTGAATTTCTTGTTCGGAGGCACAGAATTCTCAGCCTTCTCTTAACTCATTATGGCCTTTCATCGGAGGAAGCATGTGATGAGGTTTCGCGTTTTGAGTCTTTTGTTTCCAGGAATGCTCTGGACAAGATCTGCAGCTCAATGGGTCATCCTATGTTCGGCGTATGCGGAGAAATAAATCATGAAAAGTGTTTCCACGAGGAACACCATCACTGAGTATTCAGAATAAATGAAGCATTAAATAGTCTTTGATGTAATTTCGAGATAATTTTGGGTTGATACCAAAAAAAATTGTAAACAATCCAAATTGTTGGATATGTGCCAAATTTATTCGATTTAATTCCTTTCGACTATGTTCCAAAATCTAGTGATTTTTAATTTTACGTTCATCACTGGATTTTGATACTGAGTCTTCCTTCCTTACTTCAGTACTTTCCAGAAGTTAAACTTTTCATGGTGCAGGATGAAAAATATAAATATAATAATATTTACACAGATTTATTAAGACATAATTTTATATATGGTGAAAGTAAGTGTTTAAGTAAGTTTATATTGTCCACAGTGGGTAGTATGACTTTGCAAATTTGGTTATAAATACATGGATCCTATTAAGTATATATTTAGCCAATTGGGGTAAAAAAAGCTTAATAATACTTTAAAAAAGTAATTATGACCTTGTTTAATTTGATAAGTAAAATCATTAATTATGTGCATTTTATTTAGACAGTTCCTAACTAATCGGTCGATAATAATCCAGGTCAACTTGAATTTTATCTCCCGGTATCTCTTGCCCCTAACCCCGCAAGGCTGGAGCGATCGTCTTCAACTAAATAAAAAAGCAAAAACCATACACACTATACAAGTCGAGTGTTAAAAAGATCAACAATTTAAAGTATCAACAATTTAAAGTATCAACAATTTAGAATTATACAAACATATTATACAATTTGAGTATTAGAAACCTCAGCCTGGATTCGTAAAAGAAAAACGAAGCCTATTACATCGTAAATGTGTGTGTATAATCGCTTCAAGGGGGGAAGCGATGATATGTAAAACAAAAACAAACAAAATGGATGCAACTTACAGCCACCAAAGCCAAAATCAATAAGTTTGTCCTTAAGCCACCTTAAAGCAGTAAATAATAATATCCGTTAATGAAATCGAAAAACAACAGCATAACTAAATAAAAATAAACACCATACCAAGGTGATAAAATGAATCGTGATACAACCCGGGACCAAAACGTAAAAGAAAACGGAACCTTCGATGGCGAACGCCTCGATCTTCCAAACATTCCCCTTCCGGAAACAGACAATGTGCTATATTCAATCTTAAACTCCTTAAACCAGAACATCGCAGACTTTTACACATTTGTAAAATTCAATAGTTATCTGTCAGAGGATCACCTGAATGTTGAGCTGCTTAAAAGAAGCATGGGTATTCACAGGGACTTTACAGCACTGTTCCTGCATACCAAAGAAGATCTGGTATTTACCTACCCCGAATTTATGGAAAAAACAGAAAAGCTGTTGTTTAGAGGGGATGCAGTTACCAACTGCATAAAATACACCCAGAGAATTTGCAGAGCAATAAATGATTATAAAATAGCTTTACATAGAGAAGGGTATTTGCCGGATCTGAGAAGGCAGCTACCGTTAGCTGATATATAATCATCCGGTAACTCACTTTTTTATTAAATTTCTCTTTTTTGTTAAGCTATTGGGCATCGGGTTTCAATAGATTCTCAGGCTTCAATTAACCGAATGCAGGAAAGCGATCTGCATTCTGTTTTTAAGCTTTCACTCTTTCTATAATTTAGAGTACTTCTGGGGCTCTACATTTAATTTTCAGTACATCCGTAACCTTATATTTATGTAAATATATCCCTGCAAAAATAAATAGAACAAACGCCGTAACAGAGTGATAAAATGAATCGTGATACAACCCGAGACCAAAACGTAGAAGAAAACGGAATCTTCGATGGCGAACGCCTCGATCTTCCAAACATTCCCCTTCCGGAAACAGACAATGTGCTATATTCAATCTTAAACTCCTTAAACCAGAACATCGCAGACTTTTACACGTTTGTGAAATTCAATAGCTATCTGTCAGAGGACCACTTGAATGTTGAGCTGCTTAAAAGAAGCATGGGCATTCACAGGGACTTTACAGCATTGTTCCTGCATACCACAGAAGATCTGGTACTTACCTACCCCGAATTTATAGAGAAAACAGAAAGGCTGTTGTTTAGGGGGGGAGTCGGTACACACTGCATAAAATACACCCAGAGAATGTGCAGGGCAATAAATGACTATAAAATAGCTTTACATAGAGAAGGGTATTTGCCGGATCTGAGAAGGCAGTTACCGTTAGCTGATATATAATCAACCGGTAACTCATTTTTTATGAAAGTTCTCTTTTTTGTTACTCTATAGGGCATCGGGTTTCAATAGATTCTCAGGTTTAAATTTTAATTGAATATAGAAAAACGATCTGTCTTCTTTTAAGTTTTTAACTCTTTCTATAATTTAGAGTACTTCTGGAATTATATATTTAATTTTCAGTACATCCGTAATCTTATATTTATGTAAATATATTTGGCGTGCAAGGCATCTGTAAAAAACGGTAGCTTAAAAACGGTAGCTTAAAAACGGTAGCCTAAAAAACGGTAGCTTAAAAACGGTAGCTTAAAAACGGTAGCTTAAAAACGGTAGCTTAAAAACGGTAGCTTAAAAACGGTAGCTTAAAAACGGTAGCTTAAAAACGGTAGCTTAAAAACGGTAGCTTAAAAACGGTAGCTTAAAAAACGATATCCTTTAAAAATGGTATTTGAAAAACGGCTTTTCCTAAAAACTGCTCTAAAAAACGGCAATCTTAAAACAGATGCCGATTGAAATCTAATATGAAAGCTTTTTCTGAAATGATTTGTTTCAACGATTCTAAGATTCTTTATTCTCTATGCCTGTCCTTTGTAACCGTTTAGGAATGATGAAACTATAATTTCAAGTATTTCTGTTACCGATATTGTCTTTGATGTTTATTTGGGGAAATGGAATTATAGAGCCATTCCCAAAGTGAAAACTTGGAGTTATTTCTTAACCATTCCTTAATATTATTCTCAGCGGATTTTATAAAAGACCGTCGTATATTCTGCATTTTTTCAATACTTTCCTCATTTCCCAAAAGGTTTAAACCTCTGATAAATTAATAACAGTGTCGACCAACAAAGCAGTAGATGAGATTGGATGCAATGACGGATAGAGAAAACAACAACAAATCAATGAATTCTTTTTTTATCGGTGCTTTAAGCATTTTTTTCTCAATTTATTTTGTCGTGAACTATTATGTAGGTTTACACTTTTTTCGATCAGTACAAAGTCTGATTGAACCTTACTCTTTAATTTATTGGGTTGGCTATGCACTTCTTGCAATGTCGCTCTTTGTAGCCAGGTTAGGTAAGAGATTTTTTCCAAGACACGTTAATGATCTAGTCGCCATAACAGGGGATTATTGGCTTGCTGCTATTTATTACTCATTCCTAATTTGGGCCGTTACGGATATTCTGCGGTTCCTGATTCGTTTAATCTACCCTGCCCAGACGATTGGATATCCGTCTTTTTATTGGGGTTTTGGGGTTTTATCTCTGGTCATCATTCTTTTAATATACGGAACCTGGAATGCTCGTCATCCACGTGTCGTGAACTACGATATCGCTATCCAAAAAACAGTGCATGATTTGCCAAAACTCCATGCTGTTATGGTATCCGACATACACCTCGGTCTGGTGGTTGATAATGATCGTCTCGATGCGATGGTTAATAGCATTAACGAACTTGGCCCGGATATCGTGTTCCTTGCCGGAGATACGATAGATGAGGATGTGAAGCTATTTTTTGATCAGAAAATGCCGGAAGTAATTGAGAAACTACGATCTAAATATGGGGTATATGCAGTGCTTGGAAATCATGAGTATATCGGTGGCAATAGCGAGCTCGCCACAAATTATCTGCGGCAGGCAGGTGTTGTTGTACTGGTGGATGAGTATATAAAATTAAACAATCAATTTTACGTAGTTGGTCGAGATGACCGTATGGCTGGCAATATGACCGGAAAGCAACGCCTAGACTTATCCAGAGTTATGGATGGCATCGACCATTCTCTACCTATTATTTTGTTAGACCATCAACCTCATAATTTGGAAGAAGGACAACGCAACGGAGTTGATTTACAGTTATCCGGGCATACGCATAATGGACAGTTTTTTCCGAACAATTTACTCGCCAAGCGTTTTTTGAACATAGTTGGGGTTATTTGAGAAAAGGAGAATATCAGGTAATTGTTTCCTCTGGTTACGGTACATGGGGCCCACCGATACGAATTGGGAATTATTCAGAGATCATAGACTTAAATATTTCTTTTAGTAAATAGTTCACGCAAGGGAACGGTTAAAAAGTAGCATTAACTCTAAAGCCAGGTTGGAACAAAATAAATCAAGCAAAATAGCTCAAACCAAAAAAAATAATAAAAAACATAAATTAAAAAAGTTGAACTTCAGTTTTCACTGAAGTCCGTAGTGTTTTATGTTCCAGTCTGCAGTAGCCTGAATTTTCTTGATTTCTTCTTCGCCGCCTTCCATGGTGAAGAGATGCTTGAATCGCTTTTGAGCTCTCAGATACTCCTCTACTGGTCTGGGGTCCTTGATTTTCCTGACCTGCGTGAGTTCCCCATTTTCCATCTCGTACATTGGCCAGAGGCAGGTTTCGACTGCGAGTTTCGCAATTTCCAGGGTCTTGGAAGTGTCAAATCCCCAGCCTGTTGTACAGGGGGCATGGGCATGGATGTAGGTTGGACCCACGATTTCGGTGGCTTTTTTTACCTTGCGGATCATGTCTCTTGGGAAGCCTATTGAGGTAGTTGCTACATACGGAGAGCCATGGGCTACCATGATGGCAGGCATGTTCTTTTTTGGGAACGGATTTCCAAAGGAGACTTTTCCGGCAGGACTTGTCGTGGTGCTGGCATCATAAGGAGTTGCACTGCTGCGCTGGATTCCCGTGTTCATATAGGCTTCATTGTCCATACAGACATAGGTGAAATCATGGCCGCGCTCAAAGGCACCTGAGATGGCACCTATTCCTATGTCCATAGTAGAGCCATCGCCTCCGATCGCTATGACCTTGATATCATCCTTTTTGCCAAGGGCTTTTAAGGCAGCTTCCACACCTGAGGCCACTGCGCCTGCGTTTTCAAAGAGAGAGTGAATCCAGGGAACCTGCCAGGATGACAATGGGAAAGGCGTGGACATCACTTCAAGGCAGCCGGTAGGGTTAACTACAATACAATTGGGGCCTACGGCCATGAGTGTGAATTTTGCAGCAAAGGCATCACAACAACCTGCACAGCCGCTGTGTCCCGAAGCAATATATGTTTTTGGTGCAGCTTTAGTCATAGCAACTCCTCCTTGAGATCCAGGAACCGACTTTCAACCGTGATCCCGGACTTTGCAACTTTCTTGGTTTCTTCAATCACCTTTGCAATACTTTCCATGCGGATGTCGCGGCCTCCGTGGCCCAGGGTATAACCCATAACCGGTACGCGGACTTTGCTGTTATAGAGGCAGGACTTAGTCTCGGTAAAGAGGGCTCCTTCGTTTGTCCCTATGGAGATGTTCTTATCAAGTACGACAACTGCATGCGCATTCTTAATGGCCTCTCTAACCTGTTCCTTCGGGAAGGGTCTGAAGGACCTTACTTTTAAGACGCCAATCTTTTCTCCTCTTGCCCTATACTGGTCAACGACATCTTTAATAGTCCCAAGAACAGAGCCCATAGACATGATGACAATTTCGGCATCATCAAGCATGTATCCGTCAACAAGCCCTCCGTTGAACCTGCCGAAGATTTCTTCGAACTCCTTTGCCACGGCTTCGATCTTCGGAAGAGCTTTTTGCATTGCCTGTTCCTGCAGGTACCTGAACTCTTCATAGGTATCAGGGGCTGCGAAGGCTCCAAAGGTCTTTGGGTCTTTCGGGTCAAGCACATTTTCGGGCTGGAAAGGAGGGAGGAAATTATCAGTCAGTTCCTGTTCAAGCAGAACAACAGGCTCGTAAACATGAGAGAGAATAAATCCGTCCATGCAGACCATACCTGGCAGCATGACGTCGTTATCTTCTGCAATTTTGTAGAGCTGGGGCAGGGTGTCAGATGCTTCCTGAACATCTTCTACATAGAGCTGAATCCAGCCTGTGTCTCTCTGGGCAATTGCATCCTGATGGTCATTCCATATATTAATTGGAGCGCCAACTGCCCTGTTTGCTACAGTCATTATAATCGGAAGCCTCATGCCTGAAGCATTAAAAAGCGCCTCATGCATTAGTAAGAGCCCCTGGGAAGTAGTGGCTGAATAGGTCCTGGCACCTACTGCTGCTGCTCCTATAAGTGCGGAAATTGCCGAAAACTCGGATTCCACATTTATATATTCACAGTTGGGGATCTCTCCATCTGCCATGAATTGAGACAGGTCTTCAACAATATGGGTCTGGGGAGTAATCGGGTAGGCTGAGATTACATTTGGACGGCAAATTTTTGCGGAATGGGCCACCGCATAAGAACCTTCCACCACCACCATTTTTCCCTTATAAGCCGGATTAATCATTATTTCTCCTCCAGAATCATTTCAATTGCATCTGCAGGACATTCATTTGCACAGATGCCGCAACCTTTGCAGTAATCGTAATCGTACTCAAAAAAGCCGTCTTCCCTGGGTTTGACAGACATGTCAGGGCATACGATCTCGCAGATTCCGCACTTGGTACATTTTTCGTAAATATAAACAGGACGGAAATTTCTCCAGCCTCCGGTTTTGTTTTTAAGGGTCGAACCGGGTTTACAGACCCTGCAGCGGGTGATATTCAATCTTTCCGTTTCGGGATCAGTATTTAAGACGTCCGGACATGGTCTGCGGTCTTGATCAGTTTCAGTGCTCATGCTTCTTCCCCGCTGATCAGCTCGTAAGCTTTCTGAATCGCCTTTGCATTCTTTTCTCCGACTCTTCCTGGAAATCGAGCCTTTATTGCATTCTGGATCGATTCTACCTTGATTTCTCCGGTTGCGCCCGCAAAAGCTCCTAGAAGGACAGTGTTTACAATGGGAAGACCTATCATATCCATTGCCACCTTTGTAGCGTCCACGGTCATAACCTTAGCCTTTGTATTAAGGTTCAGGCTTTCCGGTGTCTCTGTTGTGTTGACGATGATTATTCCGTCATCTTTTATCCCGCTTGCAACGTTAACAGTTTCAAGTAGGGTTGCATCCTGGACAATAACATAATCCGGAGTGTATATCTGACTTCGGAGCCTTATTGGACTGTTACTGATCCTGGTAAATGCCTGTACAGGGGCACCTCTACGCTCTACCCCAAAAGCGGGGAAGGCCTGGCTGAACTTTCCATCTTCAAAAGCTGCAACGGAAAGCATCTCAGCTGCGGTAACAGAACCCTGACCTCCTCGACCGTGTATTCTGATTTCCTTCATATGGATTCTCCTTTTTTCCCTTCGTCATTCTCTATGGATAAGGTGATTTTTCAACTCGAGACCGCGTTGGTTTTTATGAATATCCACACAAAACAACGCAGAGCCCCTTTTTTTAATCGATTAATCTGATATTACCATATTTTTTATTTTGTCAAAAACAATTTAAGTACCAGACTCTTTCTTCAGGCACCACTGCGAGATGCATATGCAAACTCACAAAGATTCAAAACTTTGATGGTTAATTGTTAACCTGGAAGTGATCATATGACTGGTTGTAACAAATACTGAAAGCAATATCTTAATAATTATATATTCACGCCGTTCATCGCCCATAGTTCATGGATAATAATGTAGATTATTATTAGCTTTTCGGTGAAATTCGAGAAATGTATATATATTTTTCCATCTTCTTATTATATTTTAGGTGTATTTATATTTAGTACATTCAGGTTGACCTGTCTTATGATCCTGTTTTAATGGGGTTTGATTGTAAACGAATCTTACTTTTCAAAAAAATGAAATATTTCAATATTTTTACTTACAGGAACTCTTTATCAGATCAATTATTGCCTTTCCATCTTTTAGATTATTAATCTTTTCCCTGATCTGCCGTGAGCCATGTAACCCTTTTGTAAACCAGTGGGCGTGCATCCTCAGGTTCAGGGATGAAAAGAGATCATGTTCTTCAAGCAGGGTAACATAGGTTTCAAAATCTTCCAGTTGTTGGGCCTGCCTGTCAACTTCAAGCTTTTCTCCTGTTTCCAGATAATGCCTGATCCTTCGGAATATGAACGGATTTCCCATTGCTGCACGCCCGATCATAAGCCCGTCACAGCCTGTAAAATCAAGGGCACTTTCGGCAGACTCTTCGTCCCTTATATCGCCGTTTGCAATAACTGGAATAGAAAGTTCGCTTTTGACCATTCTGATCACTGCAAAGTCCGAACTTCCGGAGTACATCTGCTCTGCCTTTCTGCCGTGCACGGTCAGAGCGAAAGCTCCTGCCTTTTCGATCAGGTGTGCAATCTCAAGGGTCTTTTCATCTCTTTCCAGAATGCGGATCTTTGCAGTTACAGGAGTTTTCAGGGCATCTGTCAGCTCCGATATTATTTCATACACAAGCTTCGGAAAGTTAAGAAGAGCCGAGCCACACCCTGTCCCTGTAATGCGTTGTACAGGACAGCCCATGTTCACGTCGATAATTTCAGGCCTGTATTCATTTTCAACAAAGAGCGCAGCTTTACGCAACTTCTCAGGTGAGCTCCCTACAATCTGAATCCCAAAAGGCCGGTCTTCGGATGAGCTCAGTCCTTTAAGAAGAGATTTCCGGTTTTCGCTGAGCAGGGCATCTGCATTGATCATTTCCGTGTATGTAAGGTCAGCTCCATGCTGCCTGCAGAGCAACCTGAAAGCTAAGTTTGTCACGTCTGCCATGGGCGCAAGAAGGAGGTTTCCAGGAGTTTCAATCTTGCCGATTTTTAATTTATTGAGCTTCATTTTTCGGACTGTTTTGAAATTACTTTTCTTTTTAAAGTCATTTTATAAATTAGATCTACTGTGATTTGTTAAAGCTCAAAAAGATTTCGCATAATTATCTGGAAAAGATTAGGATTGTATCCAAAAGCTGCAAAATAGAAACTAATAGGGATAAGCCAGAAGACCTGGAAATCCAAAAATAGAGAATAAAATAATTGAACCAGCGAATTTCGAAACTGGCTCAATCTTAAAAAGATAAGTTGATAATTATAGTTACCTGGGTTATGCAAAGAATAGCCTGATGTATCCCAGATAAGGAATCCTGTACTGTGCAGTCCCTATAATCCACTCATCTTCGACAGGCGTCTCATAACTTATCTGTCCTTCCTGGTCAAAGTGCTTGTTAGTTACAACATTATCTCCTTTGGTAATATAACCGGCATGCTTAGCAGGAGGGCCGCCTTCCCACATAGGCTCTCCGACTTCTACCCTGTACATTGCCCTATGAATTATCGGGGTTACGCCTTCCTCCCCATAAGGTCGGTAAAGAATCACATTTCCGTAATTTTCAAAGGATGAATATCCTGATTTTTTTCCTTCTTCATTCGTTATAACGTTCACTCGATCAATACTTTTAACAAAAATAATATCTCCGACCTGCATATGCGGTTCCATACTCCCTGACTCTACCGCAACCATAGGAGTCCAGAGCCCGAATATCAGCTTGGAAAGGACCATAAAAATGATCAGGACAGCTGCAACAGACAGCAAATCCTTTCCAAGGGAAACCCAGGAGCTTTCCTCTTCCTGGGCACTATTTTCCTTATTAATGTTGCTCATAATCAGCCTTTATTCTTTTAATTTTTAATTTTTATTTTTTGGTACTGCATTAATTTCATTAGCTATTTTCCGGTCTGAAATCCGATTTGCTTAACTTAAATGGTACAGCAGCTAGCTTATAATAATATTCAGATTACATCAGACTACAATACAATTTCTAGAATTTTTATAGCCCTTTTTACTCTTCAGACTTATGCAAAATTAATCCAGTATTTTTTTCCATACATTTGTCTGAAGATTTTGTTCTTATACTATATTAATTTTCAAGCTGTTTATCCAGTTATCATGTTTTTATAGCTACTTACTAAATAACAGGCAGGTCCCTTTTATAGTAGGCAGGAATCAATAGATATAAGTGTTGCGTCAGCAAATGTAATATTTCATAAACTTCTTCTTCCTTTTGATAAATTAATTTTAGCACATTAATTTGTACTGATTAAGCACATTAATTTTGTATCGGATTAACTTTTATATTTTAAATATGTCTTTGCTTGAGCCTCTTGAAATCTGGAATCAGATTAACTCTAATGACAAATCAAGTCCAGAAGACTTAGAAGGGTTCACGTCAGTTTTGAAAGGTCAGGTTGGAACTATGGACAAAAGTGATATTATACAGGCAGTTATGGAAAAAGAGTACCAGATAAGCCCTGAAGCCGTGGAACTCATCAAATCCAGCAACTCGCCCGAAAGCCTGCTCAAATATGTCCTTTCAACTGTCAACAACTCTGTTATTGTCATAGGGGCCGAAAATATAGATATTGAGAGTTTTGCTGCCTATGAGAGAGCTTCAAAGCCAATTTATTCAGAGAATAAAATAAATCCTGGTTTCGATTCCTTAATAGGGAAGCTATCTTCTGATGAAATGCAAACTACCTCTTTAAAAGCAATGGAATTTCTTTCCGAACCTTCTACGCTTTCTCCCAAATCAGATGAGTTCTCCTTAGAGCCCGATATCCCCGTTTCAGTTCCTTGTCAGACTACTAAAGAGCCCCATCAAAATCCTGTTCCAGATTCTATTTCTGTCCCGGAGACAACTTATCAACAAGCTCCAGAGACCCAACCAGGCGATGATTCATCTGAGGAGATCCTGGATTCTTACCTCTCTTCAGGCTCGCTTTCTTCACTGAGGGCTGTACCTGAATCGGTCTTTTCATCACCATCTTCACTAGCTGGAGAAAGGTCATCTTCCTCTTTTATCGGGAACGAGAATTCTCTTCTATCTTCTCCTTCAAACAAGATTTCCAGGACAGATCCATTTTCCTCTATTGCTGGAAGGGGCTCATCCTCGAGTTCCAGGGACGAAGAGTACATACATTTTCCAGGAATAAACCCTGTAACCGTAATTTCCGATATATCGGGGCATTCCACCTGCATTGGGGAATATACTCAGTTTGTGCAGTATTTCAGGGATAGGTACAGCAGGCTTTCAGAAATAATCCGAAGCAGGGTCAATGCGCGTCCTATGGAAAGTTTAAAAAAGAGAAGTTTTCGTCGTGGAGGGGGAGAATGGGGTTCGGAGGAAATATCGATTATCGGGATGGTCTCGGACATCAGCAGCACCACTAACGGTCACAAAGTCCTTTCTCTTGAGGACCCGACGGGCTCTTTTTCAGTTTTAATTCGAAATACCGACAAGGAGCTCTTCGAACTAGCCTCTAAAATTCTCCTGGATGAGGTCATTGGAGTAACGGGTTCGGTAACGAATGATGGAAACCTTATGATGGCTGCAAAGATTATCCAGCCCGATGTGCCCAATAACGTTCAGCGCAGGACTGGAAGTCACGGGAAAATCGTGCTGATTTCAGATGTGCATGTGGGAAGTTCCCAGTTCCTCGAAGACGCCTGGCTGGATTTTCTGGACTTTTTGAAAGGAAAATCTGACTCAGAAGTCATGCGGGAACTTGCAGCCAGTATCCGTTATCTTGTTGTTGCAGGAGACCTTGTTGATGGCATAGGGATCTATCCTGACCAGGAAAAGGAACTGGACATTCTGGATGTCTATGACCAGTACAGGAAAGCTGCAGAGTACTTCAGGGAAATTCCTGAGCATATTCGCGTGATCATAAGTCCAGGAAACCACGACGCTGTCCGTCAGGCAGAACCCCAGCCGGCCCTGCCTGAGAGAATCCAGGCTGATTTCCCTTCAAATGTCATCTTCGTTGGTAATCCTGCTCTTCTTGATCTAGACGGTGTGCGCATTCTCATTTACCACGGCAGGTCGATTGACGACCTTGTGGCAAGCATTCCCGGTGTCTCGTATCAGGAACCTGCGGGTGCCGTCCTTGAAATGGTAAAGCGCAGGCACCTTGCTCCAACTTATGGGAGCAGAGTTTCCATCTCCCCGGAAAAAATGGACTATTTCGTAATCGACCCTGTGCCTGACATTATCCACACAGGCCACGTCCATACCCTAGGAGTCCAGCGTTATAAAAATGTCCTTCTTGTCAATTCCGGTACCTGGCAGGGTCAGACAGAGTTTCAGAAACGTGTGAATCTTATGCCTGTACCTGCCAGAGTTCCCATTGTGGATCTCGCGGATTTTACCTATAAGATCCTGACTTTTGAGTGAACCTGGCCAAACCGTAACTTCACTGACTGAACTCTGGGAGATAGCCGGTTCTAACACCTCTGATTAGCCCGCAAAATTCTCTAAAATTATTTTCCGATCCTTATATATACCACTAAGATTTAATATGCGGAAAATGTCTCTGGAAGAAAAAAAGGAAGACATCGGTGAAAATATTTTGGAAGTTCAGCAAGAAGACCGAAATGAAAAGCAGACTTCTTTCCCCTTTGATATACCTGATTTTAAGACCCTCCTGAAAAAGCAGGGTTATGCCCTGGCAGGCCATCACTCAGCTGTTAAGACCTGCCTCTGGCTCAGGCATGCTATGAATGGTCAAGGCTTCTGCTACAAATCCAAATTTTATGGAGTCCAATCTCACCGTTGCCTCCAAATGACTCCGACTCTTATGTGTAACCAGCGCTGCCTCTTCTGTTGGCGCCCGACTGAGATTCCGGTTCCTGATCTTGGAGAATGGGATCATCCAGAAAAAATTGTAAAAGAAAGCATTGCCTGCCAGCGCAAGTTAATCACTGGTTTTGGAGGTTCTCCGAATGCAATTAAGGAACGCTGGATTGAGAGCAATGAGCCGAATAACGTTGCAATCTCTTTGTCCGGAGAGCCGACCCTTTACCCTTACCTGCCAGAGCTTATTGAGGAATATGAAAAAAGAGGCTTTACGACTTTTCTGGTCACAAATGGAACAGTCCCTGAAATGCTTGCAAAGGTTTCTCCTTCCCAGCTCTACATGAGTCTTGATGCGCCTGACCTGGAAACCTATTTGAAGGTCTGCCAGCCCAAATCAGCTGCACTCTGGGAAAAAATCAACGAATCCCTGTCTCTGATGAAACAGAAAAACTCAAGGACAGTCATCCGGACGACGCTGGTCAAAGGCCAAAACATGTTCAAACCAGAAGCTTATGCCGAACTGATCAAAAAAGCCTCCCCTGATTTTGTGGAAATAAAAGCGTACATGCATCTGGGCTTTTCACGACTTCGTCTCGACCGCTCCTCTATGCCCACTCATGCAGAGGTATTGGAGTTCTCACAAGAACTTGCAAAATACCTGGAGTATGAAATCGCAGATGAATCTGAAATTAGCCGGGTAGTCCTGCTCTCAAAGGATGGAAAAAAGTCTCCGGTTAAAAAGGTTTCTGGCCTGGATTAAGCTCCAAATTGTCCGAATAGATCTATATAGGCGAGTTTTCACTCTTGATTTAGCTTTCTTTCCTTCCTTCCTTTCTTTCTTTCCTTCCTTTCTTTCCTTTTTTTCTTTCCTTTTTTTCTTTCCTTTTTCCTTCTTTCCTGTTTTTTAGAGAATTAATAGTTCTCTGAAGCAGAAATCAATGTACGGAAATATTATTATATATGTACGAATATATAAACTAAGTTAAGGGATAGAAACAAATATAAACTCAAGTTTCAATTAGGATATGATCCCAGCAAGGATTAATCCGATTTTAAACTAATTAGACACAGTCCGAGTAAAATTATGTCTCACATCTAGTGCGATCAACAGAACACGAAACAGGGCAATTTTGCGCAGCATAAGAGCTGGTTTTCTACCGGAATTCGGGGTGCCGGCGTCTCTGGCGGGCGTATTCTTACTCTTATATTCTTCGTGTTCGGAGCGATTTTTATATTCAAATTTCGGTTGAGACAGGAACTTGCTGTGTGATTTGTCCTTATCAAATTCTCAGTTTACTCTTGTAATGTTAACCGAAAAGCTAAACGTAGCATAAACTTGATAAATTAAGTTAATATGACATAATGTTGATAATCTCAAATAATGTCTCAAATTAAAATAATATCTCAAATTAAAATCTCAAATAACTCTCAGATTGATACTTTCAAGAAAGATCAATACTCTAGTTAAATGATAATTCCAGACGGATTCGATAATTCGAATTAATTCGGCTAATTTGTCAGCTTCAATTTAACTTGCCTGTATCAAATTCAAGAACAGATTCAATATCAAATTTATCTGAAATACCAAGAATATTTACTACTTTCTTATTGGGGAATTTTTGAAATGGCTGAACAATCCGCACATGAAAAATACGAATTTAAAAAGAAGCTTGAAAGCCTCAGGGATAAGAAGGGAAGAAGCACTGAGCTGATCACCATTTATATCCCTCCTGACAAGCAGATTTTCGATGTTACAAACCAGTTAAAAGAAGAGCATGGACAGGCTGCAAACATCAAGTCCAAGCTTACCAGGACGAATGTACAGGGAGCCGTCGAGTCCCTTTTGTCAAGGCTGAGATACCTGGACAAAGTACCCGAAAACGGGATAGTGTACTTTACAGGGGCAGTGGACATCGGGGCCAACAAGACAAGCATGGAAAGTGAGGTGATTATTCCTCCGGAACCCATTACAGTTTACAAATATCACTGCAATTCCACCTTTCACCTCGAGCCTCTCGAAGATATGCTCAAGGACAAGAATACCTTTGGGCTTCTGGTTCTGGATCGCAGGGAGGCTACTGTAGGGTTGCTGGTTGGCAAGCGGATACAGGCCTTCCGCCATCTTACTTCTACAGTTCCGGGGAAGCAGAGGAAAGGAGGGCAGAGTGCCCACCGTTTCCAGCAGCTCAGACTCATTGCTATCCATGATTTTTATAAGAGAATCGGAGATGCCGCAAGTGAAATCTTCCTTACCGTTGACCATAAAGATATGAAAGGCATCCTTATAGGTGGACCTTCCCCGACAAAAGAAGAGTTCAACGGGGGGGAGTTTCTGCACCACGAGCTCCAGAAGAAAATTCTTGGACTCTTTGATATATCCTATACAGACGAATCCGGGCTTTCCGAGCTGTTGAATGCTGCAGGGGAAAAGCTACAGGATCTTGAGCTTATGGGGCAGAAGAATGCTGTCAAGGCCTTCTTCAAAGAATTGATTTCCGATTCAGGCAAAGTAGCTTATGGAGAAACTCAGGTCCGGGCAAACCTTGAAATCAATTCTGTGGAAACGCTTTTGCTCTCCGAAGACCTGCGGGCTGAAAGGGTGACCACAAAATGCAGTGTTTGCGGATACGAGGATAAATGGACGCGGCGCTGGAAGCCGGGGGAGGCTGCTCCTACAGCCGGGAACTGTCCGAAGTGCGGTTCTTCCCTTGAAGTCACGGATGTTACCGATATCGTTGACGAATTCTCAGCGCTTGCTGACAAGAGCAGTGCAAAGGTTATTTTCGTGTCTACGGACTTTGATGAGGGTTCCCAGCTAATGAATGCCTTCGGAGGCATTGCTGCAATCCTGAGGTACAATACTGGAATCTAATTTCTTTCAGGGGGGCGGACCCCCTATACAGTACCTTTTTATCCAATACTTTTTTAATTAAACTGCCCTTAGATCAGTGGATCAGAATTTAGTAAATTTATGTTATCACATTATTTTCATAGTTTTTACAGGTGATTTATCTTGTTCCTGGAACTCAAAGCTCAGGCTATATCAATCTTAAAAGACGCTATCCGAAAAGTAGGGTTTGAGATTGAGGATTCCGAACTTTATTTCGAAACCTCTTCTCACGCCGACCTTACGAGCAGGGCTGCCTTCAGGCTGGCAAGCCTTTACAAAAAAAACCCGAAAGAGATTGCATCCCGTATTGTTTCTGCAATCGAAATCCCGGATGGTTCGTATGTAGGGGAAGTAAATGCCTCAGGCCCTTACATTAATTTCCGTGCAGGAAGACACTACCTGAACAGGACCGTAGCTGCAGTCCTGGAAGAAAAGGAAAAATTTGGTTGCGGAGCCCCAAAGGATAGAATTCTCCTTGAGCACACCTCAGCAAACCCGAACGGCCCCCTGCATGTGGGGCACATCCGCAATTCGATTCTAGGAGATACGCTAGCTCGCATTCTCAAGCGCGCGGGGCATGACGTGGAGGTACAGTACTATGTCAATGATATGGGTCGCCAGATTGCAGTAGTCTCTTGGGCATGTGAACGCTTTGAGCTTGATCTTTCCAGAAAATCTGATGCTGCTATTGCTGACGTGTATATCAAGGCAAATAGCGAGCTGGACAAAAACCCGGAGTACGTAAAGGAAATCGATGCCCTAATGGAAAATGTGGAAGTCGGGGACATCAGGACTATCGAACGCTTTGATAAGGCAGTTTTCATGGCTATTGCCGGGATCAAAGAAACCCTTCTTCGCTTAAACGTTGTCCACGACAAGTTTGTCAATGAATCTCGCTTCCTTAAATCCGGGGCAGTGCATGATATTGTCGAGCGGATCAAGGCTACCGGCAGGACAAAAACGGACAAAGGAGCCATTGTAGTAGACCTTTCAGACTATGGGTTTGAGAAAACTCTTGTTATACAGCGCTCAAACGGAACTTCGCTCTATACTACAAGAGACCTTGCCTATCACGAATGGAAAGCCGGACAGGCAGACCGTATAATTGATGTATTCGGAGCAGACCACAAACTGATTTCCGGCCAGCTCAGGGCTACACTAAATGCAATCGGAATCAAGGAACCTGAGGTCGTGATCTTCGAGTTTGTCTCCCTCCCTGAAGGTTCGATGAGCACCCGCCGCGGTCAGTTCATAAGTGCAGATGATCTCTTTGACCGAGTCACTGAAGCTGCCCTCGAACAGGTCGAAACCCGTCGTCCGGAAACCGCCTACGAGTTCAAGAAGCAGATTGCAGAAATGGTCGGAATGGGTGCAGTGAGATACGATATAGTCAGGGTCTCTCCCGAAAAATCAACCGTTTTCAACTGGAAAGAAGCTCTGGACTTTGAGAAACAGGGAGCTCCCTACATCCAGTACTCCCACGCCCGCGCCTGCAGTATCCTCGAAAAAGCAAAAGAGGAGGTAACCTGGAACTCCTCCGGAAAAATCGACTCTTCCCTCCTTATCGAAGACAGCGAAATCGATCTAGTCAAGAAAATGGCAATGTTTGACAGCATAATCGACCTTGCCGCCCGCGAACTCAAGCCTCATGTGCTTGCAATCTATGCCCGCGAACTCGCAGATGCCTTTAACCAGTTCTATCGTTTTGTCCCTGTTATTGCTTCTGAGGATGAAGAGGTAAGGGCTGCAAGACTAGCCCTTGTGGAATGTGCAAGGATTGTGCTTGCAAATTCTCTTGATACTCTGGGAATCGAAGCTCCTGAATCTATGTGAGATTGGAAAAAAGATAACAGAGAAATAAAACAGAGAAATAAAAGAGATCTTAAATCCCTTTTTTCTCATTTTTCGGGAGTTTTCCTTTTTTGATTTACCTTTTAGTTGCGATTTAGATGTTTCTTTAATGCCGTTTAGAAGCGCTGGCAGTCAAAAAGTAGCAGTAGATTAGTACACAATATCTCTCAGAAAAATATAAAATCTTTTGAAGCAAAAATGGTACAATAATATTTCACAAGTACTGCTGCAGAGATAAATATGATCACTATAAATGATGCTTTTCGGAAATTTTTGAATGAACAGGAAGCTAGTTTGAAATCTGACACCTTCCTGGATTGTGAAGACGTTATCCTTCTTTACGAAGAATTCCTGGAATTCAGTGCCGAAGATTGTCTGTCTGAAGAGGATAGAGATCTTTACGCCGGCCAACACGAACACGACAATAAAAATTACGGTGATATTTTTGGCCCCGAGCACCTTATCCCATCAGGAATTAAGGACTTCCTCGAGGACTACGTGGTTGAAGAAGGAGGAGGTAAAAAATTCATCGGGACAGCTGCAAAGGTTCTCCAGAACTTTTTCGAATGGGCTCGGGAAAAGGGTTACATTGAGGAGAAAGCTTTTGAGGCAAACAGTAAAGTCCTTGCAAAGTATCAGAAAAGACATTGAGGAGATTTTGCCGGAATGAAAACTGGAGAATCTAGTTTTCAGGCAGTTCCTTTCTGTCCTTCATTTTCTGTTTTTTCGTTTCTTTTCCAAAACCTTTAGGTTTTTTTTTCTTCTGATGGAGGTCGGTGAACCGGAGATTCCCAAAAACCAGGCAAAATCCGAAAAACCGACAGAACGATTCTCCTATAAAACTGCCACGAAGACGATAAACGAAGCTTTCCTGGAATTTTTAAACGAGCAGAAAAAAGACCTGAGTCCCAGGACTTATAACGACTATGAAAATTTAATCTCACTTTTCGAGGAATATCTGGACGTTTGTTCTTCCGACGATCTGTATGAAGAGGATCAGGAGCTCTATAAATAGAAGCAGAAGAACGAGCACAAAGAGTACTGCCAGATTTGTGACCTTGCGTACATTGCACCTTCAGACATTGAATATCTCCTCGAAGATTATCTGATTAATGATGTTGGAGAGAGTGCAACTTTCGTTGAAACTTCAAGGCAATTTTTCCATAAATTCCTGCCCTGGGCCTCTGAAAAAAAAAATACCTTGATCCCGAGCATTATAGTGAACTTGCTGAGGTTGTAGGGAGTATCAGGAAAAAGGGTAAAAAGGCAGCTTGGGCTCAGGGAAATGGAGGATTTTCTCAGCACTTTTGTGGTCTTGAAGGTTGAAACCAGTAAAAACTTCCTGAAAGTAGTGGGCAGGGTTATGCACAAACTGGTGAAGTGGCTGCATGATAAAGGGTATATGGCTGACGATGATTATGAGACAATAGACAAGCGGGTAAAGGAACTCAAGGCTGATCTCCCTGCTGCGGTGGAAGCCAGTGGCCTGATATCGGAGTATGCCGTGAAATCTCCCCATGAAAAATATGCTAAAGAGCTGAACAGCCGCTTCACCATCTAAAAAATAGAGTCCGGAGAATTATGGCTTGAAGACTTCGATAGTACAGGAGAGCTTACAGGGCCTGTGTTAGTTTCCGAAGAGATCAGTTCCCTGTGCAGGGTCGGCTGGACTCGTGCTCCGAATAGGGAAGATAGGAGATAAGTGGAGGATAATTGATAGTAAGGTTGTGTACCCTGTAACTGAATACTGATTTTCTGACCCATTCTCTATTCTTATTTTTTCTTTTTCCCAGTCAAATGCCTGTAGATACTCTCAAAGAACGGTTAAATACGGCATTCTGGAACCTCGACCACAATCAATCAGTAGGTCTATAACGTTGCTCTCATTATAAACTTCCCACAATTCAGCCAACTGCTTAAAATGTCGTTGAGACTACCAATAACTTGAAAAAGCAGTACGGAGAAATTCGAAGTAGAATTATATGAAAACCATAAAGGATGTTTTTGAGGAATTTCTGGCCGAACAGAAAGCCCGCATGAGCCCGAAAACGTATTCAGGGTATGAAGAGGCGATTTATTATTTTGAAAAATATCTCAACGGCTGGGCTCACAAATATTTGAGTGATAAAGATAAGATTCGTCTGAATGAGTTTAATGAGGGAGAAGGTAAGAAATACTGTGAAGTCTTCGACCCTGAATACATTAGGGCTTTGGAAATTAAGGATTTTCTTGGTTATTTCGTGATCAGGAATGTATTGGCCAGCAAGGCCTCTCTGGAAACTCTGGGCAGAGTAATGCACAAACTGGTGAAGTGGATGCATGAGAAGGACTACATGGGCGATGAGAATTATGAAGTAATAAATCTGCTTGTGAAGAGGCTAAAGGTTGAAATGCCAGTGGCTGAGGAAGTTTCTGATTTGTTGTGCCTTTACGCTCTGACTCACCCTGTTGAAGATCATTCTGAAACTCTGGATGATTTCTTCATTATCACCGAGATTAAGCCCGGACAACTCTGGTTTGAGAGTTTTCAGGACGGGAGAAACATTGGGCCTGTGTCCGTTCCTGAAAAAATTAGTTCCATGTGCAAGACCGGCTGGACTATTTGTCTCCTGCTTGCGAAAACAGGGGATATGTGGAGGATTCTGGAAAGTGGGAACATGTACCCTTAATTTATATTTGGTTGAAAAGTAGAAATTATATAAGTAGATACTTAGAGGACATACTATGAGCAATCGCGAACTTGTAAAGCAGAAGAAAGACGCTCTCATTGAGATGACAGACGGCTTTGCGGACCGCTACCTTGATGAGGATTATAAAATCCTGTGCAGAAAGCTGATCGATAAAATGAGCCGAAAAAGGCAGGTACCTTTTCTTTCCGGAAAGCTGGATATCTGGGCGGCTGCAGTGGTTTATGCGCTTGGGCAGATCAATTTTCTTTTTGATAAAAGTTCTGAGCCCAACGTAAGCGCTAATGATATATGTGATTATTTTGGGACACGCCAGAGCACAACCTCCCAGAAAGCAAAGACGATACGCGATATGTTCAAAATGAGGTATTTTGATGAGGAATTCTCCACAGAAAGAGTGCAAAAGAATAATCCTTTTAATGAGTTCGTAATGATCAATGGACTCATTGTCCCTGTTTCTACTGTTATGGATATATTAGAGAAAAAGGAAGCTCAGTTGAGGAAAGAACTCGGATTGGAAGACGAGGACTTTGAAAACGAAGAAAAATGAGTCTGAGCCCCCATTTCTCCAATTTTTTTAATTATACTCAATAATTTTAAGTTCCAGAATTTAGTAAAATAGATTGCCAAATCTATAATTATTCGTTCTCAAAATACAGATTCAACTTCACAACTGTACAACAAAATTGTTACATATTTTCCGGATTGGAAAATTATCCCTTTAATTTGAAGAGGCTGCATTTGGATTGAATGGGAAAAATAAGGGGTAAAATACATTAAAAATAAAAAATAACGGTGATAATCGTTTAAACAACAGAAACTTATTAAAATACTGTTTTTTCATTGAGGGTCGTGTCCTTGAGTTATTGATCAATTCCAGAAAAGCGAGTACACCCTCCACATTTGAGGAAAATATAGGGAGCTTCTTCTGCTTACGGTCTTCAATAAATCACACCCACGACCCATTGAGGAAGCAATGAGAATATATTTAAGTCAAGAGATAAGACTTATTTATCCTTATACTTAATCATTTTTGAGGGCGCTATAAAGGGAGAGATATTTGAAAAAAAGCAAGACTTGGGGGTATCAAGAAAATATGTCTGGGGGATATGAAAATATATCGAAACCAAAAAATGTCTGGGAAGAGTTTTTTGCAGATAAGAAAAGGGGCGGCCATAGATCTTCAGCTGAAGAATTTCTTGCTATGGAAGCAAGGGAAAAACTATTCCATCTGGATGGGGGTAAAAAACTTCTTGACTTTGGGTGCGGTGCTGGAGAACTCCTGGTTTACTACGCGACAGAATATGAAAAGACGATAGGAGTTGACTTTTCCCCGTCCATGCTTGATGAAGCAAGCAAAAGAATAAGGGAAAGAAATTGTGAAAATACAACTTTAATCCTGGCTGACGACAAAACTGTCTGGGACAAACTGGACTCTTCCTTCGATCGAATAACCGCAGCTGGAGTATTTCAGTACTTGACATATCAAGAAATTGATGAATTTATCTTTAATGCGTCAAACTATCTTAATAACGGGGGTAAAATAGTATTGTTTGACATGTTGGACCCTCGCTTATACCCATTGTGGAAGATAGGGCTGTTTTCACAAGACAAAACATGCTGGAAATTTATATGCGAAGTAGTTTGTGGGGTTAAAAATACAATATCAGCAAGCTTGAAAAATCGTCCAAGAGATATTCTCGGGTATTCCCATAATCCCAAAACAATTAAAAAAATTGCAAATAAAAATGGTTTTGAAATTATTTGCGTACAATCAATGTATTATGAATACAGATATCATGCAATAATATTTCGGACCTAAAAGGCTGTCCAGATGGACATTGAACCAAAGGTTTAGAGTTCAGACGAAAATAGAACTTCAAAGACCAGTATAGGACTTACGCAGTTTAACTAAAAAACGGCAGCATTAAGCACTTAATTGCCTAAATCTCATTAAAATGGAGAGGATGCATGTACTTTATTTCGTCTTTCAAATGCGTAGGTCGCCTATTACTATATCCCACATTCGGCAGTAAATACATCCTAAAATACACATATTTTTGATTGTTATTTCTTGTGGATGCAAACAAAAATCAGTTTCATATGGATTAAGAGCCTATCCGAAAAGTGTTGTGACCTATTGTAACTTTTACAACATGTCATTATTGACTTTTCGGAAAGGATCTAATTCTCTAACAGGATTTGTTAGTTCTCCTGCTTACAATAATTATATCTCGACGAGGATGTTGTCAATATTTGATATTTATTGATATGGGTGCAATTTCAAAAGTTTTGAGAAAAACAATATCAGTAAAAAAATGAAATGAATTTTTACGTTCACCAGCCGAGAACAGGATCGAAGAAGGCAGATGTCTGACACAAGAAAAACCGAAAAAATAACTGGGCTTCTGAAAATATAACTTTAAGAGCCGAATTCTGATCTTGCATTGTTAATTTTTGATCTAATTTTAACTAATATACTTTGAAATGTTGCACTACCAGGTATTCCTGCTCACGTGAATATCTTGTTTTTCTATAATTACGCTCCCTCAATAATGGCTGCAAGGTAGTTCATAGTGTTTAGCCCGTTTATTGACATTGGATACATGTTTTCGTTTCGATATTCCACAATCCTTTTTAGTAGTGGATATTTCTCAACAGCCTTGTTTTCATATCTGGAGACTTTTGTTAGAAGCCTTGAGATAAGGGGATTTTCAAAGCACCTTCCCCAATCTGGATTGTTAATTTTCTCATCATAGTAGCTGTGAATGAATGTCCGATAATAAAGGAATTTTTCATATTTTGAACGCTCTTCGAGAGGTCTAAGGTCCAGTATATCCGTAGTACAATCAATATTTTTAAGTACGCTAAATTCTTCTGAAAACAGCCAGTCTCTTGCATATTTTTTATAAAGATTTTGACTTATCCTGTATTTTATCGGGACCTTTAAAAAGAAATCAATTAACTCCGTATCCCAGAGTGGAATTCGCCATTCATACCCGAAAAATTCGTAGGCTCTGACTGAATTAACAATAAATTTCGCCTGCCTTTCATTAAAATCAAAAAATTCTATTGCATTTGCACATGTCTCATTATCTTTAATTTCTAGCCCGGTTGTTGATTTATTTATTTTTTCTTTAAAGGTGTGTTCAAGCTCAGATGGCCACTTCCAGAGATTGTAGTTTTTTTTCAAGGAATCAACCAAAAAGGTCTCTGAGTCATAACTTCTTGAATTATCGAGATAATAATGGGGAATATGGCTGCCTGCAAGCATATCTCCGCTGTGTCCTGGGACAAATGCCGAACTGTCTGGAAGTTTCCCCTGAGTTTTCAATTCTCTCAAGGCCAGAAAATCCTGCAGATGCGGCAGAGAAGATAGATTTCCAGCAAATGTTCGATAGCAATCGGCTTCTTTAGAATTATAACACTCGTGCCACTTTTGGGCTGTATACTTCACAAAAAGCCAGTCATACCCAAGGGCTTCTGCAACCTTTTTACTTATAATGGATTCTCGATTGCCTTTTCTTCCATAACTGATACAGGTAACATCATTCACTCCGAGCCTTTTCAACATTGCAACAATAATGCGTGAATCCAATCCACCACTTAAAGGTACTATCAGCTTTTTTCCCTGTTTCACGGTACTTTCAATCAGTCTTGAAAAAGTATTTACAAAGATTTGATCCAGCATTTCGAGGAGTTGACCCTCAGGCAATTCGTAATAATTTCTATGAAAAAATCTAAAGTAGCAGGAAGTTTTCAGACGGTTCTCCTTTTTGTGATAAATCAAAAATTCTCCGTTTCTTATCTGTTTTATTCCATCAAAAAGTGTTTCGTTCCCAGTTACATAGCCTACAACCATAAATTCTGCAGCATTTTCCTCATTAAAATGCTGATTAATTTTATCTTTTAAAAAATAAGCTGTGTCCGATACAATAAAATTATCTTCTTCTGTTGTATAAAACAGCGGGATACTTCTTAATTTGTCAACAGCACAAAATATCCTGCTACTCGTCTCAGCAACAATTGCAAATTCTCCGTTTAAGCGTTCGAGAATCTCGCCTATTTCTTTTTCCTTAATTTCATCTTCTCTACAGATTAAGGGATATATTAACTCAGCCAGTTTTTCTGGACTCAGGATCTTATTGTTGAAAAATACATTTCCTTTTAGAGAATATCTAACTCCGTTGAGTTTTACCTCTTTCCAAGGATAGTACTTATTAAGTAAGTTAATATTACTTCTCATTGCTGATACTCCCATAAATTGCCCTTTAATCAGCTTTTGTGTGCCTTTAGAACTATATTGGATAAAAGATATGAAACTTACCTGTAGAATCCAAAGATCAGGCTAAAGATACCTCTCCTTTCTTCATTCTCTAAGACGCTTTAAAGGATACGATCTTTGAATCGGTATCTTCTACTGTCGGAGGACTGGAGGCACGGGATCTTTGAGAAATTCTCTAAAAAGACTTTATGCTTTCTAAGCATGAAATTTACGACCTTGTATGAAATTTATGGTCTTAGTAGAAGGGTATATGATACTGGAAATGGATAACCTGATTGAAAGTTAAGAGGATTTTTTGAGATCTAGAAGGAATTCTTGAAAGTTATGAGAGTTTAAAAAGGAAATTTATCAAGTATGTTTGACAATTTAATTTATTTTTGTCAACTATACTCGAGTGTCTCCAACTGTATGACTTCTCAACAACTATACGACTTCTCAAAAGGAGTTTGTCAATCTAATCTAACGTCTTTCGTGGATATTTCCTGCTTTCATATTAATTACTTGAATAAGCCTTTTTGTGAGGGAAACAGTCGGCTGCAAAACCGCTTTACCTGCGGACGAATAAGTCTCTCCTTTGATGCTTGCCAGGTATTCCAGGGAGCTTATTCCGTTTATTGATAGCGGGTAATTTTTTTCGTTTCGATATTCCAAAATCATTTTTAGCAGAGGATATTCCTCAATAGCTTTGTTGTCATACCTTGTGGCTTTTGTTAGAAGCCTTGAGATGATGGGATTTTCAAAGTATCTCCCCCATATTGGATTGTTAATTTTCTCATCATAGTAGCTGTGAATGAATGTCCAATAATAAAGGATTTTTTCATATTTTGAACGTTCTTCCAGAGGTCTCAGGTCCAGTATATCCGTGGTACAGTCTATTTTTTTAAGTACGTTAAGTTCTCCGGAAAACAGTCGATCTCTAGCATATTTTATGTATAGAGTCTGATTGATCCTGTATTCGAGTGAGACCTTTAAATAGAACTCAATTAACTCCATGTCCCAGAATGGAGTTCTCCAGTCATACCCGAAAAATTCGTAGGCCCTCACTGAATTAACAATAAACTTCGACTGTCTTTCATTAAAATCAAAGAGTTCTATTGCACTTGCACAGGTCTTATTATCATTAATTTCCAGCCCGGATATTGATTTGTTTAGCTTTTCTTTAAAGGTATGTTCAAGCTCATATGGCCATTTCCATAGATTATAGTGCAGTTTCAAAGAATCTACAGAAAAGGTATCTGAGTCATATTTCGTTGAGTTATCGAGATAGTAACTGGGAATATGGCTTCCTGCAAGCATATCTGCGGTGTGCCCTGGAACAAATACAGAATTATCAGGAATTTTCCCCTGGCTTTTCAATGTTTTTACAGTCAGGAAATCCTGCATATGCGGCAAAGATGACAGGTTCCCAGCAAATGTTCGATAGCAATCGGCTTCTTTAGAGTTGTAACATTCATGCCACTTTTGGGCTGTGTACTCTACAAAAAGCCAGTCATACCCAAGGGCTTCTGCAACCTGTTTGCTTATAATGGATTCTCGATTGCTTTTTCTTCCATAACTGACACAGGTAACATCATTAACTCCAAGCCTTTTCAACATTGCAACAATAATACGCGAGTCAAGTCCACCACTTAAAGGAACTATCAGCTTTTTTCCCTGGTTTACTGTACTTTCTATAAGTCTAGAAAAAGTATGTACAAAGACTTGATCCAGCATTTCGAGGAGTTGACTTTCAGGCAGTTCGTAATAATTTCCATGTGAAAATCTAAAGTAGCAGGACGTTTTCAGAAAGTTGTCTTTCTTCTGATAAGTCAAAAACTCTCCGCTTCTTATCTGTTTTATGCCATCAAAGAGCGTTTCGTCCCCAGTTACATAGCCTGCAACCATAAATTCTGCTGCATTTTTCTCATTCAGACGCGAATTAATTTTATCTTTTAAATAATACGCATCGTCTGATATGACAAAATTATCTTTTGTCGTTATGTAAAATAATGGAATTCTTCTTAATTTGTCAACAGCACAAAATATTCTGCTATTTGTCTCAGCAACAATTGCAAATTCTCCGTTTAATCCTTCGAAAAACTCTCCTAATTCTTTTTCCTGACTCTCGTCTTCTCTGCAGATTAAGGGAGTCATTAACTCAGTCAGTTTTTCTGGACTAAGGAGCTTATTGTTGAAAAAAACATTTCCTTTCAGATAATACATTACTTCGTTAAATTTTATCTCTTTCCATGCACAGTATTTATTCATTAATTTTATTTCGCTTTTCATTGCTTATACCCCCAAAATTGACCCATTTATCAGCTTACATACATTTCCAAACTTGTATTGGATGAAAGCGTCTAGAAGATTATCAACTAGGATTCATACAGTCAACTGAAAACATCTGCTTTTTACATATACCTCTGAGATATTTTACGAAACATACCCTTTGAATCAAAGCCAGTTAGTGTGTCCATCGAAAAGTTGCTTCTTTACAATCAGAATTTCTGAAGAAAAAGAGGCATTGATAACCCCATAAGCGTCAACCGATCGAGTTAAATAAAAAAATACTTTTTGCATGTACAAAATCAGGATAAGGATCGAGAGTTCATTGAATATCTCATAAATGATAAATCTGTTAATTGTAGATGCGATGGGCGCACCCATAGTCTGCAGGATATCGCTTCCTAATACAGGCCTTAAGGTTTTGATTATGATTTTGGACATACTGCTTCCAGCTTTGAAATTTTGTGCGTCTAGATGACAATAAGACTGAGGCTTCTATAAACCTGAGGCTTGGTGCATCCATAATTGAGTAAATTTCAGTTAATTCGTCTCTGGATACATTTGTAGTTGAAGCTTGAAGATAATTTCAGCAAATCGGGGAAGAGTTGAAGGCATGAAAACCCTTAAGTCTCGGAAAATTTTTATTTTTAAATATTTCATACCAGGTACTTTCATCTCCTTCTAATCGTCGCTGTTTTCGAAAAGACCTTGTTAAAAGTCAAATTCCCCAAAACTTCCTCTTACTAAGATAATCCTTATTTACTTAAATTTCTTTTTATATCTTATATGTAAAAAATTTACACTGTGCGATTAGAGTAATTCCAATACCTATAAAACTTCAGCTGTCTTATATATCAGGCATGCAGGAGATTATTTTTATCGATGGAGGCAGCCTTCCCACGCCTGAGGGCCTCACGAGAGAGTGGGTAAAGGCTGCAGCTGAAAATAGGAATGAAGACGAAAAACTCTTTTCCATGATAAGGGAGGCTTTCCGGAGAAAAATTGATGTGGGAGTGCACGTCCCCACTTATCCCCAATTCCGAGACAAAATTGGACAGTTCCTGGATATTATCAAAAATGAAAAGAATTGTTATGAACCCTATGTACTAAAAGAAGAAAATGCGAAGATCCTTGAACTGGAGATAATTGACGAGGTTGCAAAGCAATACAGGGAAGAGACAGGAGAGACTCTTGAAGTTAGGGTTTGTGTTGCAGGCCCTACAGACCTGTATCTTCAAGCCTTCGGAACAATGGCTTTTGCGGACGCATACCATATCCTGGCACTTGACATTGAAAACTTTATAAAGCAGGCGTTTAAAACTGCGAAAAATTTCAAAATTAAGGTTGTAGCTCTGGATGAACCCAGCCTTGGAATTAATGATAGGATTCAGCTTTCTGACGCAGACATGATCTCTGCTCTTACCCTTGCTTCCACCTATGCCCGGAAACAGGGGGCTGATATGGAGATTCACCTTCACTCTCCTTTGAAGTATAAGCTCGTCTGCGAGACCCCTATCAATGTCATAGGCTTTGAGTACGCCGCGACCCCTTCCTATATGGACATCCTTGACAGAAAAGTGCTGGAGGACTCGGATACTTATATCAGGCTAGGAGTATCGAGGACCGATGTTTCCAGTCTTATAGGTATTGTCAATGAAAAGTATGGAGTTAATGCCTGGAAGGAAAAGGAGTACATGCAAAAAATAGTTACTGAACTTGAAACTCCGGATGTCGTAAAAATGCGGCTTGAAAAGGCTTCTTCCATTCTCGGAGGCCGCATAAAGTATGCGAGTCCGGACTGCGGGCTGGCTTTCTGGCCGGATCAGGATCTTGCTTTCAAACTGCTTGAGAATACTGCAAAAGGCATCAATGCATTTAATGCAGAAAGATCAGCGAATAAGTTCGACTGAATGAGTTTATTCGAGAGATTAAGTTCTTTGGCACTCTCTTTTTCATTTTTATTATTTTTTTGTATTTCCAATAATGCTTAAATTCTCATAGATCTACTAAGAAGATATGGAAGAAATCATCTTTGATGATGTCGGAAGCTATCCCCTTCCTGAAGGAGTTAGCAAAGAATGGGTCAGAAACGCTTTTAAAACGAGAGCAGAAGACGAAAAACTTTTTACGGTAATCAATGACGCCTTCCAGCAGAAAATAGATGCAGGTGTGGAGGTTCCTACCTACCCTCAGTACCAGGACATGAATGAGCAGTTCCTGAAGGTTATCCGGGATTCCAACTGCTGTGACAGTCCCTTTGAGGTTAAACTTGAGTGTGCTAGGATCGAAGAACTTGAGGCTATCGAAAAGGTTGCGAAAGCCTATAAGGAACAGTTTGGGGAGACCCTGAAGGTCCGGATCTGTGTAACCGGTCCAACCGAGCTTTACCTGAAGGAATTTGGAGGTACACGATATACGGACATATATTCTCTTCTTGCAAAAAGCGTGAACAATTTCGTCAGAAACTCCATGAGATCTGCAAAGCACTTTAAGATTGTGACGGTTTCTATTGATGAGCCAAGCATCGGGTTGAACCCTGAGCTTGCTTTTGATGAAAATGATATTATTTCTGCCCTTACAGATGCCTCTAAGTCAGCAAGTAAATGGGGAGCTGATGTCGAGATTCACCTCCATTCTGCTCTCTACTATAACTTTGCCTGCGAGGCTCCTACAATCAACGTAATAGGAATAGAATCAGCAGGTACGCCCTCCTATATGGAGCTGATCGACAAAAAAGTGCTTGAAGATACAGATTCTTTCCTGAGGCTCGGCATTGCGAGAACTGATATTTTCAGCATGGCAGGAATCCTTAATGAAAAGTACTGTACTAATGTCTGGAAAGATCAGCAATACCTTCCCGAGATTGTTACGGAACTCGAAACTTCAGCTGTTATAACAAAGAGACTCAAGCTTGCTTATAGACGTTTCGGTAACCTGATTAAGTATGTGGGTCCTGACTGCGGGCTGGGTTCCTGGCCTAACCAGAGAATAGCTTTTATTCTACTCTCCAATGTAGCGCAGGGTATCAGGGATTTCAGAGAATCTCTCTGATCCCGAGCCATTTTTTTCAGTTATTTATTCTGTGAGATATACACCAGAAAGCCTGCATTCTGGAGTTTATACTCTGGAGTTTATACTCTGGAGTTTGATGCTAAAACAAAAAGAGTATTGAACTGAACTTATTTGGCTGGAAGATTATGCTTAATTTTTTGTTCCAGTAGAATATATGTTGTGAAACGTAATATTTTTAAAATAGTTCGATTGATATTAAAACACAGTGGAAATAAAGGGGTTTTTTTCGATGACCACCTCTAAATTCGTCTTTATTTTCAGAAATCACTTCTTTATTTTCAGAATTCCCTATTACTGATTAAGTCTTCCGTGTCTTCTATCAATGTCATCCATCATATCCAGCATCTTACGAATAGCAGTCCGAATAGCATCAGACTGGCTGACAAATTTCTTGTTATCTCCCACATGCTTATTGAGGTCATCCAGAAGTTCCTGAGGGATTTCAACACTTACTTTTGGCATTAGAATTGCATCCTGTAGGTTTTTTATATTTATTGGGGTTTTCAGCAATTAATGTTTTTCAGGTATGACGCCTTTTTAGTAAGATGAGGTTTAGGGATAAAATTGCTGAATGAAAACTGCTGAGTTAAGAGTTCGGCTGATTGAAAAGAATAGAGCTACTCCTTTTCAAACTGTACAGTACCTTAGATTTCCATTATCTCAGTCTTGAAAGGAAACTCGATACAAAATCATTTCTTAAAACAATAAAGAAACTTTGAAAAAAATAAAATGAACTAAAAATTAGATAAAAAGATTAGCGGGCTCGAAGGGATTTGAACCCCCGACCTATGGATTAAGAGTCCATCGCTCTGCCTGACTAAGCTACGAGCCCACGCATTATTAGTCTCATTGAATGAGCGACTCTCACAAAGGAGGTTTTAATATTTATAGGTTTCGGAATGAGCATACGTTATCTTAATCTTTCCCAACTTGAATCCGTGTTTCATAAGAAGTTGCTCTTGAGATTTGAGATAATTTGTTTTTATGAAAAAGCTTTAATAAAAAATTAATTTTTATTAAACATAACTTTATATTTCATATGAATTACTATTCAAAGAGTATATTCAAAAGAGAAACCAGAAGTCTGGAAACCTTTTTTCGGACATCCTCTCTACTTTATTAATTTTCTTCTTTATATGCATTAAAGCAAAACGTTATATACAAGCGGATATGAATATGACCAATTAATAGGCTTATATGGAGCTCCGTTGGAGATCAATTAACCAAGTAGATTAAGTAGAATGCGTACTTCCTGAATTTGATTTTCAAGTTTAGTTTGTTAAGTACTGTTTTTACTCTTTTCTGTCGAGGAGCTTTCTTAAGCGATTAATAGAATTTTAAAGGAATGAACCTATGTTTAGAGATGAACGTACTTCTGTGCCCGTTGAAGAGGGCGAAACTTATGATGTAACTATTCAGGATATTGCTCGCCAGGGAGACGGCATCGCCCGTATCGAAGGCTTCGTAGTTTTTGTCCCGAATACAAGTGTTGGCGATGAAGTCCAGATTAAGGTCGAAAGAGTACTTCCCAAATTTGCGTTTGCAACTGTTGTCGAGTAAATGCAGGTTATGGAATCAAGTAATTAGATTGAATCAAGTAATTAGATTAAATGTAACTAAAGTAAACTAAAGGAATGGTTTTTTATGTTCAGAGAAGAAAGTCGCTCAGTCCCTGTCGAAGAGGGCGAAGTTTATGATGTCACAATTCAAGATATTGCTCGTCAGGGAGACGGCATTGCACGCATAGAGGGTTTTGTAATTTTTGTCCCGGGCACCAAAGTTGGCGATGAAGTCCGGATTAAGGTTGAAAGGGTACTCCCCAAATTTGCATTTGCAAGCGTTGTTGAGTAATGCAGATTATTAACCAATAATCACGTCAATTCCAACTTAAGTATTAAAGGAATGGTCTTTTATGTTCAGAGATGAAAGTAGCTCTGTACCTGTTGAAGAAGGCGAAATCTACGATGTAACAATCCAAGATCTCGCTCGCCAGGGAGACGGCATTGCACGTATAGAGGGTTTTGTAGTTTTTGTCCCGGGCACCAAAGTTGGCGATGAAGTCCGGATTAAGATCGAAAGAGTACTTCCCAAATACGGATTTGCCAGCCTCGTTCAATAACGGGACACTATACTAATGAAAAAGAGCGAGACTGAAAAATCATATCTATGATTAATTTTTCGGTCTTTTTCTATTCATTTCAAAAACATTAACTGACCTTCAGGATTTTCAATTGCGATAATAATGTTTCTTTGATTTTTCCTGACTTATTTTTTAATTCTACTGTATTCTATTCATTTTACACCTTTCCTGTTCTTGTTAACTAAAGTTTGCAATGTATTCATCCTAAGTTCCGGTTTTTTAAGCGCATAAGCTTCTCAGGATATCGAATTATGTGCTTATTTCTAAGGAACGGCGGCTCTTCGTTCTTTAGAGTGGGTTGGAAATAATTACTCAGTTAAAAAGTGACCGCGCCAAATAAATAGACATCGATCTTGAATATGATTTTCCAAACAAAATGTGCTCAAACATTACGTGTGTTGCACCCATATTTAGGAAGTGATTCAAAATTACCCAGTCGAAATAGCGAAGAGTAAAAAATAATTCCAAGTTTTCATTTTGAGAATGAATCTATATTTTCTTTTCTCCAAATTAACATCAAAGACAATATCTGTAATAGAAATACTTGAAATTATAGTTTCATCATTCCTAAGCACATGAACTGCAGGCTCTTATTTCAAAATCATAATCATCTGACTTATCGTACTTGTGGAATAGGCTTATGTGCTTAAAATTGAGAACTCAGGCTTCTATCTCTTGAATTATATTTCTTGAATTAATCCGACTCAGTATCAAAATCCAGTGATTTTTGCATTTCTTGATTGAAAATCTGAATTCGTAAGAAGAATTCAATCTCTAATCAAAATTAACATTCGATATCTAAAGACTTCAACAAAGAAGTATAATCACAAGGATTGTAACCAATTACAAAATCTAGTGATTTTTAATTTTATGTTCATCACTGGATTTTGGCACTGAGTCAGAAATCCTTCTCCGAATTTAAAAAGATAGATTGCCTTTGAGACGAGAAGTTTGAAAAGAAAGGAAAAAAGCTAAAATTAGGTCTTTCTTTATTATTTGGTGGATACTACTTTCAAAATACCGTTAATGTTCTCCTTCGGCCTTTTTGTTCCGCACTTCAATAAGGGTAAAGCAAACACGCTCATTGAATGAAACTAAGCATTAGTTACACAGGAGAATCCTAGATTAAAAAGTAAACATTTACACTTAAGGGCTTTCCTTGATTTCCATAAAATCACTCAATGTTTTATAACCACGGAAAACAAGCGAAAAAACGTATCTTGTAACTTAGTTTTCAATAAGTCCTCTTGAGCGCAGCGAAAAGGACCGCGTACTCCCGAGGCGCAATTCGGGTAGCGAAACTCAGCTGATAAAAAAGAGACAAAAGTAGGCACGAATGCCTACTCTGTTTTAAAATGTTTGATTATTGAGTTTATTTTGCTGGGATGATGAGAGATCTCTCACCAGCAGGCACGAACTCTCTCATGGCACCGCGACCGAACTCTCTCCTGGGTTCAGCGAAGTTGAAGGGCATGAGATCGTCAGCGAAACAGACCTTGATGAGCGGGTTGACGGTGAATGCGTCGCCGCGGCCTGCGTGGGCTGCCTGAGCGATACCTGCGTATCCACCCTGGTGGCCGACGTTCATTGCGTAGTTTGGATAGTTTGGACCACGGAGTTCGTCTGGGAGACCTTCGTCGCCCTGGTAGGACAGAACGTTTGTGGCACCGCACTGGTCCTGCAGGTCGTATCCGAAGAAGCCGAGACGGCCCCATGCTTCCTTGTGCAGGTACATGGAGAGGTACCAGCCAGAGAGACCAGCATTTGCGTTTGCGGTTGCAAGAGCACATGCGACACCGGCTGCAGCTGCGAGCACGGTTGCTCTCTGGGATCCACCGAAGTGGTCTTCAAGGGCAGTCGGGAACTTCTCGTAGGTCTCGATACCGTAGATTGTGGACTCGGTTGCAATGTCCTTTACGACGTCGAGAGTTGCCTTTACCTTGTTGCCTGTGCCGATGGTTGCAGCACCCTTGTACTTGTCGTTGATGTAGTCGACGTTGTAGTACACGTTGTTGTCGAGGATATCATCAGTATATGCAGCTGTTGCATACTGAGTGAACCCGACACCACCGGACATGTAGGATCCGAGCCAGATCTGGTCGTAGAGCATACAGCCTGCACCCACAACTTCAAGGGAGACCTTTGCTGGGTCGTCTTTCACTGTGCGGCTTGTCTGGATGATGTCTGAGAGGTGACCGAAGGAAAGTCCACCGGGCTCGTTAGGACCACGTGCACGCCTTGCGGGCAGCATTTCACCCATGGAAACCAGAGCTGCGTGCTTTGCAGCGAAGGACAGGTCAGCGACTGCTGCTTCACCGGCGCACATTGCGTATGCGGAGATGAAGGACATGCCGATCTGCATGGCTGCCCATCTGGAGGTCTGAGCACCGTCAGTTGTCCTGGAGACGATTGTTGGGATGTGGATTGCCTGCCAGGTGGTCTTGCCGATGGAGGCCTTAATCTGAGCTGCCTGTTCTGCAGAGAATTCCTTGTTGATGTTGATCAAGAACTGCTTGTCGATTTCGTCTGCAAGTGCGTCATCGCCTGTGAAAACTTTGACGTAACAGTCATCGACAAGTGCTGGGTGGGTCTCGACCATCATTTCCTGAACCACTGCTGCACCGGGCATGGCGTGGTTGAGGACTTCAAGGTAGTGGTTGATGGTTTCAGGGGTAACTTCCTTACCCAACCTCTTCTCGAGGGTCTCGTGAGCAAGGTCAAGACCGACGATACAGGTTCTCCTGATGTCATCCCACATCTGCTGCATTGCAGCGTTGTTTACGTAGTGAAGGTCATCAGGTTCTGCAACGATGTCAGTGCCTGAGATGACGTAAGGAGTAATTGCACGCTGACCGAGGGGAGCACCTGTGTGCATCATCGGGTTGTAGAATGCAATACCTCTCTTCTCTGCGATTTCCTTTCCGGCCTTAATCATTTCGGCCTTTCTTACATCCTGCGTAGGTCCAAGCCTCAGAAACTTTTCGGTCTTGCCAGTAATGTCCGTGGTGGACTGCTGGTTTGTACCAAATTCCTGTGTGAACTTGACTTCCATTGACTTTTTGAATTTAGAGAAAATATCTGCTGCCATTATGGTCACCTCATTTCGGCTGGAATCCGTATATTGTTCTCTGATCGAAGATTCTCTGCACCCATTCAACGACTTCTGCATCGTCTTTGAAGGCTACATTGTCCACACGGTAGATGGTAGTCCTCTTTGCAGCTTCTTCGTCAGACATGGGCTTGCCAAGGTTTACTTTCCTGTCGAGTGGAATTGCAACCTGGTCTTTGTCCATAATGATGTTGGCACCTTCGAGTCTTCTCCTGTCGACCATGTCGAACATGACGCCGTCTTCCTGAAGACGGACGGAGTGGCCGTGAACGGTTGATCCGCGCACACCACAGAGTGCGTGGTCACTCATTTCAGTTTCCATCTGGACCTTGGCGCACTTTTCCATGTCTCTTTCACGGGCTTCAACGATCTGACGGCCGGAAAGGGTACCTGGGTCTACACCTCTGAAATTGATTGCTGCAAAGTATGATCTGAAGTATGGGGTAGCTGGAGCATTGTACATAGAGTCAGCAAACTGTACGTATCTAACTCTGTCACCGGCCTTTGCGCCTGGTGTGGCTTCGACAGCTTCACGGGTTGAGCATGCGGGCTCTCCCATCTCTGCAAGTGGTGGGTGGGTGCTTGGGTAGTCGCTTCCTGGAGCACGGTGTCCGAGAACTGCGGTTAAGTCTTCGTCTGAAATTTCCCTGAGTTTCTCAAGTTTTCCAGACATATGTTTTCTTCTGTTAACGCCAACTGATGTTGCGCCTGGATAAAATTGTGCTTTGTATGCCATCTCATGCAACTCCTTTATGATCTTCTAACTGGTCTAATGTAGTCTTGACGTATTTAACGATTGAATTTAGTTTTTCCCTGGGACAAGAGTCACCGCGTGTAACCCCACTTACCATATCCATCACAATTCCCTTTGTACGAATATTTTCATCCCTTGGCGTCACTAATCTCGTCTTTATCCCTGCTTCTGCAAAATCCTCAAAATCTACCGGGATCTGGCTGACTACAATTGCCGGAATATTTGCCTGACTCAGGATTTCCCTAGCTTTCCTAATTACATGGTCCTTGATATTTCCGAGGTGAATAACAGCCAGCTTGTGCATTTCAATTTGTGCGACTTCTACCGGACTCAACACAAAAGACCCTGTCCTCATACCTGATTCAGGGATTCCGGAGCCTGAATAGAGTACCAGCACACTGACCTGAATGTTTTCTTTCCTCATGCCGTATGTGATCTCACATACCGGTTTTGTGATATGCCTCTGGCCGGGACTCATGGCAATAGCTACTACCTCGGCACGGCCGGCTTCAGAGAGAGTACCGCGTTGAGCAAGTCCTCCTCCTCTGCCAAGTCCTGCACCACATCGGCAGTCGACTACCTGCGTTTCCCGATCGAACATCATACCTTTTCACTCATCTTTATCCTTTTTCTCTTGCTTCTCTTGTTTTTCGATGAAGACGAGCTGGTTTGTCTTGGCTTTAGGATCTACCAGACCAAGCAAGCGAGGATCCGCTTCAGGACCAAGTTTGGCATAGTCAGTTACTGTAGGCTTTCTCCTGAAAAAATTTCCTTCCCTGAATTCAAAAGAGAATGGGAGCAATTTGTCGCATACTTCCCTGACCTTTTCTTTATCTTCGGCATTTGAAAGTTCAACCCTTATCCTGCCTACACTGATCTTAAGTTCGATAACCTGATCTCCGATCTGTATAGGCTTCCTTAGCGGATGTTCCACCTTTTCCCCAGTGCCCGGGCCGGAAGACACCTTTTCAGGCAGCCTGTTGCCCTGCACCATAACGCGGATTATCCCATCCACCTTGTAGAGCTCAGTCATGAGTTTCTGAGCTGTATCAGGGGAAAGGATTCTACTGGGAAAGATTTCGATTTGAATAGAGTTTTCCGTATTTGAAGCAGAGTCTGACATCGTTAGACCTTTCGAGTTATATGCTTAGAGCGCTCCTGCAACTGCCTTAATTGGCTCGCGGAATTCCTTAATTCCACCAAACACGTCACCAATGAGGCCTGATGTTGATTCGATTGTGAACATCTGAGTACCTGCATCCAGAGCTACTGCTGCGCATACGCAGGGGATTGCAAATCCTCTGGAGTGCCTGGTAACGACGTGGTTACCGTTGAAGACACCGGGTCCGCCGCCGCCGTAGATTGAGTGACTGAAGAATGAGAATCCTACTGCGACACCCTCTACTTTACCGTAGTCGCATCCTGGGAGACCGGTTTCCTTCTCAAGTATATCGTTGAAGTAGAGAAGTGTTGAGGAAACGTTCTGAGCTGCACGTCCTGCACCACAGTTCACAAGGGTGGCTGCAAGTGTACCGGCTGCTGCATAGGCGTTCCACATGGGGACATCATTTGCCTTGTAGAAGTTGTATCCGGAAGGTGCTTTCTTGTCAACAGAAATTACACCGTCTTCAATTGCCCTGGCAACTATGGACTGGACAACTGATCCAATGGTACCATTCTTGCCGTTTGTCTTTATGGTGTCATATACAACATTGTTGGCGTTGAGACCCTGGCATGCAAGACCGAGGAGCTGATGCCTCTCGAACATACCAACTGCGCCACCCATCTCGAAGATACCAGCCTGCTCATAGATAGAAGAGAGAGCTGCTGAGTTCATTGCAGACCGGCTTGTGATAGCTGCAACGTGGTTGGCCATAATGTTCCTGAGAGAGAAGCCAAGACCTTCGTTGTTCTGTGGGATGCTCAGAATGCTTGCAACGTTTCCGCCCATGAGATCCATTGTCTGTGGGTAGCTTCCCCAGACAGCGGCCTTCACTATGGGCGCATCGTACATGTCGGTTTTGAACATGTCCAGAACTGCTTCGGTAACTGCTGCTGCACCGACTGTTGTTGCGGACATGTAGTCTGCGCCGGCGATCATCCTGGACTCTGGGACCTGAACGAGCAGACTCTTTCCGCCCTTAAGGACCTTTACATTGGTGTCGTCGCCTTCGTCGACTTTAACTAAATCCTTTACCTTTGCTGCAAGTGCATCAACATTGCCTACAAGGTCGTAGTTAAGTCCGCGGCCCAAGATCTGACGGCCCTTTCCGCCCATCTTGCCGCTAGCAAGTGCGCCCTGAATTCCTCCAATGGAGATTGCAACAGATCTCTTGGTGTCCAAGATGATTTTTTTAATTGCTGCATTTCTTGTTGGAGCAAGTTTCATAATATCGACATTGCTCTCGAGCAGTTTTCCTCTGTCGTCGTAGATGTCTACTTTGTCAGACACTTTAATTTCCTCCTTAATTTATTAAAATCACTTTGGGACTGGTCACCTATTAGAGTGCTTTTGCACTCACAAATCAAGTACCGCATCGTTTTTAAGTGTCCACTTTCCCAATGAAATCTCATTCGTTTAGAAGGTACTTAAATCTTTTGTGTTCTCCGCTAGATGAATTTGTATCTTTTTTTAAACATGTTTTTATTAAAATGAAATTTATCTTTATGGAATTATATAAAAAAACGCTATCAAAAGAAAATTTAACTTTTAATATTACTTATCTCCGCCGTAAAGGTACATAAATACTTAACTAAATTATCTTTAGAGAAAGTAGGAATTTTATATTAATTTTTTATATATGTGGGTTATCCAACCTGATAATCATACCAAAAAGATTTAGTATTATCCTTGTAATACGAAAGTTTAATATGGAAGTAGTTGTCGATGTGGGCGGAAATCCCGGTGTAGACTGCAGAGGCTTTTGCAAATATTGCTATTTTAAAAAAGTTAAAGAAATTCAACCTCTGGGCTGCAAGTACTGTCTTCCTTTCAAGAAAGGGTGCGATTACTGCATCCGCAGTGTAAAGGAATCATACTCAGGCTTCAAACCTCTTCAGATAGTCCTGGAAGAAACTTCAAGAAAACTCTATTTCGCAAACGCAGAGATAGAAAAATTCACGATCAGCGGAGGAGGCGATTTAAGCTGTTATCCCGAATTGAAAAACCTTGTCGCTTTCTTGTCTCAATTCAAGACTCGGATACACCTGGGGTATACAAGTGGAAAAGGCTTCAGCAAGCATGAAGATGCCCTTTTCTACATAGACCATGGAGTCGCAGAAGTGAGTTTTACGGTCTTTGCAACTGATCCAGCTTTAAGAGCCGAATATATGAAAGACCCTAATCCAGAAGTTTCCCTGCATGTCCTAAGGGATTTCTGTGCTCACTGTGAAGTATACGGAGCAATTGTGCTCATTCCAGGGGTAAACGACGGAGAAGTCCTTGATCGGACTTTGAACGACCTTGAAATTATGGGTGCAAAGGGAGCTATCCTGATGAGATTTGCAAACTTTCCGGAAAACGGGCTGATCCTGAACAACGCACCTATTATTTCAGGCATAACTCCACACACGGTTCAAGAATTCACCGAGCTTGTACGCAGTTCAGCAACAAAACACCCTTCCATCAGAATTACAGGGACCCCGCTTGAAGACCCTTTAATTGGTTCCCCTTTTGCCATCCGGAATGTTCCTGAAGCCATTGCAAGACTCCCAAAGGTCACAAAAAAAGCCACTATTATTACAGGCCAGGTAGCAGCTCCAAGGTTGAGGGAAATCTTTGACGCTCTTGGAGGTACTGTTAACGTTGTTTCTCCGAAAAAAGATATCGGATGCCTCATTACAATTGATGATTTCAAAACACTGGACCTCTCTGAAGTGAGTGAGACTGTCCTTATTCCTGGCAGGGCTTTTGCGCATGATATGGAAATTAAGGAAGCCCTTAAAAGAGACGGAGTTGATAGGCTTGTTAGGAGGGGTCCGGAGCGTCTTTCTGTAGACGGAGAAATGTCAATAGGCATGACAAGAGAAGAAGTTCTGGAACTGGAGATCGAAAACTTCACTGAGCTTATAGGGCAGATAAACTCGTTAGGACTGCCTGTGTGATGAAAACGGCTAATCACCGAAAAATTTTCAATCTAGAATTAAAAAATGCCATACTTTCTAAAAAAACATACAATTCTTAAAGTACAGATAATCAAACAGATACTCTATAAATAGCATTATAGTTATATAACTGACATTCCGCAGATGTTTGCTAAAATTCAACAATTTTTCACGCTATCGTTTTTTCTGAAAATTGCTTTTCCTA
>MDTP02000003.1 GCA_001714685.2 Methanosarcina sp. Ant1 | reverse complement strand
TGGAAGTTTACAAAGAAGACTGCAGATGAGAAGCTGTCCAAATATTATGTTTCATAATTAAATTGTCAAGGTACTAGTAATACTTCTTCTACCACTACCGTGACGATGCCCGCTAAAGTTATCACTTTGACGGCTACTTACAAAGACGGTACGAATATTAAAACCAACTCTCTTACTGCTACCGATTACAGGATGGTTTCTCTGCACGCTCGCCACAACAGACACTCGCTTCTCCTCCGCATCCACATTCTCCACTATCCAAACTTTTACCTTTGAGTGCTGCGCTTATCATTGCCCATGCACAGCCTACACCGCTCTTCACTTCTATTGCCTGGACGGGGCAATTCAGAGCACATGCTCCACATTCCATACATGCAGATGGCTGTATGAGTTCAACATGTTCTTTTCCTTCGGCAAAAACTCCATGTGGACAGACCTGCGTACAGCGCCGGCAGTTGATGCACCTGTCCGGATGATACTGGAGCGTATTCTCAAGATAAGAATCAAACATTTAGATCACCTTCATGAACTCGATTACCCCCAGTAGAATTGAGATTATAATTCCGGAACCTAACATAAGTGCCATGATAGGTACATATCGGAAAATTTCTTTTTTGACCCCAGTTCTTGAAGTAAAGGTTGTGCATCCCGTAAAGTTAAGGGCTAAGTATGCTATCAAGGCTGGCATAATCAGAAGGAAAACCAGTGATATCAGGGCATTCTCCCAGAGGGGCATTGTAGAATTTGTCGCAAAGGCAACTGCGAAGGGAATAGCAACAATTCCTCCCAGAATTAACCCTTTAGTACTGAAATCATGCGTGGGGATGAATGGAAGTAGAGCTGGGAAGAATACGGTTCCTGCAAGGATTGTTGTGATCGCAGCCAGGGCTGCAAGAGGGCCTGCAAGGAAATAGAGAAGAACGGCAGCAGCAATTGTCGGCAATATTACATGGACAAGTTCCACAGGGGTGAGCACTAGTCTGTCTTTCATTGGGAATTGGACCTTGCGCATTTCAGGCGTTGCCTTCCGTGTTTTTAGATATTCTGGAAGGTCGCTAGCACGGACAGGGCCGTATTCCACCAAAAAACCGGACTGGTGCTTCACTTCATATGCCGAAATTCCCGGAGCGGAAAGCTGTGGCAAGATAAGAGTTCGATGCCGGACAACGTTGGCAAGTCCTGAAGATCCTATACGCCGCACAAGTTCTTTTGTTCCAAATGTACCCTTACCTGCAGCGCACCAGACGTTAATTCCTTTTGTGTCCAGAACAAGAATATAACAATCAGTGCCTGCAAGTGAGGAACGAACTGCGTCAAAACTCAGCGTGTAGTTTGCCGAAACGAAAACAAGTGAATCAGGTGTTGGGTTCCCGAGCCGATAAAGGCCAGGCTTTACGATATGTCCCATCCGGTTCGCACCCCATCGAGCAAGGAAGTGATCGAGCCTATCGGCAAACGTGAGTTTACCTGTGGTCGTACGGATCTCAGACGTGGGTATACTTTTGATCGTAGGGATTGCGGAAAATCTTGGAATATTGTCAGTCAAACAGTTGCATGGCTGTGCATCCGATTTTGGTGTGCATGAGCACGATGAATCGGCAGTCTTCGATGAACCAGTAGTCTTATTAGTTTTATTATTGTCCATATGACCCATCTACTTTATTTAATCGTTATCCTTCATTAGCGGATCAAGCACCTCTTTTACCATTCCGCTGAGGGTCTCGACCTTTATGAGAGCGAGGCAGCAGATACTACCTTCCTTCTCCCAGCTGATCAAAGCGAGCTTACTCCCGGTATTGATACCAGCTTTCTCCCGCACATCTTTCGGGAGTACCATCTGTCCTCTTTCATCCACACTAAGAACTGCCTCGACCTTGTATCCCGAACCCAAGTTGCATCCACATGGTGATCCATCAGGGTTACACACTTCATCAATAGTCTTCTTTTTGGTCATTTGAATCCTCATAATAATATGAGTTTTCCATAAATTTATACTTTTCTGATAAATCAGAAAAATCAGAAAAATTTTATAAATGCAAATTAAAAATCCCATTAATGAAATTATATTTTTGAGCTTATCCAAAAACTCATTTCATTCTCAAGTATGTGGTTTTAGGATTTTGTTTCACGATCAAAAACTCAATCCGTTATTCAAAAATCATTATATTTAGAGAGAAATTGGGGGAATTTTTGCCGCAAAATTAAGAAAAACAGAATTTCAGTGTCAATTATTGCTGAAGTGTAAGCTTATAAATTGTATTTGTTTGTTTTTCCGTATGTGATGAAATGACAAAAGCACGAAACATCGCGATTTACGGAAAAGGAGGAATCGGAAAATCGACTACTTCTTCAAACCTTTCAGCAGCGCTTTCTGACCTGGGTCTTACAGTAATGCAGATTGGCTGTGATCCAAAAAGTGACTCCACAAATAATCTGAGAGGAGGAAAGTCGATTCCTTCAGTCCTCGATGCTTTAAGGAGTGGGAAGAGAATTGAAATTAGTGACATTGTCTATGAGGGCTTCAATGGAATCCTTTGTGTAGAAGCAGGTGGGCCAGAGCCTGGAGTGGGATGTGCCGGCAGGGGAATTATTACTGCGATAGAGCTCTTAAGACAAAAAAACGTATTTCAGGAGTTCAAACCGGATGTCGTAATCTATGATGTTCTCGGGGACGTTGTTTGTGGAGGATTTTCAATTCCTATCCGTGAAGGTCTTGCAGAACAGGTCTACACTGTTGCATCATCTGATTTCATGGCAGTATATGCAGCAAACAATCTTTTTAAAGGAATAAGGAAATATGCAAACAACGGCGGTGCACTGTTTAGCGGAATAATTGCAAATTCAATGAACCAGCAGATTCAAAGAGAGATAATAAACGACTTTGCAAAACAGACTAAGACAACGATTGCAGGATATGTACCTCGTTCTCTTGATGTTACGAGAAGTGAGCTAAGGGGTAAGACAGTAGTAGAACATGCACCTGAATCGGAGCAGGCTGAATTATACAGAAGCCTTGCGAGAGGTGTTTTAAACAATGACCAGAAATATGTTCCTGCACCTCTGGAGTCCGAAGAACTCAAAATATGGGCTGAAGGATGGTCAGACATACTCCTCAGAGAGCGTGAACATGTGTATGAACATAAAGGGGAAGTGAAAAGAAGCAGCATTGAAGGAATTACGCAAATAAGCTCGGAAGCATGAAATACTTAAAATTCGTTTCTTGAACTTCTGTTGTAAACTTTATATACAGCAGGAGTTTTCGAACTTATAGTTTTTAACTATGAACTTACCACTTATCTGTGCATGTAGGCATTTCATCCACTTCCTTTGCAAATAATAATTGTTTTATTCCAAATGATTTCTTTTTGGAATCTTTTTTATCAGTAATTTTGGCTCTTCGTCATTCTCTATGGATAAGATGATTTTCAATTCAAGAGCGGGTTGGTTTTTATGAGGATATCCACACAAAACAACGAAGAACCGTAATTTTTCTTTAGTACTATATAAGGCAAAGTTGACTCACAAGTTACTGCAATTTTGAACTTTACTTTCTCTCTAAGATATAAGATCTGAACCTGAATAGGTCCGAAATTTTGAAATTTGAATATGCAATTGTATTTTTCGAGCCAAGTATGGGACACAACCTTTTTATAACTTAAGTAATAAGGGCAATTCACAATTGTGAATTTGGATTAAGATAGTTCACAATTGTGAACTTATGAGTTACTGTGCTCCAGGATAGAAAAATCATATATGACGGTAAGAATAATGGGATTAAGTGACCTAAATCTTAAACAAAACAAGAGTTACCGAACTATGATCGATTCGGAGGGTGCGGGGCATATCAGAATAATCAGACGTATTAATCTGAAAACTCTAATAGAAATTTTTAAGGATCTTTACCTTGAACTTAAAAAAAATCCAGACAGAAAACCCCATATAACCATATATGTTTCTAATTCGATCTACGAAGAGATGTCGGATAATATGAAACATTTCCATGACTTTGTAGTTTCGTGTATGGATGGGACATTTGATCTTATTGTTACTACCTAAACAAATCATCTTTTAGGTTTTTCCGTATTTGAGAGAAAAATCCCTTTAGCTATTTTCGTGGGGTTTCTCAATTTGAGATACTGGATGATACAATTGTGTTAATATACACTTGGAAAAAAGGCTATTTTTGCTTTATAGGGTATAGGATTAACACTTTTGTGCTCATTTGTGAAATTTGAGACAAAAGGTTTAAAAATAAAGAACTCTTCTATGGTAATGGTGATTCACTATGAGGGATCGTTTTTGTTGAAAATGGATCGTTAAATGACATAAGCTACGAAAAACTTGAAAAGTTGCCTCCATCGGCAAAGTTAGTATTTAAAACTCTTGAGACAAAAGGGCAGATGACACAAAAAGAGATAATTCGTGAAACAATACTTCCTTCACGCACAGTCAGATATGCAATAAACAGGCTAAAGGAAGAAGAGATTTTAATGGAACGTTTTTATTTCATTGACTCACGTCAGAGTCTTTACGAAATAAAAAGGCCTGTAAATAAGCTTCTTGCAGTATGAGTTAAAACTGCTTTTTTATGTAAACTGTATCAAACTTTAATATACACCTGAATTTTTAATTTGGTCTGAAAGTACTTTGTTGACACAGTGTCCTCACCTACTCTCACCTTTATTTTTACTTATAAGGATCCTGAAAATTTTCAATTTTTTGAGTAAAATAATTTCATCACTTACGACCTTAAATACGCATGTTCTTCTTTAAATTGGACAGAATCATAACCTTTTTAAATTCACAATTGTTACCATTCCATAGTTCACAATTGTTAACAGGCATGGTTCACAATTTAAATATTACTTTGGTACAGAGTTACTTTACTTAACAAATAAACTGCAGTATTTTGACTTCCATGAAGTGTATTACTATGGAAACAATTAAGGAAACCGAACTGAACGCCATTATTAAAGCAGACCTGATAAGTATAGGTAGTGCTCAGATAGACAAATCCCTTTTTCCGGATCAATTTAAGAGCACAGCTACAGCCGTACCCGGAGCAGGCGGCTCCTCAATTTTTCTCAGATCAGGAAGCAGACGGGTGAGACTTACAATTAATGATTTGTCTCCTTTGCGTATAGTGCCAGAAGATGAACATGTGGTCGTCATTAAAGGCGATGATGTGATTGCCAGGGGTGTGCTTGAACGTCCACTCTGCCATTGTCCGGAACAAGCATACATCACGTTATCTGAGAAGTGTATATACGATTGCCAATTCTGCCCTGTACCAAAAATGCAAGGAGAGATAAAAAGCTGCAAAAAGGTTCAGCAGATGGTAGCGGAAGCTTATGCTACAGGTGAGCTGAAGGCAATTTCTCTGACCAGCGGTGTAGCTGTTTCTCCAGGAAAAGAAGTCAAAAGGGCGGCAGATATTATAAAGCATCTATCACGTGAGTACGATCTCCCAATAGGCGTTTCTATTTACCCCACAAAAGACTCGTCAGAAGAGCTTTACTCCGCAGGGGCGTGCGAGGTAAAATATAACGTTGAAACTATGGATCCTGAGCTTTTCCGCCGCTTCTGTCCGGACCTCTCGCTCCACACAGTTCTAGATTCGCTCGAAAACGCAGTGAACATTTTTGGCAGAAACCGGGTCTCTTCGAACTTCATAATCGGTCTTGGGGAAAGTGATGAGACCGTTCGGAAAGGTATCGAGCATCTTACGGGGCGGTGTATAATTCCGATCCTCAGACCTATATCCCCTCATTCTCTTAGAAACAATGTGAAAAATATCAATCGGCCAGACGCTGCACGGCTTTTAAAACTGGGAGGTATGCTGAAGGATATGATTGACAGACAATCCCTCTGCGTAGATAAATCGCGCACAATGTGCCTACTCTGCACTGGCTGCTACCTGACACCTCAAAGAGATATTTGATTTTGTGTGATCAATTCCAGTTGATCTTGAGACAGTCAACCTTTTTTTCTATCTCTACTGTTACAATGATAATTCCTCAGGCAATTACTGAGGACATCACGGTTTTGAATTAGTTGATTCATTCCCTCTATTTTCTTTTTTATACTACTATGAGGAAATTTATTGATATATAATTTCCATATGAGGTTAATTTTCACCAATTTGCGGAAATCTGTATAAAATCAAGATATGGACAGTTAAGCACATGACACAACAATTCACGACACAACAATTCACGACACAACAATTCACTCTTACCATTCAATCTGGAAAAAACAGGCTTGGATAGCAGGAAGGATTTGACAATATAGAGATAAGACCGGGAGATACTCTGTCACTAGTAGACCCAACAGGCTCAGGGAAATCAGCTTTAATTAATGATATTGAAACTCTTGCAGATGGGGACACTATAACAAGCAGACGGATTCTCATTAATGGTGAAGTCCCTCCCGAGGCCTTCGTAAGGGAACCGGCCTTTAAACCAATTGCCATGATAACCCAGAACACACGCTGTTTGGCAGATCTCTCAGTTGAAGCATTTCTGTTAATGCACATAAGAGCGCGGCACCATAGAATTGGCAGAAGGATCTGTCCCTATTTCACTACGGCAATCAGACAGAGCCAGAGCAGAAAAGCTCTGTACGATGCTTAAGAGCCGTATTCAAAATCATGAGTTTGTACCAACGAAAATGATGGAACCTCTATAACATAGTTCGAGTTTGATCAAGAAAAATAATCAGGAGGATGTGATGTGATTAAGCCCATTCCTGATTCCTGATTCTTGACCCTTTCCACGCCTGTATAGATGTTCATTTTTTGACTCCGGACAAAGCCAATAATAGTAAGACCGGATTGTTCTCCCATACTTATAGCAAGAGTGGTGGTTGCACCTCTGGACGCAATAATAGGAATGTTGGCTATTAGACATTTCCTTACCATTTCAGAGGAGAGTCTTCCCGAACAGGTCACAATTGTTCTGGAAAAGTCTATGTTATGTTTCAATCCATAACCTATTACCTTATCAAGAGCGTTGTGTCTGCCTATATCCTCCATTATGCAGATCTTGCCATCTGGCCCAAAAAGCCCTACAATATGTATTCCCCCTGTTCTGGTGTGAAGGTCTGAAGCCAGCGTCTCTTTCATTATTTTCTTTACTGTGGAAAGCTCAGTAGTCATGTCAGACTGGATTTTTGGAAGCCTTTCGGGATCCAGGTATGAAGTATCGCCACCACATCCCGAAAGAACGGTTTTACTTGAAAGCATGATAGAAAAGGGATTTTTTGTAAGAACACTGGCACTCGGGGTACCGGCACTTTTTTCTTCTATACGCAGCGAGTCGATATCTTCTAGTTTGCGGATGATCCTTTCAGTGTATAGAAATCCTGTTACAAACTCTTCAAGCATTGTAGGGCTTATCATTGCAGTTAGAGCGTGGCGGCCGTTGACAAAGACTGAAAGAGGCACTTCCATTACAACATCATGTGATGACGGGACCATTGATCCGTCATCGCTTTTTATGCAGGGAACTGTGCTGTACATGCTTACACCATACGTGCAATTTCTTCAATTGATTCAATAAGCAAGTCGATCTCTTCTAAAGTATTGTATAAATAAAGGCTTGCCCTCACAGTACCATTTTCAAGCCCAAGGTACCTCATCAGCGGAATACAACAGTGATCTCCCGAACGGACCAGGATTGCTTCTTTTTCGTCAAGCAAATAGGCTATTTCATGAGGATGAATTTTGTCTATAGTAAAAGAGACAACACCTATCCTGTTCCTTATATTCTCTGGACCATGAATTGTGACGTGATCGACCTCGGCAAGCCCTGCAAGAAGGCGCTCAGTGAGTTTCTGTTCATGTCTGCAAATAGTATCCATCCCCAGACTTTCAAGATATTTTGCCGCCTGCGCCAGACCGATTGATCCTGAAATATTAGGTGTACCTCCCTCATATCGCCGATAACCGGTAGTTAAGGTATATCCCTCAGTAGTGACGTCATCAACTGTGCCTCCACCTAATATAAGAGGAGAAATAACCGTATCCACCGTATCCCGCATCCACAGAACGCCAGTACCTGTGGGTCCAAGCATCTTGTGCCCCGAAAAACATAAAAAATCGCATCCTATGTACTGAGCATCCACGGAAAAATGGGGGACGGACTGTGCCCCGTCAACCAGGAAATATGCTCCTCTTTCTTTACAAATAGCAGCAATCTCCCTAACAGGCTGCACGGTACCAAGTACATTTGATACATGACTGACTGCAACCAGTCGCGTGTTAGCAGTAATTGCCTCATCAAACGCTTCTATGTCAAAAATACCATCATGACCGGGATAAATTATGATTATCTCAACGCCCTTTTGACGTAATCGAAGCCAGGGGAGCAGGTTAGAATGGTGCTCCACAATTGTTGTCACAATTCGGTCCCCGGGTTGCCAGTCCAGTCCAGCTGCAACCATGTTGATTGCCTCTGTCGTATTCCTGGTAAAGACAGTTGTACCCTCTTTCCCACCAATGAAATCACTTACCGAATCATGTGCATCCTGATACCGCTGTGTTGCAACTCTTGTAAGCCGATGCATCCCTCTGCCCACATTAGCACGGTATTGTCGATCGTATTCATTCATCGAAGCTATAACCGGTTCAGGAATAAGACTTGTTGCAGCATTATCCATATAATGAAGATATTGAGGTATCTGGAAATCAGCGATACAATCTTCAATTTTCATAACACTTCATCCATATTCATAACATTTCATCTATATTCATAAAATTTCATCTATATTCATAAAATTTCGTACATATTCACAACATTTCATCCATACTACCACCGTTTCTGTACCCTTTAAGGTCGAGGGCAATATAAGAAAAGCCACAGCCTTGCAATACCTCCAGGATTCGATGTCGAATGCTTACTGCTTTTTCGAACTCTTCAGGTATCAACTCGATTCGTGCAATTTTACCATGCAGCCGTACACGCAGATTGGAGAAAACCAGATCGTGCATTATATTTTCTGCGTCTTCTACCATTTGCAGCTTCTCAAGTGTGATTTCTTCACCATATGGAATTCGCGATGCAAGACATGAAGATGACGGTTTGTTCTAGAAATCAAAGTTGCGCTGGCGCACCCCGCTGCAAGCAATGGGGTATGTTCGCGCCACCGCTCCAAACTCCATAAAGGAAACAATAACCCTAATAAGATTTAATTCTAGCAGAAGTTAACAAACAGAAAACGGAATTGGTAAATCGTATTATTAACGGTTCTCGGGGAAGTTTTCCATCCCCGCAGCAAGCTAGCGGGGTATTCGACTGAAATAAACCGAATTTACTTGCAATTTCTACTGCATCATTAACTGCTCTTCTTGGGACAATAGGCGCATCAAAAAGTATACATTTGACCTTCTCATTCAATGCCCCTTGTGCAAGTACTGCAAGTACTGCAAGTAAAGTACTATCTACGCTCCCTGAATATGAAAGAAGTAAGCAATCCAATCCTGCAGGCTCTTTGAGCAATTCAACTTCCTGATAATGAAAGTAATCCTGAAAGCTTTTAATGATTAAAACAAAATTTGTTTTAGGATAAGCTCAAGCACAAATTAAACTCATCTTGTTTAGTTTATGAAATCTGATTTTTACTGTGAAGATTATAAATACAATGATGGACAGGAATATAAAAATAGTGAATTAAAAGTTAATTACCGGGTATGCCTAAGATGCCAGCTCAAAAATACTGGATTACAATGGTATGAATATAATGCTTGAATTTCTAATTTCGTTTATTATTAATTACGGTTACTTAAACCTCTTTGTCTTGAGTTTTCTGGCCTCCACGGTTTTGCCTATGGGGTCGGAGGCACTAGTAGTAGCTCTCATTTATCAGGGATTCAGTCCTTTTACTGTTATTATGGTGGCGACTTTAGGTAATTATTTTGGATCATGCACAACTTATTATCTTGGACTAAAGGGGGGACCAGTGCTTGAGAAGTATTTATCTCCTTCTCCTAAACAGCTAGAGAAAAGTGAAAGACTTTTTAAAAAATACGGCATTTACACCCTTCTTTTCACCTGGATCCCAGGGATAGGAGACGCAATTACCATGGTTGCTGGCCTTATGCAGCTTTCTTTCAGATCTTTTTCTATCCTGGTTTTTCTTGGAAAATTCGGGCGCTATTTTGCACTTGCTTATCTATTAGTTTTTTTTAAAAATTGATTTTGGAGTCGTGTGAGTGAATGATTTGCTTATTTTTCATATATCGGTGTCCACTAATACATGACTGATGTTTTCATGACATTATCTCCAACACGGCTTTTAACTGCGTTTCTGTGTTCATACAACAAGCTGGCTCCAGTAACACTAAAAATATGGAAAAAGAAAGAGCTGGAAACTGTATTTCGATTATTTTGGGATAATATCAATCAACTAATGGTGGACTACCAACTCTTTTTATGTTTTTAATAAATATTTATTTAAATATTCTTTCCAAACATTCACAACATGGAAAACCCAAAAATCCCATCTTTTTTTGCAGAAAATATATCTTATTTTGAAAAGGTATTAGAGCAGGCATTTGCCTGGTTTTTAGGTAATTTTGGTACTTTTTTATTCATAATTTTCATTGGCTTGATCACTATCCTTGTCGCACGTAACGTAAACCTCCTTATGGAGCGCTATTTCAAAAAAGCAAGTGGTAGGCTGCGTATGGACATCACGGCTTTCCAGATGTTCAGGCACATTATGGTTGCGGTAATCTATTTTGTGGGAATTATTGTTATCATCTTCAGCATTCCCAGCTTGAGCACCATCTCTGTTGCTCTCTTTACAGGAGCAGGAGTTGTGGGTATCGTTATTGGTTTAGCAGCACAGAGCACTCTTAGTAATATAATTGCAGGTATTTCTCTCGCCATGTTTCAACCTTTTAGAGTTGGAGATCGGCTGGATATCATGAACGAGTATGGGAAAGTTGCAGATCTTAATCTCAGGCACACAGTTATTATAACATGGGATAACAGGCGACTTATCATCCCTAATTCCAAAATCAGCAATGAAGCTATAATTAACTGGACTATAGAAGATCCTGCAATAATATGGTCAATAAATATTGGAATAAGCTATGATGCCGATATTGACAAAGCAAGGAAAATCATGATTGAAGAAGCTAGAAAGCATTCCAATGTCATGCCTCTTCATAAAGTGGAGTACAGTGTAGCAATACCAAGCTTAATTAAGCCCGAGCCCCACAAAATTGGAATTTTTGATACGTCTATGATTCATGCAGTGGACCCTGATTTCAAGGAAAGAGGAGGAGTTAAAGTACAGTTAACCGATTTGAATGACTTTTCCGTAAATCTTCGCCTTCAAGTCTGGTTCAAGGATAGGAGCATTGCACACAGTTCAGGGTGTGAAATTAGAGAAGCTATTATAAAACGCTTTTTTAAAGAAGACATAGAGATTCCATACCCATACAGGACTATCATATACAAAACAGATATTGAGAATAAAAAAAGGAATTGAAGCAGGCAGTCTCAAAAATGTTCTGGATTGTACATTTGGGTCATAAATATCGGAACATTTATTTTAGAGCTTGTCTTAAAATTCAAACCATTCCTACAAATAGATAGTGTGCAACGTGAACTTAACTTCATACCGTAAATTTATCACATAATACTATGCACTCCATTCATAAAATCAAGTACTTTAAACATTATGGTTTAAATTTATATTTTGGACATTTAACGGTTTAATGTACCATTTTTTTAGTCCAAATGCATGAGTCCTGTCCCAATTGTGAGACCAAGTTTAATTTTAAGACACGCTCTAAAGGCAAAAGCCGTAATTGCACCTGCTGAAGACTCAAAGAAAACCCCTGCTGGTGTTCTTGAGCAGCTCAGGAAAGAGCTCGATACCATAGGAGTCGAGTTTGAGTCGCCAAAGCCCTTCTGTGACCTTGAGAAAACAGGAAAACCGATTATAGATTCGTTTTTATTGATCCTGGCTTCGGAAAGCCTGTACTCAGGATCGAAACGAGTCCTGATGGGAAGATGTTCATAGGAGCAGGTGTGATCAGGATGCTCCCTGTGGCTCTACCTGGTTTGTAGCAAAGAAGCTCGGTTGGACAGATACCCCCGGATATAAAGAAACTATTTCAGGCGCCCATCACTCCCACCCTTGTACCGGGAGTATGGACAAAGATCCTCAGATAGGGATACCATTCTGCACAAGGCCGGGTATATCATAAGAGAAACAGTTGAAGATGGGACGGAGTCTGAAAAAAAGGAGAAGACCCGACGATCTTCAGACTCAAGGATAAAGTATCAAGCTCCGACTTCTGAAAATTGAGTTTTCATTATTGAGGTATCCATCTCGAAACTCTCTCCTATATATTAGCTGGTATCGTATGGAAAATAGTATTCTAAATGTATAGGTACTAAAAAGATATCTTTTTGTTACAATGTTACGACACTCCACATAATTCGAAAAATATAATAGTTTATGAGACAGAATGAAATAAAAAAATGGGGAGTAAACTAAATAACCAGCTTCAAAGGTGAAAAAATATGTTCTGTAATCAGTGTCAGGAAACTCTTAACTCAAAAGGTTGTACGAAAAATGGGGTATGCGGCAAAAAAGGGGAAGTTGCAGACCTCCAGGACAGGCTACTCTATGTCCTCAAAAGCGTCTCGTTCTATAACTTGAAGGCAAGAGCTGCTGGCCTTAATGAAGAAGCAACAGACAAGTTTGTACTGGACAGCTTCTTTGCAACCCTTACGAACACTAATTTTGATAGACAAGCAATTGAGTCCCTTATAAAGAAAGGGTTTAAGCTCAGAGACGAGATTAAAGCAAAGCTTCCTGCAGAAATGATCTCTGCCGAAAAAGATCTTCCTGCAGTGGCCACAGTCACCCCTGAAAGCGTAGAAAGTCTGGATGTTGCTGTTCATTCCACTCAGGACGAGGACATAAGGTCACTCAGGGAACTTCTGACCTATGGTCTGAAGGGGATGGCTGCTTATACCCACCATGCTTATGTGCTGGGATATAAGGACGAAGCAATCTTCGAGTTTATAGAAAAAGGGCTGGTTGCAACAACAGACGACAATATAGGCGTAGAAGCTCTCATTGGCTTGGTTCTGGAGTGTGGCCAGAAAGGAGTTTCAACTCTTGCTCTGCTCGACAAAGCAAACACAGAAACTTACGGAAATCCTGAACCGACAGCAGTTAACATAGGTGTAAGAGACAGACCTGGAGTACTTATTAGTGGGCATGATTTAAGAGACCTTGAGCAACTCCTTGAGCAAACAAAAGGCACAGGAATCGATGTCTACACACATGGAGAAATGCTACCTGCAAACTCATATCCTGCCTTCAAAAAGTATGAGAACTTCGCGGGCAATTACGGAAACGCCTGGTGGAAGCAGAACGAAGAATTTGAGAAGTTCAACGGTCCGATCCTGCTGACGACAAACTGCATAATCCCGCCAAGAGATTCATACAGGGACAGGATCTACACTACAGGGGTAGTGGGTTTTGAAGGGCTTACCCACATATATGAAAAAGAAGACGGCATAAAGGATTTCACCCCTCTGATTGAGCAGGCAAAAAAGAGCAAGCCTCCTGAGCAAATAGAAAGCGGAACAATCGTTGGAGGCTTTGCACATGTGGCAGCCCTATCTGTTGCGGATAAAATAATAGACGCCGTAAAAACCGGAAAGATCAGCAGGTTCATGGTCATGGCAGGCTGCGATGGCAGGCACAAGGAAAGGGCCTACTACACAGAGTTTGCAAAAGCTCTTCCCAAAGATACAGTAATCCTGACCGCAGGCTGCGCTAAATACCGCTATAATAAACTGGACCTTGGCGACATCGGAGGAATCCCAAGAGTTATCGATGCGGGGCAGTGTAACGACTCTTACTCGCTTGTGGTAATTGCCCAGAAGCTTGCAGAAGCCTTCGGCCTCAAGGACATAAATGACCTGCCTGTTTCCTACAATATAGCCTGGTACGAGCAAAAAGCCGTTCTCGTCCTGCTCGCCCTCCTGAGCCTTGGAATAAAGAACATCACCCTTGGCCCGACACTTCCGGCCTGTGTCTCTCCGAACGTCCTCAAAGTGCTGGTAGAGAATTTCAACATCAAGCCAAACACAACCGTTGAAGAAGATATGAAAATACTTCTGAACCAAGTATGAGAGCTTAGGGAAAAACGGAGGAATCTGTAGGAGAGAGTTAAGCTTGTTTCAAGCTCTGGCTCTCTTTGTTTTTGATTCAAGCCTCATTCAATTTAGCTTTATTAATCTTCGAGAATTTCGATAAACTTCTGGTTTCAATTAACAGTTTATATACTTATTATTAATAACCTGCAAATTGTTGAGATTTTTCGAATTTCTCTTTAGATTTCTTATTTATTTTTTATAACTATTTAGCCTAACAAAAACAGTTCCTTTACTCTCATTTTGACAAAAAGGAGTAAATAAGTATATGAAAAAAATTCGAATAGGATGTTTGGCTCTTCGTTGTTTTGTGTGGGTATCCTCATAAAAACCAACGCGGTCTTGAATTGAAAATCATCTTATCCATAGAGAATGACGAAGAGCCGAATGTAGCTGGGAAAGTTTGTATTCGATGTGTCTAGGAGGGATAGCCCCAATGTATCTGAAGCTCTTGTGGCAGAAGGACATGATGTCCACCTCTTTACACGAGACAGTGAAAACAATGATGAGATCATCAATGGGGTTCACTGTCACAGAGTTGCCTGTGATCAAAATGGGGGAACAGTGGAACAGATGAACAGGATGTGCGACAGTATATATTGTCGGTTCCTGGATGTGAGAGAAAAAGCAGGGGAGTTTGACATCCTACACGGGCATGACTGGCATCCTGTAAATGTCCTCTGCAGGATAAAAACTCAGTTTGGGCTGCCCTTTGTTCTGACTTTTCATAGCACTGAATGGGGGCGTAATGGAAATTGTCACGGAGACTGGTGGGAAGCAAAGGAAATATCGCACAGGGAGTGGCTGGGAGGATACGAATCTTCTGATGTGATTACGACCTCAACCATATTGAAAGACGAAATCCGGCAGATTTACAAAATCCCTGATTATAAGCTCTGGGAGATCCCTAACGGAATAAATATGGGGGAAATAAAAAGAGAAATTGACCCTGGAAATGTAAAAAGGTACTATGGCATCCACCCTTTGGGTAGAGAACCTTTACGAGTAAGATACACTGAAAAAGGATCCTTAAAATAAGATTTTACCATCAAATCTCTAGATTAACAATTTAACGGGGAATAAAAGATGGACAAAGAATACGAAAATCTTCAATTTGCTGAGAATGAGTTTTTTCGTGCGTATTCGCTTGCATTAAAAACAGCCGGCAGCAATAAGGGCACAATAGTAAGAGTGGAAAAAATACGCACCGAATCGGATCTGAAAGAATCAGAACTCTACGCAGAATTGCAGGACGGAATTAAAGCAGCTGGCGTGCAAGCTTCGCAATCTGCGACAAGAGCTAATATCGACCGAGAACGAGATGATAGAATTGAAAAGGATATAGAACGTTTGAGAAAACAATATGCTACCAGAAAAACCGCAGTTCTCGAAGCAGCAACAATAAAATTTAGGGCTATCGCTCTCGGTCGTTAAAATCGCAAGCAAGGATTTCACTGAAAAGGACTGAAACGCATCATCCGTGTAATCACCAGCGTCAACATATAAAAAAGACGTATATCTCAAATGTCACCGAAATAAATTAAATAGAAGAGAATTTACTTCCTGAAGCATTACTTACTGTAATCTAACGGGATATTTTCCTTCTTTACTGCATATATGTGCAGGATTTTTAGTTGTTGGAGAGGCTACGTCTCCAAAACTTCACTTGCATAGATTCCTAATTAGCTCCACTTTAGATTGTGATTCCACCAGGCATTTCACCCCTTTCTTCCATTTATATCTCCACGTAAATAGAACTTGTTTTTCGTCAATCTGGTTTATATATTGACTAATTCTTTTAATTCATTCATTGGTCGTGTCCGCAAGTTACTGATAAAATCTGAAAAAATGGGCATGTCGCCCACATTGAGGAAAATTTATATGTGTCCCGATACTCATGGTTTTCAGCAACTTGCGAACACGACCGAATTTCTGTAAATCCAATTTTTGTGAATGAATCTCTGCAAAATCGAATTTCTGTAAAATCGAATTTTCTCATTAATCCGCCTCAGGAAAGGATTTTTTACAATTAGCAGTTCCGGCATAAGGAACCAGACTGCTGGACTTTATTCACCAATAAAAATAGTTCTGAGAAGGCATTAAAAGATTCAGGAGACTCAATTTTCCAGATTCGAGACCCGAGTTCCAGAGGAATTCTTATATAGAAGTGCTTGCATTAAGAATAGGAAAATTACGCACAAAGCTAACGTGCTCAGGAATACAACTAATAAAATTCATAGAAATTCATATCATAAAAGGAGATTAAACTTTGTCAGCACAACCGATCTTTATTCTAAGGGAAGGCAGTAAGAGAACTCACGGTTCCGACGCCCAGCACAACAATATCATGGCCGCAAAGGCAGTTGCTGAGGCAGTAAGGACCACTCTTGGGCCAAAGGGTATGGACAAGATGCTTGTAGACTCCCTTGGTGATGTAGTTATCACCAACGACGGAGCAACAATCCTCAAGGAAATGGACATCGAGCACCCAGGTGCAAAGATGATCGTAGAAGTCGCCAAAACCCAGGATGCCGAAGTGGGGGACGGAACTACTACAGCAGCCGTTCTCGCAGGAGAATTCCTGAAAAAGGCAGAAGACCTGCTGGAAAGCGGCGTTCACCCTACAGTAATTGCAAGCGGTTACAGACTTGCAGCAGATCAGGCTACAAAGATCCTGGAGACCATCACTATCAATGCATCTCCAGAAGATATCGAAACTCTCGAAAAACTTGCATCCACAGCCATAACAGGAAAGGGCGCGGAGGCTAACAAGGAACACCTTTCCAGACTTGCAGTCAAGGCTGTTAAGTCAGTTGTTGAGGTAAGTGAGGATGGGAAGATCACTGTGGACATCGAGGACATCAAGATCGAAAAGAGGCCTGGAGGAAGTGTCGGAGACTCCGAGATTATCGAAGGCGTGATCGTAGACAAAGAACGTGTCCACACCGGAATGCCGGAAATAGTGAAAGATGCAAAAGTCCTGCTCTTGAGCGTGCCCATTGAACTCAAGAAGACCGAAACAAAAGCCGAGATAAAGATTACCACCCCTGACCAGATGCAGCTCTTCTTAGACCAGGAAGAATTCATGCTCAAAGAAATAGTGGAAAAGGTAATCCGGACAGGCGCAAATGTGGTATTTTGCCAGAAGGGCATAGACGACCTTGCCCAGTACTACATGACAAAAGCAGGCATTTTCGCCATGCGCAGGGTCAAGAAGAGCGACATGGACAAGCTCTCGCGGGCAACAGGTGCAAAGGTCATCACAAGCATGGATGAAATCGAAGAGTCCGACCTCGGCTATGCCGGTCAGGTGGAAGAAAAGGACGTTACCGGTTCCAGAATGACCTTCGTTACAGGCTGCAAGGACAGCAAAACCACCTCAATTCTCCTTCGCGGTGGAACCGAGCATGTAGTTGAAGGAATTGAGAGAGCCCTAGAAGATGCTCTCAGAGTCGTGGGCGTTGCTCTCGAAGATCAGAAGATTGTTGTGGGCGGAGGCGCACCTGAAATTGAATTGGCCCTCAGGCTCAAGGAATACGCAGCAACTCTTAAAGGCAGAGAACAGCTTGCTGTAATGAAATTCGCTGAGTCCCTCGAGATCATTCCCCAGACCCTTGCCGAAAATGCAGGGCTTGACCCTATCGACATGCTTGTGGAAATGCGCTCCCAGCACGAGAAAGGTAACAAGCGGGCAGGACTTAACGTCTACACCGGAAAGGTAGAAGATATGTTTGAAAACAATGTCGTCGAACCTCTCCGGATTAAGACCCAGGCAATCAACGCAGCCACAGAAGCTGCAATCATGATTCTCAGGATCGATGACGTAATTGCCTCCGCCAGCGGTGGAAGAGCAGGTCCTGGCGGCCCAGGCCCAGGCGGCGAAATGCCGGAAGATATGTAAAATCGTTCAGAAATATCAATCCAGGGTTCCCGGAGAGATTTCAATTTTCCGGAACCTTTCTTTTTTCCAATTTTTAAAAAAGTATTTTGTCAGAGAAGAAAGCTTTACCGGCAGAAAGCCATTTTTTTCATTGAAAACAGATAGCTGTCTACAGAAATATCTCCGGAAATTAAAATGTCGGAAAGATAGAGAAAAAGTCGTTTTTAGAGCCGTTTTTAGAAAAATTAACGCATTTAAAAAAATTGTTATCTGGCTTCGTAGCAGGAGATCTCCCTTGCGTCCACTATTACTGGTTTACCCAGTTCGTTTGAAATGACGCTTTTCACCCTTGCAATAGACCTGCATTCAAGCTGAATACGGGCAGAGATGGATTCTCGTTCTTCAGTATACAAACCGTTTGAGCTGAGAATGGACTGAGCGGAGATTTGCATCTGCACAACCTTTGCTATGAGACCTGGGGTCCCATCCTTAATGTCCTGAAGGGTGGTAGAAGTCAGGAGAACATTATCCCCTGCATTGAGCCCGAGTACTCCTAAGAAATTTTGAGGATTCCGGACTTCAAGGGTCCTTAGATTATGCTTCTTCAGAATCTCGATCACAGAATCAGCAATTCCTGTTAACGCGATGTACTCCATGGGATCACCCGTACATTGGGAATTCCTTCTTTACTTCTCCTTTTTGCTCTGTGGTCTGAACATCCTCAGCGAGTCTCTGCAGCTCGATTTCTATGCGTTCAGCCTGCTCTATAAGCCTCTGGGTATCCACTGAAAACCCATAAAGTTCGTTTAGAACTTCGATTACAGAAGAAGCAGCCCTTGGGTCAGGATTCTGAGTCCTTGTAGCCCCAAGCAGGCTAAGTGCAGGAATCCCACGCAGCAGGCATTCAGACATTACACTGCCTGAAATCCCGGAGATAGTCCCCATCTGGAAAATCTCCACTTTCTCCTTGAGCCTCTCCAGCATCTCCGGCGTGGTGGCTGCTCCGAAGACTTTGTGCCCACTATCCATAATGGCAATCCCTGCAATGGAAACAACTTCTTTCACATTAATAGACACGGCCCAATCCATCAGGGCATTGCTGACATCGTAAGAGACTGTGTGACTGATAGGAATATCGGAAATTACTATAATCAGGTTATGCTCCACGTTTTCGTAGATTCTCACGGGCATATTTATAAGTCCCTCATAAAGCACTGCAATAGAAGGGAAATACCTGGATTCAATGGAGCCAATGTATTCCATATGCATTTCTTCGATCATATGCTGACTGGCAATATTCCCCACAAGCCCGATCCCAGGAAAACCTTCAATTAAAATAGGGTTTTTTGACTGCACGGGTTTGGTAATAATCTTCACATCATTGTTGTCATAATCCGTAGTTGACAAGTAACCACCTCGATAAAATACAACCCCTATGATTATATCTGACCTAATCCTAGATAAATAAGTTTATTAGCAGCAGCCCGGGTCTGCGTTACTTTCTGTACTGACGTCACCAAAAAAATTATGCAATGAGACCGGGTTTCCGAATTCCATAACCCTCTTTTTGATTAAAAGAGAATCGTTTTAATATATATCTTTTCTTATGACAGAGGAAAATAATTCAGATAAAAAAATTTAGGATAAATATAAGGTCACACCCGCCCAATGGAAATTACCTGAAGGAAGGCTGATTTTCGAAGAGTGGGCAAAAGGAAAAAAATATAATTGAGAAAAAGAGCCGCAAAGAAGAGCTCACAAAAGGATACAAAAATACGAAAAGAAGGAGAAAAAAATCATGGAAAAATCTATTCTCTATCTCGATAGTGTAGGAGAGGCAAACACAGAAGCAGTTGTTGAGGCGGCGGCAAAAAGAGCAGCAGAGATGAAAATATCTCATATTGTAGTAGCGAGTACCAGTGGGAAAACAGCTCTAAAAATGGCAGAAGCGGTAAAGGGCTGCGGCATAAAAGTCATTGGAGTAAGCCACCAGTATGGGCAGAAAGAAAAAGGCGAGTGGGAAGTGGAAGAAGAGTATAAAAGGAAACTGGAAGCCCTCGGGGCAGTAATTACGACTCAATCCCATATGTTTTCCGGAATAGAACGCTCGATCACAAAGAAGTTCGGAGGATATTCCAGGGTGGAAGTTATTTCCGATGCTCTCAGGTCTCTCTTCGGGAAAGGCTTCAAAGTAGCTATTGAGGTTGCAATTATGGCAGCTGACTCAGGCTATATCCCAGTCTCCGATACCACGGAGATTATAGCTATAGGAGGCACGAGATGGGGCGCAGATGTGGCTCTTGTACTCAGACCAGCCCATAGTGGAGATTTCTTCTCCCTGCAGGTTCGGGAAATCATTGCCATGCCGCGAGCAAAAGAAGATTAAGGAAAAAAGAAAATCAGAAAAAATAGAAATCGTAGATTCGAATGTAAACGTTTACAATTAACTGACTCCAAAATTTAGAACTACGAAAAACACGCCTGGCAGAAAAACTCAGTCCAGAAGCTTATAACTACTGAAAACACGAAAAACAAGGAAAGATTGCGCCCTTCAGGCTATCTTAAAACTACATTTGATTCTACAATTGGGACAAAATATTTTACTACAAGGCCAATCCACACCTGAATTTCAGAATAATTCCCTGTTTGAATTTAAAGTAATTATTACCCATTATCCAATTGTAGAAATGGGTCGAGTTTTGAGACGGCCTGTGTAATACCTTTCTTCCGTGTTTTCCGAGCTGGCAGTTGTTAGCCTCGTTTTTTGATATTGATGGAGCTAGAATTGGGGCATGGGAACTACAGAAGCTTGTTTTTTGCACAAACTGCCAAATATAGCTTAGAAAGCTTATCAACTGTCCCCAAAGATAAATATATCTGAGGGGCATCTATAACGCCGACATGTCAGCAATATTTGAAATTCTCGACAAGGACGCAGGCGGCAGAATAGGAAAGCTCAGGACCCCACATGGAATTATTGAGACACCTACAGTCATGCCTGTAATTAATCCTAATATCCAGCTTATCTCCCCGAAAGAAATGAGAAGCTTCGGGGCAGAGATCCTGATTACCAATTCCTATATAATCTACCGCAAGGAAGAACTGCGCAAAATTGCTCTTGAGAAAGGGCTGCATGAGCTCCTGGGTTTTGACGGGCCCATTATGACTGATTCGGGTTCATTTCAGCTTTCAGTATACGGGTCCGTGGAAGTAACGAATGAGGAAATTCTCGAGTTCCAGCAAAAGATAGGAAGCGACATTATTGTCCCCCTTGACATTCCTACACCTCCGGATGTTCAATACAGAAGGGCTGAAGAGGAACTTGCAGTCACGGCCGAACGCCTAGAAGCTGCCCGCAAGTTTATTCAGGGTGAACAACTCCTTGCTGGGCCAGTCCAGGGTTCAACCTATCCTGAATTAAGGGAAAAGGCCGCATCCCACCTCAAAGGCCTCAATTTTGAAGTGTATCCTCTGGGAGCAGTTGTCCCGCTCATGGAGTCCTACCGTTACGCAGAACTTGTTGACGTGATTGCGGCAGCCAAAAAAGGGCTTTCCCCCGCCTCACCGGTCCACCTTTTCGGGGCAGGGCATCCCATGATGTTCGCCCTCGCAGTGGCGCTGGGCTGCGACCTTTTTGATTCGGCAGCCTATGCCCTTTATGCAAAGGATGGGCGCTATATTACTGTGACCGGGACATATCATGTGGAAAAACTAAATTACCTGCCCTGTTCCTGTCCGATCTGTTCAAAATACACTGCAGAAGAACTTAAAAAAGCAGACAATAGGGAAGAACTTCTGGGAAGGCACAACCTCTACGCAACTTTTGCTGAAATACGGCTGATTAAACAGTGCATAAAAGATGGAAAATTGCTCGAACTTGTAGAGCAGCGCTGTCGTGCTCATCCAAGGCTTCTTGACGGGCTGAAAAAATTCTATACCCACTCCCCCTGGCTTGAACAATTTGACCCGGCCACAAAAGGAACCTATTTCTACTGCGGTCCGGAATCCGCCTCTCGTCCCGAAGTCCTTCGTTTTGGAAAACGGCTGGAAAGGTTCAGCCTGGAAGGCTCGGTACTTATTCGCACAGGCCCTGTAAAGGGAGAGGGAAGCTACGACCAGATCCTTACTTTCAAAGCGCCATTCGGAGCATTTCCTGTTGAAATGGAAGAAGTATATCCTTTCAATGCCGAAGTCTCGAAATTTCCCGATTACGAAGCCCTCAGCACAGCCTTCATAAATACTCTTAAACTCATGGACCTTAACCCGCAAGCAGAATATACCTTTATCTGCGAAAAAGAGTTCAGGCATCCACTAATTGAAGAGATAAGTAAAAAAGCAAAACTCGTATACAGGGAAGCCTGGAAAAAAGAATAAAATATAAGCTTTTGAATTCAATACGCTTTTTAGGGGCTGGTTAACGATGCTGAACATTTCATAAGTCCTTCAGACTTCCTAATGAGTCCTTCAGACTTCCTAATGAGTCATTCAGACTTTCTCACAAAAAAAATTCTGCCTCTGAAAAACTAAAAAGAAAAACTTTTTGAGATGGTAATCTTTATAGGACTTGATGCAAACAACCCTCTAAATCGAGACAGAGCCTGAAGTATAAAATTCCTGAAATATAAAATTCCTGATATAAAAACTTCGTAGAAATTAGAAAATACAGGTGAAACTATTGTCCCTTACAGCAAGAATCGGGGAACTCAGCCCTTACCTTCGGCTTTTGAGACCCGAACTCTACTACATGGACCTTACCCTCCCGGCCTCAAGTGCAATTCTGGCTTCATATATAGCGACCGGAGGGCTTCCTGAACTCACCCCCTTCGTGATTGCCGTAATGGGCGGCTTTGCGGCGATCACCAGTTCATACGTATTTAATGATTGCTGCGATGTTGATATCGATACTATCAACCTGCCAGGCCGCCCCTTGCCCTCTTCCAGAGTGTCAAAGAGTTCGGCGCTTGCTTATGCCCTCCTGCTATTAGTCATCGCAGGCGCAGCAGCTGCCTACCTGAACCCTGAATCTCTCCTGATCCTTTTTATCGCGGCCGGGACTATCACCATTTATTCTATCTTTGCAAAGAGGAACACCTTTCTAAGCTTTTTGCCTGTAGGTATCTCCTACGGGCTTGTGCCTATAGGCATCTGGCTTGCCTTTGATCCTGCAGGCCTCCTTAAAGGCGGGGACGGGGTAATTCTGCCTCTGACGGCTATCTGTTTCGGGCTTATGATGTGCGTTACTGATTGGGCCTTTACCCTTGGAGGAGTTGCCAGAGACGTAGAGGGGGACAGACTGAAAGGTGCCCCTACAATGCCAGTAACCTTTGGGATTCCCTTTACCGCCAGATTCGTTACTTTCTGGTGGATTATTGGAGTTATTGCTTCAGTTATCATAGGCTGGTCTGCCCATCTTGGGCCCGTGTACTTCGCAGGAGCCCTTGCATCAGGGCTCTGGATGCTTGCCCAATGTTTTGACTTTATCAAACATCCTACCCCGGAGAGAGGCGGGGCGCTCTTCCTTAACGGATCAAACTACAGAGCAATCATGTTCGGGTCTATGATCCTGGATGTGGTGCTGTGCATTTATGCAGGAGCTTACACCTCCATTCTCTGGTGAAAAAAGGTAGGGAAAATGGACGCGGATATTATTGTAATTGGGGCATCCCCTGCAGGGCTGATGGCTGCAAGGAACGCCTGTGAAAAAGGCTCTTCAGTTCTTTTGCTGGAAAAAAAAGAAGAAATTGGGAATCCACCCCATCCTGCAAATTCTTTTTTTAAGGGTATGCTTGATAAATGCGGAGAGGTAGCAGACCCATCTTATGTGGTGCATTATCTTAAAGGCATGCAGATTATTTCTCCGTCGGGAAGGATAGTGGAAGTTGAGACTCCCGGATATGCTATTGACAAAACAAAGTTCGACCGGTTTTATGCGGAGAAAATAATGAAAACCGGTGTAGACCTTCGAAAAAGTATAGAAGTACATGACATTCTCAGGGACGGGGAAAAGTTTTCTGTCAATACCTCGACCGGAGTTTTCAGATCAAAACTAGTTATCATCTCCGACGGTATAAATTCAAAGATGGCATCCATTCTCGGGCTGAATACAATGAAGCACCCTGAGGACATTGCCTGGGGAATTGAACTGGAAGTTAGGGCTCGTGATCTTGGAAAACCGAAGATGTTTGAGTATTACATCGGGAATCATGCCCCTGGCTGGAAAACTACATACTCTCCAAGAGGAGGGGACAATGCCGCAATCGGAGCCTATGTTCGCAGATGCGGAAAGGATGCAACGCCTTACCTGAATGCATGGGTTGAAAAGTTCAAAAAGCTTAAAGGGCTCGAAGAGCTTGAAATTCTAAGAACACTTTCCGGTGGAGATCCCATAGTGACACTTCCAAATGAGTACATAACCGATGGGATCATGGTCGTAGGCGGGGCAGCCGGTCAGTCCGGGATAGGCTATGCAATGAGAGCAGGCCAGATATGCGGAGATGTTGCTGCAGATGCCATAGGAAAAGGAGATGTCTCAAAAAATGCCCTCTCAGAATACCGGAAGACCTGGGAGAAGGAGTTTAGGGCAGAACATTATCTGGGCCGCATAGGGCTCGAAACCCTCCGCAAAATGACAGATCGGGAAATTGATGAGATGGTGGCGGTTTTTGAGAAGGAAGATCTGTCATTCATTCATGGAAGTTCAGTTGAGCAGGCGATGCAGGTCTTTGCATTCATACTGAAGAAAAAACCCTCTGCAATATGGAAGTACAGGGCACTCCTAAGGAACAAATGAATCTGGGACTTAAAAAACAAGCGAAAAAGAACAGAGCTGAAGCAAACACGCATCAGATACCAGATGCAGGAAAGAATATGCAGTACGATTTGTACAAAAGCCCACTTCTCAGAGTTTATACAGAAATCGAAGACGGACACATGAGGATGAAGACCAGCGGGGCCGCGTCCATTCTCATGAGAAAAAATCTTGCGAAAAACCTCTCAATTTTTGAAGGCGAGAAACCTGCAAAAGTAGAAGCAGACAGACTTATCTGTTCAACCTGGATGCCCCCGATACCGAGCCCGGGTTTTGACCGCCTGGTTAAGAGCCAACTTTCCTCGATTCTAGGAAAAATGATTCCTGATCAGGTCACGATCTCAATTACTGAAGAATGCCCGAATAACTGCATCCACTGCGCCCTTCCTGATACGAAAAACCGGGCGAAGCTTACAACGGAAACCGTGAAATCGACAATTGACCAGATTCTCGAAATGGGCACAACCTTTGTGATCTTTGACGGAGGCGAGCCTCTAACCTATCCCGGCTTAGAAGACCTGATAAGGTATGTGGACCCTGAAAAAGCCATTACTGGTATGTTCACCTCTGGAGTTGGGCTAACTGAAGAACGAGCCAGAAGCCTGAAAGAAGCAGGCCTTTATTCCCTGACTGTCAGTTTTGACAGTGCGTACGAGGATAAACACGATTATGTAAGAGGCAGGAAAGGAGTGTTCAAAAGTGCTGTTGAAGCAGTCAAAAGTGGACTTAAGGCAGGACTGCTTGTAAATATATATGTTGTACTTTCCAGGGACAACGTAAACGAGCTTGAAGAACTATATACACTTGCAGCAAAGCTTGGAGTCCACGAACTTTCCTTCTACGAAATAGTTCCCACTGGAAGATGGATGGATCGTGCTTCCGAAATCATGACCCCAGAAGACATGAGAAAATTTGACAATTTTGTGTCCAGAGTAAGGGAAAAAGAAGGCCCAAAAGTTTTTGCTATCCCGCAGGTCATGAAGGCTACAGGTTGTATGGCAGGCAGAAAGTGGTTGCATATCACCCCTGAAGGGAATATCCTCCCTTGTGCCTGTATCCCCATTCCATATGGGAATGTCCATAGAGACAAAGTAAGAGATATCTGGAAAAAAATCAGAGAAGATCCTGTATATAATGCAAAGTGTTGCCTTATGAGGAACCCTGAGTTCAGGGAGAAGTACCTGAAAATTCGAGAGTAAATTCGGGGCAAAAGCTCCAAATCCTACTCTATTAATACCTCTTTTCAGAATGAAAAGCAAGAGCTAAAAGCGGAAGCTAAAAAAGTTGAGTTATCCCGATCAAAATAGTCAATGAGGGTAAAGTAAAAATAAGTAACAGGTGCCAGATTCATCAGATGAGAAAAATGGGATGCAGGTTAAATAACCTGCAATGGAAATAAAAGCATCTCGGCGACGCAAATTCTTTTTTGTGAGACGAATTAGACTAAACCCGATCTCTGAAGAGTCATCAGGTCTTCGGTGGTGAGCTTTGCTCCGCCCTTGAACTTATCGAAGATGGATTTGGCATCCTTCTGGAGTTCGGACTTGACAACACGGGATTTTCCGTCTTTGTCTTTCTTCTTGAGCTTGAAAATCTCTTTGTCAATATCTCGAATTTCTTTTTGAGCGTTGATGAAAACTTTGTGCTGTTCGTCAGCTGCTTCCTGGGCTTTTACGAATTCCCTGTGGGCGATGTCAGATTCTGCCCTGGTCCTGTCAGCTTCTTTGAAAGCAGTGATCATCTTCTCATGATATTCCTGGGCCTGCCTGGCATACTCTGCCAGTTGGTTATGGAATTCTGAGGCTTCATCCCTGATCTGCTGAGCTTCATCGAGAATGACCTTCAGTTCTAGATTGCCCTCGAGCTGAACTTTTTTGACCTGATACTGCTTTTGAAGCAGAGTAATCTTGCTAACGAGCTCTCTTTCCTTGGTTGTGCTCAGGACTTCGGTTTGCTGGGTAAATTCAAGCCGATCAATATCTTTTCTAAGGGCTTTGATAGAAGGTCCGGCCAGATTATTCTGTTTCCTGATGGAATCTGCCTTTGAAAAGAGTTCATTTGCCTGCGCATTGGTATCGTCGCGCTTGTTTTTGTATTCGCTGACCTTCTCATTTATTTCGTCCCTGAGGACTTTTAATTCCTGAGCTTCGTTGATAAGGTCTTTTGTCTTTTTGTTCAGTTCATTACGCTTGGCAGCGAGAGCGCTGGCCTCTGCATTTAAAACGTTTCTTTTTTCCTTGGCTTCTTCAGAAATGTCCTTCAAATCTGATCTTTTTTTCTGCAATTCTTTTAGCATCTCTTATTGTGCCTCCCGGTCCAGCAAAAAAGCTGGCATTTTAGTAGTTCTACTGTTCGATGTCGACATGCTGTGCCTGATTACAAAATTGATAGGAAAGAGATTCAAGAACAGGGATAATGGATTTGAGATCTTTTTTTGTTATGACCACATCCGCATACTCCCTCAGGATGGGCTTGGGATTGAAAGCTATGGCAAAACCTGCCTTCTCAAAGACACAGGCATCGTTTGCGCCATCCCCGACAACTACACACCGCTCGGGACGAAGCCCGTTAAGCCGAGACAGTTCCTCAAATACCTCAGCTTTGGAGTCGTTTTGTGTGATGGGGCCTACAACTTTGCCTGTAAGGCAGCCGTCTTCCACAAGCAGTTCGTTGGAAACAACGAAATCAATACCAAGCAACTTACCTACCTTATCGGCAGAAATTGTAAATCCACCGGAAACCATTGCAGTTTTATAGCCTCTATTTTTGACGTAAAGGATAAGTTCTGCTGCTCCAGGCATAAGATGAATCTGGTTTACCGCATCGAGGGCAGTTTCAAGGGGAAGTCCCTCAAGAAGCCTGACCCTCTCGGCAAGCGCTTGCCCGAAATCAAGGTCTCCACACATCGCTCTCTTCGTAATCTCCTCTACTTTGCTTACAACACCTGCAGCCCTGGCGAGCTCATCGATGGTCTCAGCGTCTATAAGGGTACTATCCATATCAAAAACAATCATTTTGTTTTCAGTAAAATAACGCGTAGGACAGTTCACTCAATCAAAACCTAGACCTGAATATTTATAGATATAGCGGGATCGTTGCCCGAAAAAGGGCATGTTGCCCGGTGCACCTTTCTGGGGGTACATCCGCAACCTGGTATAGTATACTTGCCCTGACATTAAAAGCCCACCAAAGGATAATGTTTTCAAATATAATAGGGTTCTGCAAAATAAAACCATAAAACAACAGCATCGATGTCAACTTTTTTGATTGAAATAAATCACATTCCTTTTAAGCTTTTCGGAGGGGCAACTAAACATACCGAATAAAAATTATAAATAGGAAATAGATTTATAAAATATATGTGATATGTGGATGGTATTGCCAAAAGGATTATAAACCCTTTAGGAATTCCATTATTGAAGAAAAAGGTCAATGCAGGATTTTGAGAAAAATGGTCAACATAGGCTTTATAAAAATGGGAAACCTGGGAATGAGCCAGGTTATTAATCTGATCCAGGATGAGATTGCAGCGCGAGAGGGAATTACAGTGCGGGTATTTGGGACAGGTGCCAAGATGGGCCCTGCAGAAGCCGCAGATACTGAAAGTTTCAAGGGGTGGAATGCAGACTTTGTGGTAATTATTAGCCCTAACGCAGCAGCTCCGGGCCCCACTGCAGCCCGTGAAGTATGGAGGAACGTGCCATGTATCGTGGTTTCAGATGGCCCAACAAAGAAAGAAGCCAGAGAGGCTTTTGAGCAGGATGGCTTCGGTTATATCATCCTCCCGGTAGATCCTCTCATTGGAGCAAAGAGAGAGTTTCTGGATTCGGTGGAGATGTCAGCCTTCAATTCCGATGCAATGAAAGTGCTCTCTGTTTGTGGTGTTGTAAGGCTCATCCAGGAAGAACTAGACAAAGTAACCGAGCAGGTTGCTTCCGGAAGGTCAGGAAAGGAACTTGAGCTCCCGCACATTTTTGCAAAACCGGAAAAGTGTGTTGAACATGCAGGTTTCGCAAATCCCTATGCTAAGGCAAAGGCTCTTGCTGCCCTTCATATGGCTGAAAAAGTAGCACAGGTTAATTTCCCTGCCTGTTTTATGTTAAAGGATATTGAGCAGGTATGCCTTACAGCCGCAGCCGGACACGAGATAATGGGAGCTGCCGCCCAGCTTGCAACTCAAGCAAGGGAGATAGAAAAATCCAATGACACGGTTTACAGGCAACCCCACGCAAAGAACGGCACTCAGTTGAGAAAAACCAAATTATACGAAAAACCGGAATAAACCCCAGAAAATCCCCGAAAATCAATCAAGTTTTTAAAACTGGAACCTCGATAGGAGGAATATAAGGAAAATGTCCCTGAAAAAGCGGGGACAAATCCTCCACTAACAAATTTTTTCAATTCATACTTTTAAGATCTGCTCGTAGTTTTATCAGTTTTTGCATATTCTACTTCTTCCATTACATATGTATATTCCAGAAAAACTGCTGGGAGGTCGATGGTAGCCATGAGATCTACAATCCCAAGAGCGGCAATGACTTTCCCGTCTTTTGAGCGAATGGGAGCAACAACGACATTTTTTCCCTTATACGTACCTTCTATGGGAACTTCATGGGCAACTTTGTTGGTCCTCAATACTTCTTCTAACACAGGTCCTGTATAGTCCCTGTCAAGGATTTTCCCATTTTCAAGGCGGAGCCCTTTTCGTTTGAGACTGCGAATGGTTATAGGGAGCCCAATAAGCGAATGCGCTGCAATTGCGATCGCCTCAAGATCTTCGGGGCCTGAGTCTTCTGTTATAGTTAGAGAAATAATATTTTCACCCCCGTGAATTACTGGCGGCCGACATGGGCAAAAAGCCAGGAATCTCAGAAATGAAAAACTGGATTCCACTTTCCGGCCTTAGTTAGAATATATTTTTTCAAAGAATATATAATCACTCCTCATTTTCAAGCGCTTTTATAAAAGCCTGTTTATGCAGTTCCCCGGACTCATGAATTCCCCCCATATCGCCACGAGTCGCCCTACAAGGATAATGCTGGATCAGCAACCCGGCTTTCGGGGGAGCATCTTTCACAGGGACTCCAACGATTTCTTTTGCCATATGCCATGTACTCCCGCAGGGAGCTCCTTTTATTACCTTGACATCTGAAATTTTTCCATCCTTTGTCTGAACTTTCAGGACAGGCGACCCAAAGATGTCTGCAAACGGTCTGTTGAAGTCATTGGGCTCAAGTGTACAGCAGATTTCGTGTACCCCGATATCCATGCCAGACGCTTCGGAAATCTTTTTGAGTTCAGGAATTGAAGCTCTGGAAGGTCCACCTGGAACAATCAGGGAGCGCACACCAGCCTCTGCTGCAAGCTTTGCAATTGAGGATGTCAGGTCTGAATGCAAGGAGTATGTAATTACGATTTCAGCAGAAAAAACGCGCCGGTCGAAATTAATGGATTCTAGAAATTCATCAGGCTCTTCAATGAATACGGGCACGAACTCAGGCAAATCAGCAGTTACAACTGAAAAATCACTGTGTTCCTTAACGGTTTCAATTAGACGGTGCCCGTATTTGCCCCGTGTGATAACTCCTATTACGGTCATTACTCTAAGCTATTTTTAATATTGCATAAATAGATGCTTATTTTGTTTGGGGCTCTTGCCCTGACTTGTTAATTACATATGAGCTCGCTATAGAGTATAAATACACTTAGTGCGTTTCAATAAAAAACCTTTAAAGAAAAAAGACGGTCCTTATGAGAGGCAAACTGATCACACTTGAGGGTATTGACGGTTCAGGTAAAAGTACGGTCGCAAAAAGGCTTCAGGAAAACCCTGAGATTTGCGCTTTTGAACCTGTCTTCACCAGGGAGCCAACAAGAGGCACCATTACTGGAACTGCTGTGGAAAAGGCCATTCAGTCGGACACTGACCAGCTTGCTGAGCTCTTTCTTTTTACAGCTGATCATGCCGAACACCTGGCAAAGATTGTAAAACCCGCGCTTGAAAATGGAAAATCAGTGATTTCTGACCGTTATTCTGACAGCCGCTATGCATACCAGGGTATCACCTTGAAAACATGTCTGAAAAATCCGCTTGAGTGGGTAAAAAATCTACATCGAGGCTGGACCGTTGTCCCGGATTTAACTTTTCTGTTTGATATCAGACCCGAAATCTCAGTTGAGCGATGTGGGAGGCGGGGGGATCAAAGCAAGTTCGAAAAAATAGAGTTTTTGCGAGGAGTCAGAGATCTTTTTCTCAGGCTCGCAGATGAAGATCCCGATCGCTTCATCGTAATTGATGCATCTCGTCCCCCTAAAAAAGTGGAAAGAGAAGTCACAGAGAAAGTTTTGGAGTTTCTGCGCAGAAACTGATTGAGAAGCACAGATTAAATCGGGAAATTAAACAGAAAAAAGAAAAGAGAGGTCGTGGGGTTAGTTACTAAAAATTGTAGGTATAAGACTCTCTACATTTTTCCCAAATCGAAGTGATGTGCTTTTTTCAGATTTGATTAATAACTTACCCCACGATAAAAAAAGGATATCCTGTTAGAGTTCGTTGTTGTCCGCAAATTTAATCAGGGCTTCTCCAAGCATCCTGACGTGTGTGGGATTAAGGTTAAACCTCGACCTCTTTACGCCCCCCCGCTCTTTTGCAAGCTCGACATATTCCTTTTCGAAACGTTCGCTGTGAGCCAGGGAGATAGTCATGTACCAGCCTCCCCCCATCTTGATTTCAACATACCCGTCTCCACTTCTCTCCTCGGTATTTTCCTCGGTATTTTCCTCGGTATTTTCCTCAATATTCTCTTCAGAAATGTTTTCCTTTACCATAAGTAAACCTCGTAGTATTTTAGTATTTAAAGTGGAATCCTCTGCTCGAATGTAAAGATACCAAATAGATTAGACACCAGATATATAAGCGCAGGAGTAAAAACTTTCCCGGATATATATGCTTATTTGTTATCCGATCTAAGCCATGAACTCAGCACTTTTGGAGAAACCAGACCTGAATGAACCGCAGTTGCAATCAAGGCCCCCCTTATCCCGAGCCCTTCAAGGGCAAAAAGGTCTTCCATATCGCGTACTCCTCCTGCAAGCAGTACACTATGCCTGGAATATTCAACCAGTTTACGGAGGAATTCGGGATCAAAGCCCGAGGCAGTTCCAACCCTGTCAAGATCAAGGAAAATAAGGTCTTTGAGAGGGAAGCTGTTCAGTATCTTTACAATTTCAAGTGGAGCTTCAGGAATTTCAGGATCCTCTTTCAAGACTTTTCCATGCTTCATATCAATACTGACACTGATCCTTCCAGGATTTTCAAAAGCCGCATCCTTGATTATTGAAAGAGTACCTGTCTCAGTGCCTATAACTGCAGTCCTTGCGATGGAAAGAGCTTTTTCTACTTCTTCCATCGACGAGATCCCAAAATCAAGCATTGCATCTGCCCTTAGACTCACTTCCCGGATAATCTCAGCGTTCGTTTCGAGAGGTCCCTTGCCCTGCAGGATGTTAAGATCAGCAATATAGACTTCCCGCGGCTGCAAGAATTGGACTATATCCAGAGGATCAGAGTTACTACATATAATACTTGAATCCGAAATCGGGAGGTACTTTTCCCTGATACCTCCCTTTGCAAGAACTACACTACGGTTAAATATATCCATTACAAAAACTACTCGGAACATACTTATTTCATAGCTGCATCATCCTATAAAAAATATAAAATAAGGTTTATTGTATAAAAAAGATAATATTCATAATTATGATTCCAATTCCACGCTTTATTAGAGGATTTCTATGAAACTGCTTGTAAGTCCAATCAATAAGGAGGAGGCAATCATCGCTTCCAGAGGCGGCGCTGACATTGTGGATGTCAAAAATCCGAAAGAAGGTTCCCTTGGGGCTAATTTCCCATGGATAATTAGGGAAGTAAAAGAAGCTGTGAATGGCAGACAGCCAATAAGCGCAACCATAGGAGATTTTAACTACAAACCAGGAACTGCTTCCCTTGCAGCCTTAGGAGCAGCGGTTGCAGGAGCAGACTACATCAAGGTGGGCCTTTACGATATCCAGACTCAAGAACAAGCCCTCGAGCTTCTCACAAAAATAACACGAGCCGTAAAGGATTATGATTCGACAAAGAAAGTGGTTGCCTCAGGGTATTCGGACTACAAAAGAATTAATTCAATTTCTCCCTTATTGCTTCCCGCAATTGCCGCACAGGCCGGGGCAGATGTAGTGATGGTAGATACCGCAATCAAAGACGGAAGATCCACTTTCGAATTCATGGATGAGAAAGAGCTTAAAAAATTCACTGACCTTGCTCATGAACACGGACTTGAAAATGCAATTGCCGGTTCCCTGAAATTTGAGGATCTTCCAATGCTTGAGAGGATAGGGCCCGACATTATCGGTGTCCGGGGTATGGTCTGTGGAGGGGATAGGAGAACTGCAATCCGGCAAGAACTGGTAGAAAAGCTCGTAGCTGAATGTCAGGCTTAAGGAATCCTGTGTAATCAAATATAACTGAAAGTTTGTGCCGGCAAGTCATTCATATATGCCGGCCGAAAAATAATTATATACATTTAGCTATTTTTAAATCTGATGTTTATTTTTGGACACGTTGGGATTACTCTTGGGATCTTTTATTCCTTAAGCCGTTTATCCTCAAAAAATAACTTTTCGGCAGGCGTTCCATACATTGTAATCGGGTCACTCCTTCCGGACATTATCGATAAACCTCTTGGCAGGATAATCCTTGCCGAGACCATAGGAAGTGGGCGCATCTTTGCCCACACCCTAATATTCGTAGCTCTGTTGGGTTTGGCGGGCTACTATTTCTATCGCCAAGGGAAACCTAACTTTCTTATTATTGCAGCAGCATCATTTTGTCATCTGCTTGAAGACAGCATGTGGAATAGTCCTACGGTACTTTTCTGGCCGCTCTTAGGCTGGGAGTTTCCGAAAGACACAATTTCCGCGAACTTTATAGAGTACCTGATGATAATACTCACTAGATCATATGATGTCGCTTTTACAGAGGTTTTTATCTCGGAAATGCTCGGATTGTTTATTATTATCCTTCTTACTGGGAAGTATATTCAATCGAGAATAAAAGGGAGTTCTATCTCACAATAATAAAAAGGCCGTGTCCGTAAGTTACTGAAAACCGTGAGCATGAGGATCTCTTTGCATTTACCTCAAATGCAGGAGTAGTACTCGTTTTTTCAGAAATGATCAACAACTCACGGACACGTCCTAAAAAGAGAAAAAGAGTAAATTTAAGGGTTAGTAAATTAAGGGTTATGCTCATAAATTTCTATGTTAAGAGAGTCATAGATCTTGTGCACATTATAACCGCTTGGAGCATTTACGGAAGAAGCTGGCACTCTACCATGTTCTTGTTCATTCAGGCTCAAAGCCTTAGAAAATGTGGTTACCACAAGATAGAAAGGTTCGTTTTCGGCTGGCCGTTCTAAAGGTAAAACCGCTTCAAGGTCACTTTTAGAGGTATAAATAGGCCTAGAAGAGATCTCGGCAGACCGGTCCAGGTTGCCGATGAAGCTTCTTGGCGGGGTATTAAATTCTTTCTCCTCTCCTAAGGGCATTATGTATGGATAGTTTTCTCTTACGTCGGATAACCAATGAATTCCTTCAACCTCGTTTTGTGAAACTCCTTCAGAAATTCCGCCGGTATACGGAGAACTGAAGCAAGTGAAGAACCCCAGAGTCCAGAGAAGGCAGAGAATCATTACTGCTGAACCAAGGCCAAGGGTATATCCTTTCCTGAGAAAAATAACGTAGAGAGAATAACCCAGCAGAGGAATCTGGGCAAAAATGATGAAACTCAAATTTGCAAACATATCTGGAGAGTAAGGAATAAAGGGATTAAAAAAGAAGGCCAGCTCCAGGAAGAAGGTGAGAATATACATGGCCAAAAAACGGGGATACCTGCGGACGAAATGGTGACAAAACCTTTTACGATTCTGCCATACGATTACGGAATTGATCAAAATAAAGATTAAAGGAATATAGTACTTGCCGTAATAGAGATTGAAAAGGTGCATAAACTCGAAAAAGCCAATCTCTGTCTCTGGTACCCTGAAAAAGTCTGCGCCCATTAGTGTTTCAGTGTGCCAGGTAAGAGTTGGAAGAAATATATCGAAAAAGTGAGGAGAGTATTTTGCATAGAGAAGGAAACCTCCCGAAGTAAATGAAAGGAAGATAAATACAGGGACTTTTCTTCCTGCCGAATGTAGGGATTTGAGGGAAAGGAAATTAAGACTCATGATTTTGTGGAGGAAACCAGGCTTTAAAGATTGGATCGAAAGGACTAGAAACACGGTAAAACAAGCCAGATATGCAAAAATAAAAGGATGGGCTAAAGGAATCAAAAGCATCATCAACAAAGAACAAATAATCATTGCCCGGTTTTTATCGGAAAGTGCATTTCTCAGCACAAAAAGGTAGAGAGGAACAAGGCAAAAGCTCAGGTAGTAAGGAGATGTTGAGACCTGGAAATGCCCGAAATATGGAATTAAAGAGGAAAGAAAAGCTACTGAGACCAGTTTTTCCCGACTCATGAAAATTCGATAGAAAAGAAACATTCCCGTAATAAACATAATTGAAAAAAAAACAGGCAAAAAGTAAGAAAGCGCCGGAGACCCCATTCCTGAGACCGAAGCTAAGGCTGAAACGAACAAAGGACCTGTAGGAGAAAGGTTAGAAAGACCAGAAAGCCCACTCTCTCCTACCAATCCGATGTATGAAAACTCATCACCTCTGCCTACCGAAACATAGCCAAGAATGTAAGGGATGATCAGTACAGTAATGTGAACAAGCAAAAGTATGAGAACTGCGCTCATTTTTCTGTATGCGAGGAGCAGAGCGCAGGCGAAAAGGTAGCAAAAGAGCAAAGTTAAATAAAAATGGAAAGGAAGCTGCTCATAGATGTTAATCGTATACCCTTCAGGCTGGATCCCTTTGAGAATAAAGAGACTGTAAACCAGTAGCAATAGAGACATCGAGGCTACGAGATTTAATATGTTATTAGTGATTTTAGACAATATGTCCCCCATCCTTTGTGAAAGTTACAGATTCCAGTTTCCGCACCCAGTCGTATAAATATATAGAAGTGCCCCTGCCACATTAGTTTTATTCCCGTAGAGTTTTGTATTCACAGGAAATCTATGAGCCCAAAAACTTTAGTTCTCAAGATTTCCTTTATTCATTTCTCCTAGTCTTATTTTTTCCTATTACCCAATCGCCTAATAAATAATTAATGGTTGTGCCTAGAACTCAGGTTGATATACCCCTAAACCTAATTAATGTTTTCATGGATTAAAAATTTTCAAGAATTAAAGTCTTTCAGGCTTTATGCTGTCATCGAGAGTTTTTTACTATTTTCGCCAAAAAATTTAGCACAAAACGTTAGTCGCTTACTCCTTGAATACATTTCGCTTGCTACAATAAAGTTATACCCGCAATCAACTCCGCGGAGGAAGTAAATGAGCTATCAAGATTTCTTTTCTTACCCAGAAGGGCTGGCGGCCATAGTATATTCTCCAAAAAGAGGATTATCAAGATAAAGGTCATGATTGCTTCCCTATATACCAATTCAAGACTCAGGGCAACCGCATTTCAAACTCAGGCTTATCCTGAAAATAAGTGGTTCAACCCTGAACCCAACAGATTTAAGATTAGGTTGCAATGAGAAATTGTCCCAAAAATTAGAAACAGACAACTAGCCCATAGGTAAATAAGATGCATTGCCTTCAACATGCTATCACATGGTTTCTTATGAAGTTAGGGCAATAACTTCCGAGAGCCCCTAACTCGGGGAGTCATTTCCTGTTATAAAACCGAAAAAAAAATTCGGCTCTTCGTCATTCTCTATGGATAAGGTGATTTTCAATTCAAGACCGCGTTGATTTTTATGAGGATATCTACACAAAACAACGAAGAACCAAAAATTTCTAATACGAAGATTCATACCCCCGGATAATCCCGCAAGCATATTTTGTCAATATCTTCCAACTTTTTCAGGATATAGCGGATTCTCTTTTCAACAAGCTTTCCTTTTAAACACCAGTAGAAGGGTCTCTGGTTCCCTATTGAAGGAAATTTGGCACAGGAAATGTCCAGTGGATGGAAATAGAAGATTGTATGCCCTCTTTTCAAGCTCTGAATAAGCCCATTTAATACGAGTGAAGCTCCCAAAAATCGGAGGATTGGCCCTCCACATGATGGAATTTTAAGTACATTTTGATAATAAGGCCAGGGAAACTCGATGAAATTTCGATCAATACCTGTCTCAAGCCCATTTTCCACAGGATAGTAAGGGATGGATGAAACTGTTCTAAGGGCCGAATCAGTTTTATTATAGAGAGAATTTAAGGATACTGAGGAGTCATATTTGAACCCAACCCTTTCCAGGGAATCGAGCATCCAACCGCCTACCAGGGCATTTGGTGCCCTGTATCCTACTATTTTTTCCCCGCTAATTTTTTCCAGAATTTTTTTTGCAAGCAGTGTCCTCTTCTCAAATTCATCTTTACTCATTAATTGTTTCTTCGTTTCAGGATCAATTTTGCAGGCGTGACTCAGCCCATGACATGCAAGCTCATGCCCCCTCTCCACAATTGACTCAACCAACCCAGGATAGTGTTCTACAGTGTCCGCAACTACAAAGAATGTAGCAGTCACGTTAAACTCGTCGAGGAGATCCAGTACCTTTTTTGTAGGCTCAGTCAGAAAATCGTACTTGCCTCCCCATTTTTCAAAGAACTCATTCACATCCCTGTAAATAGCATAAGGAGAACCACAAACCGAAGGAATATGATACCAATCCTCAAGATCTACTGTAACCGAAAAACTGCCATTCATAAGGCCCCCCGTGCTATCAAGCGCACCCTAAACAGATACGTATGTTGACAATTATACTGGAAGTTATACTGATAATGTAAATCACGCAAATTCCCATTGGCTCAAAAACCCTTACTATTTAGTGAAACATCATAAGAGTATAAAAAATTTTTGAGTAAATCAGTTAAAAAAAATTAATCTGATTTCTTTGGAATAATTTTTCACCCTTGACAGTGAAATATAATTACTTGACAAAATACTATAGACAGATATAAATATTACATTATCATGACAAATAATCGCATTGGACGATGCATTAGAATTATCCGACATAATAAAAGAAGTGCAAAGATGGTCTCGGCAGATTGTTGGGAAAAAGAGAACTTCATTTATCTCGATTTTATCTTAGTACATGAATAACTTCATAGAATCGCGTCCAGGAATAACCCCTGCGCTCCCCAATCGAAACTGCAAGTTAAAGTATTAGTTATTTTCTATTCTGACCTTAGAAGATTCCATTAAAAATATGTAAGGCATTAAAATTCCCAAATTCGAATACTTTCAAATGGATGCCGAAACTACAACATCCTGGGGTTATAGATTTCATTTTCCCCACAAAACGTCCTGTTCGTTTTCTTATAATTAAATTACCCTCTGAACGTGAGTTTCATAATCCTCACCGTAAAAAACAACATTTCATAAACAAGATGCATTTAGTTTGAGTTTAAAAGAGTAATTAATTTGTTAGTATAATAGAATCAAACAGTAGTTATAATTTAAAATAATTAGCTAAAAATAATGTTTTAACATTATAATTTTATATCTTCTGTTTATATTTATTAGAATATTAAAAGATAGTACATTGATAATGAATTATACAGACTGCCCTATAACTAACTTTATAGAAATAAATAGTATATAAGCGGTAAAAGTAACATTACTTATTAATTATTTTGCTTTCATTTTAATTATATTAATTGAAAAACATGTGCTCAACTACCCCGCCAAGAAAATGCAAAAAATGGCTAAGAGTAGAAAGCTAACAAAATAATATATAAAATTGAGATACAGAGCTCAAACTTGCAAAGAACAGGTGCCTCCAAATTCCGCATCTGGATAAGAAATGATAATGACTAAAATAACATTTCATTAGATGTAAAGGCAAAAAAATTGATAAAAACAGTAGTAATTAGTTCTAAACCCTAATTCCATCTATCGGTATAGAAAAAGAGATGTATCCAAATTCTTAGGTAAGAAAGTTGAAGATTGGAAAATGGATTTTCTGTATTCACTAAACTTTTTTCTCACAAAAAACGTGACTCTTCGCCTTGAATTGCATTTTTCTCCCATAGCTTTAATCATCTCAATTCGCGCAATAATTCCCTCAAATTCCACTTATTCGTGCCATCAAAAACATGCAATAATCTAAAATAATGATTAACTGTACAAATTTCCTCATTAAAAAACCAAAAATATTTTATAATAGGATCGCATAAACCTTGAATGTCAACTCAACAATTTAACAACAGGTGAATGAAAAATTTTTTAGAATAGTTGACTTGGCTAAAGGCCTTAATTAAATATAACAGGAGGTATTGACCAGAAGGAATAACATCTGATGGTCAGTAACAGATTTTGATTGGTAGAAGCCAAAGCTTCTCATTTTCGGCCCCCTCCAATAACCAGCCTTCGAAAAGATATTGGAGAGTGGATACTCTGTGCAACGTGTCCGCCCCACAAATAGCAGAGAGCCGAATTGGATAGGTTCAAAAATATTACGCAGACGTAATATAGGATTTTGAATAATCGAATCGAGCAGATCTAATTGGATAGTTCGGTATAGACTCGGTCTAATTAGGTAGTTCGGAATAAACTACTACGAGTACGTAATATGGAATTTTGAGAAATATTCTGGAAAAAATATACAATTGTCCTATAGAATTTTGATTTTACTTAAATCCCTATAAAAATCCAACCCGAAGGTAAACAGGAGGTATTGGCCAGAGGAATTACATCCTATGGTTAGTAACAAATTTTGATCGGTAGAAGCCAAAGCATCTCATGCTCTGCCACCTCCAACAATCAGCCTTAGAAAATGATATTGGAGAGTGGAAACTCTGTGCAACGTGTCCGCCCCACAAATAGCAGAGAGCCGAATTGGATAGGTTCAAAAATATTACGCAGACGTAATATGGAATTTTGAGAAATATTAGGGAAAATGCATACAATTGCCCTATAGAATTTTGATTTTACATGAATCCCTATAAAAATCCAACCCAAAGGTGATACGATGCTAAAAAGACAACTAGGGACCCTATTCCTGGTAACATGCCTTATTTTAACAACCGTACCTGCTGCGTTAGGCGGCCAGGATACGAAAACTTTAACTGTTGCCGGAGATGGAAGCGGAGACTTCAACTGCGATGGAAAAGCCGATCACGAACAGATTAACCTAGCGCTTAAAACTGCAGCAGATAATCCAGGCACAACTGTCCACCTTAAAGGTCCATTCACATACGTTATTGGCGATTCTCTTCTGATTGGCAGCAACACAATCCTTGAAGGAGAGTCCGGTGTAACAATTAAACTTGCTAAAGGATTAAAGATATGGGGTGGACCCAAGAGTAGAATTGCGAACGAAAAAGCAATGTTAATGATTAAAGGCAATTCTGCAAGCAATGTTATAATAAGAGAATTAACTGTTGATGGTAGCCAGAGTGATTATTATCCTAAAATCAGGCTTGGAACTTCCTGCTACAACATGGCAACCTTAATAGGTTGTAAAGGGTTAACAATTCAGGAAGTTACATTCAAGAATGGTTGCAATGATGCAATTCTTCTAAACAAATGCTCCAATATCCTCATAGATGGAATTACAGTAAATAAGTGTGGGCATGATGGTGTATATGCCTATGATGTAAAAGGCATTACAGTTAAAAATTGTAAATTTATTAACCGTACTAATTCATCCTGTCGATTCTATACTGTTACCGATGGAGTGTTTGCAAATAATGACTGTACCACATCTGGCGGTGGATATGCAGGTCTAGAATTAGAAGGAGCTGTTAAAAACATAGAAGTTTATGGCAACAATTTCCATGATTTAGCTGGCCCTGCAATAGCACACGTACATACAAAAGAAACGAATGTAAAAATTTATGACAATAAAATGTAAATTGTAAATAAGGATTCTGTGAAGTCTTCAGGGTCTAGAGTTTTTTCAGCTAAAGTCGAACCTACATAGTTGCTTAGCCCCCTAAGACTTTACAGAACCTAAATAAGGAATTTTATTAATTATGAAACTTTCAGTTGAATTATGAAACTTTCAGTTGATGAACCGAGAGACAATCCAATTTATTTTTCGGTCGTGCCCGCGAGTCATGATAAAATCTGAAAAACGAATTACATCCCATTTTTGGGATAAATGTAGAGAGATTCTTACGCATATGATTTTCAATAACTTACGGGCACTGCCCCAAATTTAATAGAGAGCACTTCCCACAGATAACTTTTTTCAAGATTGAAAGTTTATAACCAAAAAACAAGGGATAAAAATGAACGGGAAGTATCCGAGATACAGGCAAAACAGGAAAAGAACAGGAGTTTTCATCCGAATTTTAATTTTCTTGATTTTAATGGGAACAACTGCCCTTTCCAATGCACTTCCTAATAAGACTGTCTATGTAGCTGGAGATGGGAGTGGAGATTTCAACTGTGATGGGAGTAATGACCAGGTAGAGATAAATCAAGCTCTCGCATATATTGCAGAAAATCCGCAGTTTACAACCGTTCATTTGAAAGGTCCCAATACATACGTTATCTCAAACAGTATTTTCATTGGAAGCGATACAGTTCTGGAAGGAGATCCTACAGCCGTAATTAAACTTGAAGACAAAGCAGAATGGCCAAGTGGTAAGCCCCTGATAACACAGATGGACAGTGCCGGAAACCATGATATCATTATAAGGGGGTTTGAAATTTACGGAAATCATGATAATAATAAGGATAAAAGGAAAGGGGAAGGATATTACAATCTGATCCATTTCCTTAACTCAAAAAACATACAAGTTCATGATATGTACATGCACGACGGGCATGGAGATGGATTAAGAGTAGAGAGCAGTTCCTATATTCAGTTTTATAATAATAAAGTGTATAAACTAGGCCATGATGGTCTTTATGCCATTGGTTGCCAGAACGTAGAGGCCTGGAACAACCGCATAACCTGCAGGACTGATAGCGGTCTTAGAACATGGGATTCAAACCACGTAAAATTCCATGATAACGTAATCGACTCCTTTTACCACTGGAGTGCAGGCAGCTCGGGAATCCAGATCGAGAAATCAACAGGCGTGGTGAACGATGTAGACGTATATAATAACACCATCTATAACACTTATGGGCCTGGAATCTGGCTGATAGGTTATGGAAAGTCTTATCCCAAGGAAGAGGCTCTAAACGTCCACATTCATCACAATACCTTCTATAATACTGGTACGAACCCAAGTATTGACTGGGTAGGAGGTATAGTCACGAGCGGCTTTTACGATACCCTCATTGAAAATAACGTTTTTGATGGTGTATACCATGCTGCTGTTACCCACATGTATCCTACAGGTAAAGGTTATCCCGTTGATCTTTCACCTAAAGGTGAAGGGTATACAACTATTTTCCGCAACAACATAATATTAAATACCAAGAAACGTACAAAAGATCCGAGCGAGACAGGATATGCAGTAATTAACTACCTTCCTGAAACACATACCTTCGTGCTGGAAAATAACTGCCTTTACAATAATATAGCGGGAGATTACGTAAATGCCGGGTCAACAAGCGATATTCATGCAAAACCTCTCTTTGCAGATCAGAAAAACCATGATTACCATCTTAAATCAACAGGTGGAAGATGGAATGGAAAAACATGGGTTAAGGATCTTGTGAGTTCTCCCTGCATTGATGCTGGGTATCCTTCCTCGGATTATTCAAAAGAGCCTGGGAACAATGGTAACCGGATCAACATAGGAAGGTACGGTAACACCGAATATGCTTCAAAGTCAGGGGTAATGCCTGGGTATGTAATGTGGTGGAACCAGGTGTTTTCACCAGAATGGAGAGTTTTAAGGTTATTTTTGAGGACATTTTTCATAGTCTGCTTAAATATTCTATATTGAAGTTCTCCTCAGTTCAATTTTCTAGTAGAAACTCCTGCAATTAATTTTATCTTTTTAAAATTCCCTTAGAAAGAATAAACTGCATCTGAGCTTGCTTCCGCATCACTATTAACCTTAATAAGCATTTAATGAACTTGCTGTCATCTATATGTATTTTATTTAGACACATACTATATTTTTTTATACATACATATACTATGTTTGGGTCGTGGGTGTGAGTTATTGAAAACAGTAAGCACAAGAATCTCTCTACATTTCCCCCAAATACAGGAGGTGTACTCGCTTTTTCGGAATTGGTCAATAAACGTGTACACGACCTATGTTTGCAAGGAGATTTTTAATAAGTGTCAGATAAACTGTAACGTGCAGAAGAAAGATGCCTTTATGTTCAAACATTAGAGCTGTTTCTGCTAAAAAGGAAAATAGCTAGCACACCGTAACTGAAAAAGAGAAAAGTATAGATTAAGTTTTTAACAGACTCCGAGCGGCTATTTATCTCATTTATTAAGCTCTTGCAAAAGAAAATAGTTAAACGTTACATTCATAATAAAATAAAAGACATAATATCTTGTGCTGCGTATAAGTAACTTAAAGAAGTAGAGTCAAGTATGGGATTGGCTCATTAACGGATTAGAGTTCGTAGCTCGGGATAGTTAGTCTATAAATATTTTGAGGGAAGAGGCATTTATTTTAGGATTCTCATTGTTGAAATCCAAGCAATTAAAAGAATCCAAAGCTTTCTATAGTGTCTGCTTGCAGCCTTCATTGAGTAATTTTTTTAGTTTTAGAGGGTTGTGTCTAATGTATTTGGAGATGCAAAATGAACGGAAAAGTGCGAAAATACAGATGGGGAGATGGAAAGAAAAAAGTAATTTTCAACATAAGTTTTATTTTTTTAATCACAAGTATAATTCTCTCCCTCTCAGCCATCTCTTCTGCCAAATCTTCTGGCGAGATAGTGTACGTAGCTACCGACGGCAGTGGAAATTTCAACTGTAATGGGACTCATGATCAGGTAGAGATAAATAAGGCTCTTGCTTACGTGGCAGAAAACCCGCAGTTCACAACAGTTCATTTGAAAGGCCCAAATGTATATGTGATTTCGGGCAGCATCTTCGTTGGAAGTAATACCATCCTTGAAGGGGATTCCACAGCTGTGATCAAGCTTAAAAATAAAGCAGGCTGGCGGGAAGAAAAGCCTTTAATTACGCAAATGGAAAGTGCCGGAAATCACGATATTATTATAAGGGGGTTTGAGATTGACGGAAACCATGACAAAAATAGTGAAAGGGATAGGGGAAAGGGATATTACAATCTGATCTATTTTCTTAATTCGGAAAATATACAGGTTCACGATATGTATATGCACGACAGCCATGGGGATGGGCTGAAAGTCTCAAAGGGTTCAAATGTTCGGTTTTACAATAACACAGTGTACAAATTAGGGCATGATGCCCTTTATATTATCTATTCTTCAAATGTAGAAGCTTGGAACAACAATATAACATGCAGAACAAATAGTGGTTTGAGAATATACAACACGAACCATGTAGCATTTCATAACAATGTCATCGACTCCGAAGGGGAAGGAGGGGCAGGAATTGAAGTCCAGAAAGCCGACCAGTCAACCGTGATGGATGATATAGAAATCTACAATAATCTGCTGTATGAGACAAATGCCGCGGGTATCTGGATTACAGGTTACGGATCCGAGTATTCCAAAGACTCTGCAAAAGATGTATATATCCATCACAACAAGTTTTATGAAACTGGTATTGACCTGCGTGCTGCTTGGGCAGGGGGTATAGTGCTCAATGGATTTCAAAATACCCTCATAGAAAATAATCTATTCGACGGTTGTTATGGTGCAGCTATTGCCCACAAAGAGGTTACTAACGAATTTTCAGCTCCAAGTTCAGGATATACAACTATTGTAAGAAATAATATAATAGTTAATACAAAGTCCAGTCCTGCGGCCGGAAAAGGGTATGCTATATATAATAAATTGAAAAACACCCATTCATTCATCCTGGAAAAAAACTGCCTTTCAAACAATGCCGATGGAAATTATATGTATGCAAGTTCCACATCGGATGTTGATGTTGATCCTGGATTTGTGGAAAAGGTGAGCAAAAATGAGTCTCTGAGGAAAGATTTCCCATGGAGTGAAGCATTGTCTGCGGGGCCGCAAGGACCTTACCAAATAGAAGAGAACAGACCCCATATGGGACAGGAGGAGAGCCTTGGATCAAGCCTTATGAGAGCCGTCTCAAATTTTTTAAGGTACCTAAAAAGATTTTTTTTAAACCTTTTTATAGATTTTAATGGAACGGAGAACTTTAAAACTGCTTTACCTTTGATTGCTTCTGACAACAGGTTAAAAGAGGATTCACCAAATAAGAACTCTCATGAAAGTGAGTATATCGACGTCGGAAACAGCCAGATGGAGGCAGGTATAGGGATGTTATACTCTTTAAGTTAAGTTCATTCAATAAGACTGACCAGATTGAAAAAGCAACCATTTCTTTGTTCTGGTACTATCCGGAAGGTCAGAAGAGGTCTAATGATACAGTGATGGAAGTATATAGACCGATAAAATGGTGCGAGGAACACACTACATGGTAGGAAAAAGAATCAAAAACTCTCTGGAATAATTCAGGAAGGGACTGGTATGATAGAAATGGCGTCTTGCAGGGTAACACTCCATACGCTACAATAACTATTAGCGGAGATCAAATTCCTGACAACCGTTACTATGAGCTGGATGTGACGAAACTCATACAGGAGTACGCAAATGGGAAGTCTGAAAAATACTGGTTTCTTAATAAAGGTCCGCGAGGAAGACAAAAATTATATTGCTTTTTACAGTTCTACATGGAAAAACACAAGTCTGAGACCTAAACTCACTGTAGAGTATACCTAAAAGGCAACAAAATTGCTCTGGAGGCACGATTAATTTATAAATACCCAGACTAGGACCATCACAGACCATGATACCTGGCCATTGGAATCTCATGCCTGAATTAATAAACCTATAGGGAAGAGTAATCTTTGCCTCTACACTTAAAAAAACGCATTATAGGCCCCATGTTGTTCTATTTACTTTTTTTCCTGTAATTTTATACAAATATGAAAAAGAAAGAGATAGTAAGGTCTCTTTCCGGACTTCAGGCTTTTTCCACCTTTTTGAGATCACATGTGGACACATACTCCAACTCTTTTCTGGTGCAGTCTTGAGAATTTTCCCAAAGATTCCACGGATTAAACTGAAATATAATATTTAGCAATAATGTCCTAAAAATCTTTTGAGTAAGAGTCCTCGCAAAACTTCATTACTGAAATCCTGAGATGGGGATAAATCTATTTTTGCTGCACACTGGTTAAAAGAAACTTAATAAAAATAAGCCTTATTGAATAAATGAGCTCTGAGACGAAGAAAAGCGGATTGAAATAAAAAGATCCGGAAATTATCTTTCCGGATTTTAACGAGCAAGTCCTAACCTTTCATTTCGTTTCTTTTCGACCTGCATATCAAAAAGCATTCCGAAAAGAAGCATCTGAAGTCCCGCACCCAGTACGAGGAAGCCGAGCAGAGGATAGTATGGAGGAAGAGGATTGTTCAATAACATTTGCAGAAGGCCCCATAACCCTAAAAGGACACCTACAGGTAGGGCAATCATCCCAAGGAAGTAAAACAATACCAGAGGATGGAATTCCAATACTGTATATTTGATCCTTAATCTCCATAGGAAACCCCTGAAGATCATGGGAGCTACTTTGCGAATGAACTTCCCATACCTGATCTTTGATTTTTCTTTGCCGTAACGAGCGGGTATTACCACGTCCATTACTCTCATCCCAAAGGCATTAAGCTTGATCAGCAGATCGTTACAGTAGCCATAATAAGGGTAGACTGAATCTAAATCGATAACCTCCAGAGCCTGCCTGGAAATAGCTGTATATCCGTTCTGGGGATCCATAATCTGCCAGTAACCACTGCCTATTTTAGTGATAAAGCTGAGGAGAAGATTTCCAAGAGATCTCCATTTGCTCATGCCGGTCATAAAATCTTCGGTGAGTAGCCTGTTACCTTTTGTATAATCAGCTCTCCCCTCAATGATTGGAAAAATCAACCTGGGGAGTTGGGTAGGGTCCATCTGGTTGTCCCCGGCCATAACAGCAACTATATCCATCTCATCTTTCAGGGCAAGTTTATATCCGTCTATGATCCCTGCACCTACACCTTTGTTGACCTCGTGGAGCAGGTACACAATTCTCGAATCTCCGAACTTTTTTACAATCTCACCAGTGCGGTCTATACTACCGTCATCGATTACATAGATCCGATCTACATATTCAGGTATCCCTCTTAGAGTCTCGGCAATAAGCAATTCTTCATTATAAGCAGGCACGACAACTCCTATCCGAGTGCTCTCAAGTTTTCTGAATATAGGATCCACATCAAAGCTCAGATAGTTGACCTTAAGTTTTTCGGTCTTCGCTGCAGAGAGCAGGGATTTCAAAGACATATGCTCTTTGCCTGAGCTGATTTTCTGCAGCGAATCTGCAGTTACGGCAAGGAAACCTATTTTTTCCTTAAAGGTATTTTTCCCGTTAAGAAGCATCACTGTTTCCTGTTCACAGGAGACACGGCAGGGCCATGAACCTACAGACAGATCAAAGCCCTGCCTTAACGGTTCAAGGACATGGGAGAGCAGATCTATATCCTGCATGCACTCCGGATAAATAAGGACAGCAATCTCCGAATCGAGAGATGCCTTGTATAGAACTCTGAACAGTGCTTCCTCCCCGCCTGCCAGAGGAACAACTCGTGCCCCTCCCAGAGCCGCTACTTCCATAGTTCGATCGGTAGAACCGTGATCAAGCACTAGTACACGGTCAGCGTAACTTGCCGCGAGTAAGACTTTGCTTCCAATGGAAGCTTCCTCGTTATGAGCCGGGATCAAGACCGTAAATTCATGCCTGAGCAACCTATCGGAAAGTTGAGATGGCGAAGATATTATGCTAATAGGATCGGAAATTAGAGAATTAAGGCTAAGTGTAAGGGTCGAAAACAAACCCAATCTACCCCCTTATACATCTGCATATGCTATAACCCCCTTTATGTGTATAAAGGCAAAAATATTAAAGATTATCATACAAAAAAATATTAGACTAAGAAATATATAAAGTTAACACATGAATTAAATAAGTATATAAAAATATTATATATGATTGGAAGTTAATCTCATCCACCTAGAGTGTTCTCAGGTCGTGTCCGTCAGTGATTGATTAATTTAACAAAACGAGCACATCTGCCTGGTCTGTTCAGATTTGAAAATCGCCCTGCTGTTTGCGGTTTTCAGTAACTGACCCAAAAACCTGTTATCTTAATAGAAGAAAAAGTTAGATTAAGCATTTAAGGTCTTTATACATATTTAATTTGATATTAGAGATAAATTGACCCCTTTAAATTGAAAAAAGATGGTATTACTGAGTGGATTTATGATTAAAGCATCTAATACACCATAAACCTACAGCCCAAATCTGATTAAAAAACAACCTTCTCTGGAAAATTAATGATCGGTTAACATGAAAACTATATTTAAAAAAGCCAATGAATTTTGGAAAAAAATGAATAAGAATCGAGATAAGAACATTAAAGCTGGCTGTAAATGAAGAAGATACCGGATTAAGCGTTAATTAAATAGATTAATATTTTGGGTTAATGTGAGGCTCTGCCCCTTATATGCAAACTATAAGAGTTGTATCTGGAAGGAGAAGGAGTTCAAGAGTCTCTCCTCAAAGAAAAGCTATTATATGTGCCAGTAAAACCCTAAATTGGGATCAGTAGATAAGAATACAATAAGTGTAGGGAGTTATATAAGGTAGCAAAAATATGTATTAATCGAGTGTCTTTGTCCCGAGAGAACTCGCAAAAGTCACAGAAATCCATTGTAGACTTAAAAACACCATAGACCAGAAAGAGATTAAACAGTTTTAAATTAGGAAGCAAAAGAGTTTAAGATATAAAGCAAGTGAGGGAATACTGGGGAAAAATATTAATGTAGGACGAATAAATATATTTTAATAATATTTAGTCAGATAAAGGCAAACATTATAAAAGGACAGAAACTGCAGAATCGCAACTCTGTGATGAAAAGTATAAGGCAAATTGACTGTTCTGTGTAAGGGACCTCACAGGACTCGAAAGAGTAGCATTAAAGAAATTCTGCCTGTGCCTTGATGTGAGCATGCCGCTACTTTAGTTAAGGAACTCTGCCCCCTTTGCGTTATTTACACAAGATATAATAATCCAGCATTTGTCATCGGTTAACGAATTTTATGCACAACTTCGAATACCACGTGTAGTGATTTTCCGACTTGAATGTTGAGATTTTAGCATAAAAAATAACACTTTCATGCATTTTATCTCTTAACCGAATACAAATGAATAATCCAGATTACTCAGGTTGGAGCCTGGAAATAACAGAAATATGAGAAAGTCATATTTTGGGCTTGTGAACATCGATAAGATTGACACGACAAGTCCATTAAGATCGGCTCCATGCAAAAAAATAAAGAGACGAGAAGTGAACCAAATATTTAATAAAGTTAGAACTCCAAAAGGTTAGAATAAGATGGATGCAGTGTTTAAAAAAATCAAGCAAGATCAAGAACTATGGGAGTTATTTACAAAAAAGGAAGAGTACGACCCTATCCTTTTGGACAAATATGGGAGGTTCCCCTATTACCTGAGCACTCAAAGGAATGTTTTCGAGCCTGAGGTTTCAGACTTTCTGATCAAAAACGGGATGAATCCCGAATACCCGGAAGGAAGAAAATTTGCTGTATGCCTTACTCATGACATCGATTTTGTGTGCACTGGAATGCTGAATACTGCTACCAGAACCGTAAAAGCTCTTAAAAAAGGTCAGTTTGTAGAAGCCTCTATACTTCCATTTTCAAGAATAAACAAAAGATGGAACCCCCTGTGGAATTTCAGACAAACTATGGAACTTGAAGAAATTTACGGGGCAAAATCCACTTTTTATTTTCTAACTCTTGATCCAGGGAACCAGGATTTTACCTTCAGTATTGAAGAACTGGAGGAGGAACTGGGTCACATTTTGGATGACGGTTGGGAAGTAGGACTACATGGAGGGCATGAGGCATATAACAACCCGACGGAAATCAAACGAAAAAAACAAAAGCTGGAAAAAGTGCTCAAAAAAGAGGTTATAGGTTATAGGAATCATTACCTACGGTTCAAAACTCCAAAAACCTGGGAACTGCTGGCAGAAGCAGGCTTTAGTTACGATTCCACCTTCGGTTACTATGATTGTGCAGGATTCAGGAACGGAATGTGCCACCCATTCAGTCCATATGACCTTAATACAGGAAAAGAAATTGATATTCTCGAAATCCCACTAAGCATAATGGACACAACCCTTTTCAGCCATATGCATCTCGACTTCAAGCAAGCATGGAAACTTACGGAGAAGCTTATCCTTACGACTGAACGCCACAGAGGGGTACTTACCATCCTCTGGCATAATACAAATATGCAGGGCGACTACCTGGAATTTTATAAAAAAATTCTGCAATACTGCGCTCAAAAGGGTGCCTGGATGACATCTGGAGCTCAAATATGTAATTGGTGGAAGAAAAAATATGGAAACTACGGACAGGCTGAGATGTAAAAGGGAGAAGGCGAAGAAATAAAAGTAACCTGCAAATAAAGATAATCTGACTTACAAGCAAAAAATATTTCACCAGGGAACGAGTTAATTATAAAAGATTATTGTAATGTGGGATTGTATGGAAACTGTAAAAAGATATGTGGACAAATTAACAGAAAATTTGGACGTGATTCTCAGTGTTATTGGATTCAGTTTAGGGTTATTTATCGTTTCTTTATATTATCTGATAGATTTAAATCAGAAGGACATCGGAGTAGCTATTCTCTCTTCATGTTTAATTTATATCATTTTTAGAAAAAAATTCAAAAGCGAAGCCTCCATATCATCAGGAAAAAACAGATTGAAAAGTCTTTTGGGTCTTTCATTTTATATTATTTTCCTCATATGCGTATTGATATTCAGCATGAATCTGCATTATAGGCCTATGTCTTACTTTATACTTGTATGCGCCCTAGCAGGCATTATTGCCTCTGAAATTCTTTATATTAGAGAAGGAGACAGAGTAAGCTCTATATTACTGCAAATATTCCTGCTTTCAATCCTCATAAGAGTGGGAATTTTTTACAATTTTCCGAGCCTTATGGGTTACGATGCTTATTTTCATGCAAATATGGCAAGGATAATTACTAATACGGGATTTGTTGCTCCGTTTCAAATAAGTGGCAAGTATTTTTATTACCCTCTTGCTCACATATTTATTTCAGTTACTCAGATATTGGGCAAAACAGATGTAAAAGACGCAATATTTTTTTCAATAGGACTTGCCAATATTTTCATTACAGCAGGCATTTACCTCATAGGAAAGAAGCTTGAAGGCCCTCAAATGGGTTTGCTGGCAGCTCTACTAATAAACTTGAATAACCATAATATCGTCACAGGCATTGCGAACATAACTTCTGGTTCCCTAGTTCTCTGCTACTTTATATTTATTATATACACAATTTTTAGCGAGAAACAGGAAGTGAAGTATACAGGATTACTCCTGCTAATTACTATTCTTATGGTTCTGACTCACCAGTTAACCACATTTGTAGTATTATTCGCTTTGGTTACTATTTATATAGGAAAATACCTGCACAATCGTCTATACAATAATTCCCCACTCCGAACTACCGGTTTTAATTATATTCTATTTTTTATAGTCAGTATGCAAACTTATTGGACGTTCACATTTGTAACCTCGGATACTTCTTTTCTTGAGATGGTTTTTAAGCCTCTTATGGAAGTATTTCAGGCAGGAGCCGGTTACTCAAGCGATGAACTGATAGTAGGCTCAGTAATAAATCAGGATACACTAGAAGTACTCTTACTTCACATCAGCTACCTTGCTCTGCCTTTTTTCTCAATAGGAGGAGTATTAGCATGGCTTTCCCGCGAAGACCTCAAAAAAATAGATAAGTTCTCAATTGCTTTAGTGGTTATAATTCTGTATAGTTTTGCTTATGGAATTCCCTTACTCGGGATGAGAAATCTCCTAACAACCAGATGGTTCCCCTTGATATCAGTATTTCTGGTGCTCGTGGCTGCTTCATACATATTAAAACTGGTAAGCCTCTTTGACTTAAGAAAGGCAAAGATTCCCGCAATCTTCATAATAATGCTATTGTTTTCATTTGTGATGGTTACAACGCCTGGAATCAATAAAGACAACCCTCTTGTAGCAAAGGAAACAACAGTAAGAAACCAATTTAAGGATATTGAAATCCAAGCTATTAAAACAGTATCCGGGAAATACGCTGGGGATATCCTGATGGACTCGCCTTATGACAGTTGCCTTTTTTACAGTGATTCCGGCTATAATTCTAGTAACGCAAGATATTTTAATATTCAGCAGATAAAGACGGGAGAGATCGAGGGGAATTCGATGGTTCTGCTGAGAAAATCAACTTTAAAAGAACCGATTTCTATTAACGATCCCGACCGTTACGGAGTGAATTTTATCCAAGAACTGCCAAGAGAGTTCTTCAATAGATTTGAAGCAAGGGACTATGCGCTCATATATAATAATGAAGAGGTATTTGCTTACGTAAAAGAAGGAAAAGAAGTTAGAAAATGAAGCCATAGAAAATTTAGTTGTTTTAGACCATTTGAATCAAAGTTGCGCTGGAGCACCCCGCTGCAAGTAACGGAGTATGTTCGCGCCACCGCCCCAAACTCCGTAAAAGGAAACAATAATCCTAATACGATTTAATTCGAGCAAAAGTTAACAAACAGAAAAGGAAATTGGTAAATCGTATTATTATTGACGGTTCTCGGGGAAGTTTTCCATCCCCGCCGGAAGCTAGCGGGGTATTCGACTGAAATAAAAACTCCACATATAACAATCCGGGATTTAGATTTAGATTTAGAAGTTGGAAACAATATGTCAGAATCTAACAAGGCGCCAAATTTCATCGCCAATGTATTAAAACTTGTATCCGGAAGTGTTACTGCACAGATCTTAGGCATACTTCTTGTACCTCTAATCACCAGGATTTACAGTCCTGACGATTTAGGAATTTTTCAGCTGTTTCTCTCAATATCTGGCATATTGGCAATCTTCTCTACTTATTCATATCAGTTCGCGATCATGTCACCAAAAACAGAGGAAGACTCTGCAAACGTTGCTGTCCTCTGCGCGATATTAGTAACTATCACATCTTTACTCACAGCCTTAGTAGTGTTATTCCTTCCAAAAGATGTTGAGTACATGCTCAATGCTCCGGGAATTTCAAAATATTTAATTTATGTTCCAGCAATAACATTCTTTAATGGCATTTTTTTCGTGCAGAACTACTGGCTTTCAAGAAAGATCCGTTTCGGAGTCATAGCAGGATCCAGAATATTAAATACTGTTTCAACCAAAGCATTCCAGTTAGCTATCCCTATCTGGAATGTTTCTCCATTCGGCCTGATAGCGGGATATGTCATAGGATACGGATTTACAGACCTTTTCATGCTCAAGGACATAAAACAGGACCTGAAGGTCTTCAGGAAAATCTCATTGAAAAAAATGAAAGAAATGGCTATTCAGTATAAAAATTTCCCTTTGTTTACTTCCTGGTCTACACTTGCAAACACGATTTCGCCGCAGGTACCTTCCTTTTTGCTTGCATACTTTTATGGGACGAGCGTTGTCGGGTATTTCTCACTTGCAAATCAGGTAGTTAATATGCCCATGGGACTTCTAGGCACCGCTATACAGCAGGTGTTTTTCCAGAAAATCAGTGAGGTGAAAAACGGAAATGAGAAGGGAGACATGAAGGTCATCGTTGGAGAGGTTTACAAAAAGCTAATTTTAATAGGAATATTCCCAATGATACTCTTGGTGATCATGGGTGAAGAGATATTTACATTTGCTTTTGGAAAAAGCTGGTATATATCAGGTACATATGTAAAGATCCTTGTGCCATGGATATTCCTTGTCTTCCTTTCCTCGCCTATTTCAACTCTCTATAGCGTATTCGAGAAACAGAGAGTCTGGTTTACCTTCAGTATGATTCTCTTAATCTCAAGAGTCGTGGCATTGGTTATAGGGGGAACTTATGGAAGTCCTGAGTTTGCTCTTGGCTTGTTCAGTCTTACAGGAGTTTTGTTCTGGCTCTGGAACAATGCATATCTACTAAACCTTGCAGGGATTAATAAAATGGAAAGCGTAAAGATCCTTATTAAGTATACGGCGATCGGCGTGATCGTTTCGATCCCATTAATTCTGCTGGAAGTACTCTCTGCGAACTTTTATGTTATCCTCCTTGCAGCAATGATCATAACACCTATCTATTATGGTATAACCCTGCATGATGATCCTACATTCAAAAGATTATTCTCGGCCTTCCTTGTGAAAATAAAGAGCAAAATCTGAAAATGAAATCAAACTTTTAGAGAGTTTGCAGAAGAGAAGGCATATTTTCAGTCCGAAAAAAGAAGCAAGGAAAAATGATTAAAAAAGTGATTAAGGGAAAATCCAATTTTTATATTTTTAAGACTATCTGTCATTCTCTCAGTCAGTATCCTGATGAGTGCTTTTATATAAAGTTTTCATGATTGAGTACTTTTTGCTCTCCAGAGTTACACTATAATAAGGTACTAGTTCAGGAGAAAAGCCGATGATAAAATCCGCAAATCTGGGAACATTTCCTGCCATAACATTCATGTATTCAAAATTTCTGGACTTCAAATCAAGAAACTCATTATAATAGAGAAGAGCATTAGGGCCCATCCGGCTAAAGGACGGATTGAGGGCAGAAGACCAGGTAACTGTGCATTTTTTTCCATAAAGGTTAAGATGCGCTGCTACTCCTTCTCCCTCAGGGGTTTCGGAAACGAACATATAACCAATGTCTTTTTCCCTAATCAGATTAAAAACTCTTTCGAAAAACTCCTTTGGCACTGGAAGTTCCATGTTTTGTTTCTCATAGACTTTCGAAAGCAGACCATAATAGGTTTCCAGGTCATTCCATACCCTTGTCTTGAGCCCCGCCTCATCTGCGGATTTAAGTTCCCTCCGAATCTTCCTTGAAACGTTATTATCAACATTTTCTTTCAGGTTCAGGTGATGGGTATAGTGAACCTTTGAGTCCCATCCGCTCCAGGTAAAAGGTCTAATGTCCCCAAGCCCTGGAGAAAACACTAGATGAATACTATCAAAGCCCTGCCTGCAGAGAAACTCCCTGAGGGGATTAAGGATTTCGTGAGTTTCCTGTACTCGTTTGCTTGCTTTGGAGCTAGCACCCTCTTTTATAAGGGGCCCGCAATAATCAGTCATATTACAGGTGGAAGATCCTACTTCCAGGACCCCTTTGATATTCTTAACAAAAATGGGACATCCTCCAACAAGCTCACCACTTTTGAAACAACCATAAATCCTGAGCTCTCTGGAAAGAACGTCCCTGCAGATTTCCAGCCATTGACTGGTGTGAAAGAGTGTACCAGGTTGAGCTTTTTCTACAAGCAGATCCCATTCTTTGTATTCAGATGGCGCTAATTCTCTAACTTCAATTTCGTCCATTTTAAGCCCCGTGTAATAGATGTTTGTTTTTATCTGTAATGAATTATGGAAAAAATATTATAAGATAGACTTGGCTTTCAACCCTGAAGTCCTGATTTGCAGACTCTATCAACCTTTTTCGCAACACTGTACCAGCTGTAATTTTCAGTAACATAACTTAAACCTTTTGAACCCAGTTTATTCCTCAAATCCGGGTTTTCAAGCAATTTTAAGATGGCTTCTGCAAGAGCACCCGGGTTTTCAGGACGGACAGGAATCCCTCCTTCGGAAGCTTCAAGTGCATCGGAAACACCACTTATGTTACTTGCAACAACCGGCTTTCCACAAGCCATATACTCGTATAATTTTAACGGAGACAGGCCGATTTTGGCGTTCCTAGCTAATATGAAAGGAGCAGTACATACATCGCTAGCATTGATGTACATAGGCACGCGGTCATAAGCAACTACACCTGTAAAAATGAACCTGTCTTCAACTCCGAGTTCACTGGAGAGCTTGAGAAGCTCATTTTTCATGACCCCGTCTCCAATGATCAGAAAACGACATTTCGGAAAGCGAGAAAGTATGAAGGGAGCTGCTTTTACCAGATATTCTACCCCCTGCCAGGGAGCAAGATTTCCCACAAAGCAGACATAGGAAATTTCAGGGTCCAGACCCAGTTCTCTTCTGCAGTTTTCTTGCCCAAGTGGTTTGAAAAGAGAGGTATTTGCCCCATTAGAAACCACGACTATTTTTTCTTCTGGGATGTTGTAAACTTTCTCAAGATTTGATTTTATTCCGGGAGTCACAGCAATTATTCGGTCAGAAAATTCAAGAGCTTTCTTGAGAATAAATAGTTTGAACCTGGCATGTGCAGTGAAGTAAGTTTTTGAAAATGAGAAGCCGCTCTTATTCCCTTGCTGAGATAGCTTATCCTCTTCACATTTTGTTCTGAAGAGACTGCTTTCGTCCTCAGGAATCCCGTTTAATTCGTAAACCATTTTTTTGAACCTGCTTTTACAGAAGACTCCTGAAAGAAAGCCGAAGTTTGGATTGCGGGTATAAAGTACATCAAAAGTTTCGGAGCTGAGAAGCTTTACGTAATTTCTGAAATAGTTGACAGTAAGAGAAAACAGGCTTCCAGGTTTAACATAATTGCAGTGAATGTTGGATATATTCGAAAGGGAAGCCTTGTCAGTAGTAAATATATGGATCTCATTGTCCAGTCGAGCCAGATTGCTTACAAGCTCGTACCTGTGGATAAGCGAGCCATCGGCCAAATAAAGAGGCCATACCATATCCAGAAAAAGAATCTTCAAAATATCACCTTTGTAGGGACCGATTTTTCAGAATAATCAATAACATTCACTGCTCCCCTTTGTGTGTATCTCCTGAGTTCCGGCTAAAAATTTCCGAGACCCTAGAAGATAGCCCTGAAAGCTTGAAGTTGCGATAGTAATCTCTTATTTCAAGGTCCTGGATTTGTTTCTCCTTTTTGATGGAGGAACTAATATACCCCCAGAAGTATGCAGCCCCTGTATAGAAGGGAAATTTCACGGAATAGTAAAGTACGTTTGTCAGTGCCACAAGATGATTTTTGCCAAGATAGTAAGCCATCCATCCGTTTTTGACATACCCATGCCAGAGGCCATCCGCCGCGCTCGTCTTACGCTTCTGGATCTGGATGATATTAGCATATTGCTTGAGCTTCCAGCCTCGCAGGAGAGCTTTTATATTGGAAATAGAATCTGGAGATGGTTCAACCTGGTAGCCTCCTGTCTCGATGAAGCATTCTTTCCTCCAGAGCCTCCCTGTGCCACGGGGAAGGTTTTTATCAGTCTTTTCCCTAGAAAGCTTCCTGCCGGTATCATAATACACGCCTCCGCTTGCAATTCCGAGAGAACTGTCTTTTTCGAATTCAGTCAGAAGTTTTCCGGAGTAATTTTCCTCCAACACTGTATCGGCATCAAGAAGACCTATATATTCAAATTCGATGTTATTTTCCGTGCAGTACTCAAGTGCATAATCAAAGCCCTGTTTGCAAACATAGCTGTAATGAAAGGTAATGTCTCTTGGCCTCGGAGGCAGCCTTATGCTCTGAATATAGGAGTAACTGGCTCGGAGGTTTTCGACAATATGCGGTGTATCATCCGTACTTCCATCGTCGACTATTACCCATAGCTCAGGTTTTACTTTTTGTCCTGTCACGGACCTCGCGACCTCGGGCAGATTTTGTTCCTCATTCTTTGCAGGCGTAATCAGCAGGTATTTTCCTTTCAAGTCAGGATCTATTTTCCCACCACCTGTAAATTTCTTCTCCGCTCGTCATCCAGGCCCCTCTCTCGGAGCAGTACTGCAACACCTTTTCATATAACCTCACCCAATCCCTTCGGAAGCTGCAACCAAAAACAAAATTGTGCCATAGCAGGGTAATGACACCGTTAAGCTTGGCTGTGATATCGATCAGTTTTTTTGTGCACTCCCACGCCTCCTCAAAAGACTTTGAGATCGCAAAAAGAGCAACATCCATTATAACTAGTGGAATTTCGAGAATTCTTATCTCCCGATCTTCTTTCAGATTATATGGTCTGAAAGGATGGCACATTCCATTTCTAAAACCAGCTGAGTTGCTGTGTCCGAAAGTCGAATCATACCTGAAACTGGCATCTGCAAGAATTTCCCAGGAATCAGGAGTTTTAAACCTCAGGTAATGGTTGCGAAAACCCAATACTTTTTTTCCCAGAACAACTTCAAGCCTTTTCTTTTCTTTTTTTATCGCTTCCAGATTATCAAATGAATAATAACCCCCGTGAAGGCCAACTTCCCATCCTCTATCTGAAACCTCTCCCAGATGGTGTCCTATATCCTCTATATCATACCTGAATCGTATGGGATCGGCTTCTGCCGCGATGAAATAAAAAGAGGATTTTGCTCCGAAGCTTTCTTCAAGATCCATGATTTCCGAAAGGTTAAAATAAGGCGAGTGTTCCAACCCCCTGAACTTCCACAGGAACTGTGCTGCAGAACCTTGAAAATTCAGATTTCTCAGGCAATGAGCTGAGGAAAGTAACATATGGGAAAGAGGTGGATAAATATCATCCACATCATGGGTCAAACAAACGGCAAAGGTTTTGTTCTCAGGAAATTCGATCTTCATCCCAAGTTCCACCAGGTATCTGGAGACCTCAGGTTCAAAAGCCTTTTTGAGGTCTTTTTGAGCATAGAGAACACGGCCGTGCTCATCCAGATTTTTGGACGAATACTCTTCTTTTCGGGTGAAAAGATCCCAGATTTCCTGGTTTTGCTTCAATAAATCATGCATAGCTCTCATCCGAAACTGAATGTAAAGAAACTCCAGATTTCTTTTTAGGAAGGCTTTCTATGAGCTTGACCATGAATCCGGTAACATCGATCTTATCCTTGAGAAGAGCAGCCCTTTTCAGACCCCAAGTTTTCTTAAGTTCCGGGTCCTTGAGAAGTTCTAAGGCTTTTGCTAGGGCAGCTTCCGAATCACTATAGTTGAAAAGCAAACCGTATTTCTCTTCGAGTTCGGAGAAGTTACCCATCGTTCCCGCAAGAGTGGAAATGTAGATTGAAGGAGTTCCCAGGATTGCACTTTCAACAGCCATAGTCGCCCCTTCACCCACATAAAGTGTGGCATAATAGAGCAGATGATGAATTTTTTCGGAAGAGACCCTAATCCTATACTTCTCAAATTCCTCTGCCAGTGGCCCTTCTGAGGTTATGAATACTTTCCCGATTTTTTCAAGTTCTTGAACAAGCGCCAGTTTGTTTTTGATTCCATGCTGACCGACATCATGGTGTGCTCCCCACGAAATGAAGCGTAGTATTATGAAAGGTTCACCTACCTTTACTCCGAGCTCTTTTAGAATTTCAGGGCGTGGAGTAAAATAAGATGGGTGAAGGTAAGCCAGTTCATGAAAACCACTATACCTTATCTGCTTTTTACCTTCGTTTTTTAGATAGCATGAAGGAGTGCAAATTATATCGCAGAAAGGATAGGTAATCTTCTGGGCTAGTACTGCGTGTTCGGTGTCGTTAAAAATAATAGATTTTTTCCGCAGCATCCAAGCTACCTGAGCTACAGTTGGAGAAAGGATACCCATAAGAACGTCAGGGTCAAATTGTTTGGTGATTTTAAAAGCTTTATACTCCCTTATAAACCACTCTTCAAACAAATGGACTTTCCCTGGCTTCACTTTACTTAGAACTGTATGCGGGATTCCATAGGCATTCAACAGCTCTACTACTACATCTTTATCCCGCGAGACCACCATTACTTTATGCCCTTTTTTCTCAAGATTCCAGATAGTATTTTTAAAAAAATGAACATGGGCTGGATGCCCTATATCAATAAGAACTCTCAATATGTTCACTCCCCATAATATTTACTAATTACGATACGCTAAAAGACAAACAATCCATCGGTATGAAAGGTTCCTGCAAAACAAAGGGTAAAAGAACCATCTCAAAAGCCAATATGAAAGCGCATGAGAGAAGGTAATATCAACAGACCAAGAAATCTTTCTGACCTCGTTATAGAGAAGTATACAGTTGACAGTCAACTTATGATTCTCCTTCAACCCTGGTTCCGAACCTTTACTGTCAGAGAAACTTTTTTACATCTCCCATATCTTACAGCAGGTAGCAACTATTCCGGTTCCGCGGCCAAAACCGCCCCATATTAGTGGTCTTACGAAACTTAAATTTTTACATTAGATAAGACCATTAACAAATACTATTATGATAAGAAGATAAATTATTCAACAATAAATACTTATGGAAACAATGTTTCTGAACTAAGATCACTGAGTTCTTCCACATATAGAAATTATTAAGTTTTAAAGCCTTAAAAACAAAAACCAGCCTTCTATAAAACCCCCAATAATTTCACAGAAAAATCCATCCACAGAACGAGAAGAAGTTTTTGAAAATAAAAAAATTATTAAACTTCAGGGAGATAACTGTGAAAGAATTATACCAAATCCTACAGTGAAGAAAGTCGCAATAAAACATATCATTAGAGGGTAAATTCCCATATCCATGGAGTCTATTGAAAAGCGATCCTTTTTGGTTGATACAAGTAGCATTTCCTTCATCCCAAAAAGAGCGATGAGTCCCAAAACCGCAATCTGATAATATATAGGGACTCCGGAATCCGTATAAAGAAAACAGATACCTGAGCCGGGAAAAGAGCTTCCCGCTGTAAATCCTTCAGTTCCTATGGCAAGCATTGAAAGCATTATAAATTCCCCTAAAATCTCTATAAAGGAATTGTTGGAGCATGTACTAAATCCTAACTGTAAAAGATATTAAACAATTAAACTATATAAATATATGAATAGAGACGCAAGGATTAAATACATGAAACCCGATGGATTTGCTATTTCCTGAGAAGAGGAGTATTAGAAGGTAGCTATCAAAAAATAGATAAGAATTGGAATTGATAGCCTCTGCAAATCCAAGAAAGAGGTTAAATCTATGAAAATTTCCGTAATAGGTTCAGGGTATGTCGGCTCAGTCACAGCTGCATGCTTTGCAGAAGCAGGGCATGAAATAGTCTGTGTGGATATTGATGAGAAAAAAGTGGAGCAGATAAATGCAGGTATTCCTCCTATATATGAGGAGGGGCTTGGAGATCTTTTGCGAAAATATGCAGGAAAGAAGCTTATTGCAACCATTGATTATGAGTTTGCGGTCCGCGAAACAGATATTTCTTTTATCTGTGTAGGGACTCCCTCGGCAGAAGATGGGAGTATAGACCTCTCAATTGTCCGCGCAGCGGCAACAAATATTGGAGAAGCCCTGGCAAAGAAAAAGGGTTACCATGTAGTAGTCGTAAAAAGTACAGTTGTACCCGAAACAACGGAGAAGTTTGTCCTTCCTGTTCTTGAAGAAGCATCAGGAAAAACAGCAGGAAAAGATTTTGGAGTCGCAATGAACCCTGAATTTCTCAGGGAAGGGAAAGCAGTTCACGACTTCATGCATCCTGACAAAATAGTTATTGGAGCAATTGACCGGAAATCAGGAGACCTTATCTCAGAACTTTACAGGAAGTTTGAATGTGAAGTCACCCGCACGAATCCGGCAACAGCGGAAATGATCAAATACGCAAATAATTCTCTGCTTGCAACCAAGATCTCCTTTGCCAATGAGATAGGAAATATCTGCAAAAAACTGGGAATCGATACCTACGAGGTCATGGCAGCTGTGGGTAAAGACTTCAGGATATCCCCCAGATTTTTGAACTCTGGAGCGGGCTTTGGGGGATCTTGTTTCCCAAAAGATGTAAAGGCTCTTATAGGGAAAGCAAAAGCAATAGGATATTCCCCTATTCTTCTGGAATCCGTAATTGCTGTAAACGAAAAACAACCACTTCTAATGACCGAAATTCTCATACGGAAAATAGGAAATCTTGCGGGCAAAAAGATTGCAGTCCTCGGCCTTGCCTTTAAAAACGAGACAGACGACATAAGAGAATCCAGAGCTATTCCTGTCATTGCTGAACTCCTAAGGCTTGGGGCAAAGATTTCGGCTTATGACCCAATGGCAATTGAGAACATGAAGCGAGTCTTTCCGACAATCGAATACTATGGAAAAGCTGAAGATGCGCTTAAGGGTGCTGATGCCTGCCTTGTCATGACAGAATGGGATGAGTTCAGGCAGCTTGAGTCTGAGTTTGAAAATATGAAAGAGAAAATAGTAATTGACGGAAGGCGGGTAATTGAAGCGAAAAACATAGATTATGAGGGACTCTGCTGGTAAATAACCGGCAGAAATAATCTCTATTTTCTAAAAAGAACTCTGTGAAAAGATACTTCTCACAGCTAATTCAAAGAACTTTTCATCTATAAGATTATTAATTTTCCTCAACGTTTACCTGACCTCATACAGATAGTTGAGGCAAGGAGTTTTCTGATTACCTGGAAATAGTGCAAAATATTAATAGGGACAGAAAAATTATTGGAGGATTTTCAATGCCTACAAAGAATAAGATACTTGTTACAGGGGGGGCTGGCTTTATAGGGAGCCACCTTGTGGATTGCCTTACAGAAAAAGGGAACAGGATTACTGTTTTTGATAACCTTAGTTCAGGAAAAATTGGATTCATAGAGAACCATCTTGAAAACCCGGATTTCACACTTATAAAAGGAGACCTTCTTGATCATAAAGCTATAGAAAGAGCTTGCAAAGATATTGACCTCGTTTTCCATGTGGCTGCGAATCCTGACGTCAGGCTTGGGGCTTCAGATACTAAAATCCATTTTGATCAGAACATTTTGGCAACCTACAATCTTCTGGAAGCTATGAGGAAAAACAGCGTTAAAAAGGTTGCATTTACCTCCACTTCTACTATCTACGGAGAGGCACATATCATGCCCACTCCGGAAAATTACGGCCCCCTTCTTCCGATATCCCTATACGGCGCTTCCAAACTTGCCTGTGAAGCTCTTATTACCTCATACTCTCACACCTTCGATATGCAGGCGTGGATCTTCCGTTTTGCAAATATTGTCGGCCCTCGGAGCACTCATGGAATTACTGTTGATTTTATAAGAAAGCTGCAGGAAAACCCTATCCAGCTGGAGATTCTTGGCGATGGCAAGCAGGAAAAATCCTACTTGCACGTATCAGAATGTGTCGATGCGATATTGTTTGCAATAGAGAAAAGCAAAGAAGATGTAAATATATTTAATATTGGCTCAGAGGATACTATCAGTGCCACCGGAATAGGAAGAGCCATTGTTGAAGAAATGAAGCTTTCTGAGGTCAAATTTATCTACACCGGAGGAAACAGGGGCTGGAAAGGAGATGTGCCAAGGATGAGGTTAGACATCGAAAAACTCAAGGACATAGGATGGAAGCCTGCCTACACTTCGGAGAGAAGCGTGAGGGAAACTGCGAGGACATTACTTGATGAATATTATAATTAAGTTTCAAACCCTCTTCATTATTTTTTAAATTTAAAGGTGGACTATAGAGAACACAGGAGATATCTCTGGATATTTATAGGAAACGTAAGGGACAGATAACTCAGATAATGGCTCTTTGACTTAAAAAGGGTGGAGCCTTGAAGAATGAGAAAAGTAGGAAAGTCTATAAAGTTGATACTACTTAGTCAAGTATGCACATTTTTTACATTTAGTAGATTTCTTGGATATAATTAGTATTTATAATCATTTGATTGACCCTCTAAGATTTCTGTCGCTTTTTTGACCAATTTCTCAGAACCTTTATCGTTTATCTTCTGAGCTGGAACCCCTGCAATCCCGATATTTGGTTCTGTAAATGATTTGTTTACAACTGAATTAGCTCCTATAGCTATTCCATCTGCGATTTTTATATCTCCAAAGATTTTTGCCCCAGGTCCGATATAAACATTATTACCTATTGTTGGCGCTAGATCATCATGTCCTGCTTTAGTTCCAATGGATGTGCAAACGTGTATCCTACAATTAGCGCCTACTTTTGCGTTTCCATTAACAACAATAGTACCTGGATGACTGATGGATAGTCCCGGGCCAAAAACATTTGGCTTAATATGGAAACCAAGGAATATACTTAATAAATGAAGTTTTAGATATAGGTAATAATAATAGGGATGGTAAAATTTAGATTTTTTACAGTTTTTATAATACTCAACTTTTCTTAGCAACCTCTCAAACACCCACACTTCATCAAAAAAAATCATTGGTTTTTTCCTTTTTTTACCTAAAGCAATTCTATCTGCTTCTAAATAATACTTGTAGTCTTGTTTTGACTTTATCATAAATATATTCCTCGAGTTTCTCGCAGGTAGAAGAATATGTAATATATCCACCATTTTAAGTAATTTCTGTTAAACGCCTTCTCCCAAAATTAGTCGTTCCCTTGATATTTAGGATTTACGCGGTAAATAGAATCAATAGCATTGAAACCTTCAGTTGCATATAGCATAATACTAACTAAAGCCTATTACAATTGATTTTGTGCTTCAGGTGCTAAGAGGCTATCTCAAAATTCAAACCATTTATACAATTGGATTTCAGATCGTAAATTTTTCCGAATTTCAAGTACATATTGACCTTGAGGATAGTACTTTATTCCATCAGACTTACGCACTCGATGTATAAAATCAAGTGTTGTGACCATCATGTTTAAAATTATACTTTAGACATTTAACGGCTTAATGCTACTGTTTTTCAGTTCAATTTTGTAAGTCCTATCCCAATTATAGAACCAAATTTAATTTTAAGATACGCTCTTGGATCAAAATCTCATTGATTAGTATCCTTTTAAAATTCGAAGGTAAAAGCAAATTTCTTAAAATCTTTCTAAAAAATCATTGATACAATCACAGGTAAAATATAATATTAGCACCATAATTAATTTTCATATTTTGGGGTAAAATGAATCTTGAAGCTCATCTTCAAAATTTAGCGTCTCTTAACATCAATCCCGATGAAGTTGAGAACGAACAACATGCAAAGGCTTTCAATAGCTTATTTGCTATAGTCGAAATACTTAGCAAAGAAAACATTGCTCAGAAAGAACAAATCCAGATGCTTCGAGATGAGATCAACTTGCTTAAGGGTGAACAAACCAAACCAAACATTCGTGGTTCTAAAAAGAAAGATGACATCTCTTCTGAACAAGAAAGGAATCAAAGAAAACCTCAAAAAAACAGGGAATCTAATTCAAGAATAGACAAAATAGAGATTCATCAGACTGAAACTTGTAAAGTTGATATGTCTACTTTACCTGAAGATGCTGTTTTTAAAGGTTATAGCCCCATAGTCATTAGAGACATCATTGTGAAACCTTGGAATACCAAGTACCTTATAGAGCATTTTTATTCTCCTTCTGAAGGTAAGACATACCGAGGTAAATTACCAGATAGCGTAAACGGAGAATTTGGATCTAGACTGATAACCTTTATACTTACACTCTATCATGTTGCAAATACTTCAGAGCCTAAAATTCATGAGTGTCTGGAAAGTATAGGTATTTTGATATCCAAGTCAACAATTTCCCGAATAATAACTGAGAATAACGATCTTTTCCATGAAGAGAAAGCTGAGATTTTTCAAGCAGGTCTAAATTCTACAGCTTACCAGCAGATCGATGATACAAGTGCAAGAGTAAATGGCAGTAACTGCTATACTCAGATAATTTGCAATCAATACTATGCTGCTTATTTTACAGTCCCCAACAAGAATCGAGAAACAATTTTAGATATACTACTATGTAGAAATGAAAAAACATATTTCTTCAATGAAGAAGCATTTGAGCTGATGGAAACGTTTAATGTTTCCAAGATATGGATTGAAAGACTCTCTTCTTTTAAGGATAAAATATACAACAAAGAAGAAATGAATCGAAAAATGAATTACTCCTTTCCGCCTGATAGATATAAAACAATCAGGACGAGAATTCTTGAAGCTTGTTCTATTGCGTCATATCATCAAATGACAAACATACCTGTGGTTAATATTCTCCTAAGTGATGATGCCCCTCAATTCCGGAAACTTACTTATCAACACGCTTATTGTTGGATTCATGATGGAAGGAACTACAAAAAGCTACGACCTGTAGTACCTTATTATCAAGAGAAACTGAAAGCTTTTCTGGATAAATATTGGGATTATTATGGAAAACTATGTGAGTTCAAGATAAAACCAGATTCAGAGGTAGCGGAGCAGTTAGATGCTGAGTTTGACCAATTGTTTTCGACCAAAACAGGATATGATCAACTCGAGGAGAGAATCAGTAAGACCAAAGAGAAGAAGAAAAGTCTGTTGATGGTGTTGAGAGTACCAGAGATTCCTTTACATAACAATGCAGCAGAGTTAGCCGCAAGAGCAAAAGTAAGAAAAAGAGATGTAAGCCTGCAAACAGTGACAGAGAAAGGGACAAAAGCGAACGACACGTTCATGACAATTGTTCAGACAGCGAAAAAATTGAGTGTTAGTGCATGTGCGTACATTTATGATAGAGTGAGCAATAAATTTGAGATGACATCTCTGGCTCAACTAATCAGAGAAAAAAGTACATTGAATTGAAAATCGAGGTTTTCCGCTTAACTTGAAGAGGATACATTGATTATTCGAAATGCCACTCAAAGAAGCAAATTTTGAGTTTCAAAATAAGCTCATTAATTAGAGAATAATCGAATGGCAATTATAACCGCGGACGAGTAAACTTTTTTACAAGAGATATTTCACGTTTGCTGAACCCGCCTATTATAAACATTAAGAAAATATAGACAAACACTCCCATACCCGCTATCCCAAAAAGTTCGTAGACATTTGAAATAATGAAATGGGAAACAAATAGATACATTGCCAGCGAAGAAAAAATACTTTTTACAATATCATAAAAATAAAAATCAAACACAAAATGTTTCATAGATACATGAATACAGAACACAATCATCAAAAAATAAGAAATCAAGGTTGAAAGGGCAGCTCCACCAATACCGATAGAAGGTATGAGCAGAAGGTTAAGCAGTACATTAGAAGCCGCAGCAACAATATTAATGTAGGTTATAGATTTAGTCTCTTTGACAAGGAACATAATATTGACAAAAATTTGAAAGATTCCTGCCAGAAGTCCGGAAAAGGCAATAATTGGAATTACAAACCAGCCTGAAAGAAAATCCTGAGTAGTAAAAACTCCGAGTAAAGGCTTTGCAAGGGCAGAAATCCCAAAGACCGCAGGAATAGTAATAAGAAGGAAATACCTCAAAGAATGAGACAGGTAGGTTCTTACCTGATCAATTTTGTTTTCATCAAACAGCTTTGATATTTCGGGAAGGAGAATAAGTTGAAGTGGGCTTACTAACAGCTGGATAAGATTTCCGATAGAACAAGCTGCTGAATAGACTCCAACACTTCCCAGGCCGAGAAAGTAAGTAACCAAGTATCTATCACTTGATTCCGTGACCCATCTTATAAGCGCAGTGGGTGTAAGCGGTAGAGAAAATTGAAGGTACTCTTTCATATAAGTAAACCTAGGAATAACAAATCCTATCTGTGATATGATGGTCAGAAGAGAGATTAAAAAAATAAGACCCTGTACCAGTAATGTGGCTGCTATCACGCCAAGAAGCCCGTATCCCATTTTGAGAAGAACGAGAATAAAAAATAATTTAGCGAAAGTTTCAAAAAGAGTAAGATAAGAGAATCTCTTAATCTGCCTGAAGACCCTGAAATAAATAAGAGACACAGACTCGATTACATTCAAGAGAATCAAAAAAGAACCTGCTTGTATAAAATAAGTTGCCTCAGGGTCCTTAAAACCAAAAGTTGCAAGGGGTTCTGCAAATATATACAGCAACAGAGAGGCTAGAAGACCGGAGACAGTAACAAAAAAAAGAATGGAATAGACGGCTTCCTTTATTATCTTCGTCTCTGTCTCAGAAGATAAAAACCTGACAAAGCCCATGGAAAGACCCATAAGTGCAAGGGGGGAGATTAGAGATACCGTGATATTAATCTGCGCCCAGAGGCCGTAATCATATGTTCCAAGGGTTTTTGTGATTATCGGAAGTAGAAAAAAACTGCCCAAGCTTGTAAGTACCTGAACTGTCCCGATGAAGCCGACATCCCTTGCAAACTTTTGATATGACACCATATCACCCTAAAAGGAATCCTGTTTTTAAAATTTTTGATTGAAGAAACTTAAGAACATAATTTTATGAAAATTTCTCTTGCAATGTGATCCAACTCAATATCCAAAATCTGGTATTTAAATCCTTTTGAGCGTTGAATTTCCTGCTCAGGTTTCAAGAGTTCCTAAGAAGTTCTGTTTTATAGACAGAGCATAATGATTTTTCTATAAAAACCTTTAATTTTGAGTTAGAAAGTTAGGGGAGATTATATTTATATTCGGCGTTAACTTAAAGTTTATTTCGATAGCGTTATTTTCAGCAAAAATCAAGTTCTAGCTCCGAATAAGAGATTTCTACAAAAGATAAAAGCCTTTGTTTTTAGAGAAATTCTTATAATAGTTTGGTACGCATGCAAATATATCTCAAAAAATAGATATTGTCAAATAATCTCGCTACACATATCCAGAATTTTCCTTGCAACCCCATTCCAGCTATGATTCTCAACGACATATTTACGGCCTTTCTCACCCATAAGGGCTCGGGCATTTTCATTGAGAATTAATTTAATTACAGCAACTGCAAGTTCCTCTGGATCCTCAGGACTTACTGAAATACCCCCCCCAGATAATTCAATCAGATCTTTAACCCCTGGAATGCTACTTGCTACTATTGGCTTTCCACAGGCAAGATATTCATATGTTTTCAAGGCAGAAAGCCCTATTTTCGAGTTCCTACCTTTAATGAAAGGGGCAACGCAGATATCAGCCGCATTAATGTATAGAGGGACACTTTCGTAAGGAACCCTCCCGGTAAAAATGAATTTATCCAAAAGTCCTACTTCGGAAGTTATTTCCAGTAACTTATTTTTCATAGCCCCGTCACCAACAACAAGGAAACGAACGTCTGGACATTTATCCAGAATTAAAGGAGAGGCATAGATCAGAAATTCAACGCCCTGCCAGGCTGCAAGATGCCCGACAAAACATACATAGGTTTTTGATCTTTCCAGCCCTAATTCTGCTTTTACCTGCTCTCGGTCCAGAGGCTTGAATAAATCAGTATTTGCTCCATTGTTGATAACAAAGATTTTGTCTTCAGAAACAGCATACAAGCTAACAAGTTCGTCTCTGAGTTTATCCGTGACAGAAACTATCCTGTTGCAATATCTGTAATTGAGTTTTTCGGAACGGAGTGCGAGATAAGAGAAAATTCTGTATGCAAAGGACTTTGAATTATTTACTTTTAACTCATCCAGAACCAGCCCGTTTACTTCGACCACTGAAGGAATTTTCAAAACTTTGCATAGAATTATAGGAAAGAATGGGAAGGAATTCTGCCGGAGATAAAGCACATCAGGCCTGTTTTTTATACACGAATAAAGAAGGTAAAAGGAAAGCATGAATTCATAAGAAGGCTGTACAAGATATTTGTTGTCTATTACAGGCACGTATTTTACTCCGGATAAAGCACGATTCACACTCTTCTGACCAGGCGCGAACAGGACTACATCTGAGTATTTTTTCAAATTTCCGAGAAGTTCAAGTATATGTACGTTCGAACCTGATTTGGTATTGAAGGAACCGTAATAAACAAGGAAAATACTATTTACTTTTTTGAACATGATTGCCGTTACCAGAATAGCAAAAGTAGTTAATTAGTTTATCCCATAAATTTACTTGTTAATTATTAAGTTGGAGAAAGAAAGTTTAGTATAAATCTCAAAACCGAAAATCTAGCGCATTTTTGAGAGAGGTATTTATAGGATCAATTATCTCCTTTGTCTGTTTTTGACGCGTCCGAAGCGAAAAAAGGTAAAAAGCCATGAGAGTACTGGAAGTATGTCAGGAATTTCCTAATAGGTATTATCCTCAACTTGGGACATTCATAAAGCAAAGTATTGATTCAATTGCAAACCAGAAAGTAGACATTACTGTTGTTTCCCCAAAACCTTTAGTGCTTCCTTTTTCCGCATTTCCATACCACAATTTTTCCAAACTGCCGCGGATTGAGCACACCGAAAAATACGACCTTCACTATCCACGCTATGTATATGCTGTTCCTAAAAAGTATTTTTACCCTATAACCGGAATTTCATATGCTCATTTTGTTTCCAGATACGCAATCAAAAACATAAAGCCAAAACCAGACCTAATCCACGCACACTTTTCATACCCTGACGGATTCGGCATGATAGGGCTTGCAAAGAAATGGAATATCCCCCTCGTAATAAGTGCACTTGGCACAATAGAAAGAAAAGTTGCTTATGAGGGATCTTATACCTCAAGGCAGATCATAAAGGCTATGAATTTTGCAGATAAAGTTCTTTCTGTCAGCGAAGACCTAAAGCTTCACATCGTAAATCTAGGAATAAACGAAAATAATGTCATTGTTGTTCCAAACGGTGTAGATACTGAGAAGTTCAAGCCCGCAGGAAAAGAAAATGCAAGGAAGCTGTTAAACTTACCTCTAGATAAGAATATTATTCTATTTGTAGGAGCCCTTAGGAGTATAAAAGGTGTGGATTACCTGATTGAGGCTGCAAAGAATTTTGTGGATTCCAATACAGAGCTCTATCTGGTCGGCAGGGACGATGGCTTGAAAAAAAGCCTGAAAAAAATGGCACAAGACTTCAAAATTACCGATTTTATTAAATTTATAGGGCCCGTAAACCATGAGGATATTCCTCTCTGGGTCTCAGCTTCTGACATTCTTGTGCTCCCTTCTCTCTCGGAGGGGAGGCCAAATGTAGTGCTTGAAGCCCTTGCCTGTGAAGTTCCAGTTGTAGCAACGGACGTTGGAGGGATTCCAGAATTGATTATCAATGGGGAGACAGGCTATTTAGTGCCTGCAAAAAATCCTCTCGAACTATCCGAAAAGGTTAATAAGCTACTTGGGGATGAAAATCAGAGAGAAAAGATGGGAAAATTTGGGCGCAAGAGCATAATTCAGCGGGGGCTTACCTGGGAAGCCCACGCAAAAAAGACTGTGGATATATACTCAAAGCTTTTGTAAAGCCCTTTAAAGTGAAGTTTGAAGTCTTTTAGTTTTACTTTTAATTTAGCACCTGCTCTAAACTACAGTTTCTCGCGAATCCACAGGTATCGATCAAATTAATCTTTATTAGTACTATTCAGCCTAGATGAAACAACATCAATAGCTATCTTTGTTAATATTCAACGAGCACACCTATGTGAATTAATTTTATTTAACTGTTGACTAGAGATTACGTTTTTCTATTTTCATTAGTTAATGATCGCACTTCTCGATTACGTCAAAATCAATATCATTCAACTGATTTTGGATTGGCTGAATAGTTACCTTGATTTTTAAGATTTTGACTATTCGTCGATTTTGTTCCTTGTTGAGAACGTAATCCCTTATGTGGAATAAAAATATCCGTTGAAGGATTTGAATAGACTTTACTGAGATCTGCGACGTTACGTTCTAGTTCAAGCTTGTTTTCGGGCAGCACTCCCTGGAACAAATAGTTAGGAGTTTCTTTGAGGGTGCTTTCCTCACTGCCGAAGTATAAACCGCTTCTTAGAAATTCCCGGGTTCTGAGCACTATATATCCTCTGTATTTTGGGAGGTTATTCACATCACCGATTCTGTAATTTTGATAAGGTGAGAGATTCATTTCCGCAGAATTCTGAGGAATCAATGGAAGATAAAAAAATCTTGAGGTGTAATAATCTGTGTAAATGGCGGAATTGGCAGGAGTGTATTTGAAAACGTGCTCAAAGCCGCTCAATTCATCGGAAGTGAAGTATTCATGTTTAGCGTTTTGGCCAAGTAAGTCCGAGTCCCCAATACTGAAGATCGGGGAAACCAAGACAAATCCAGAGAATAGTAAAACTATTAAAAAAAAGGAATTTATTTTTTTAGGGGCGTATTTAGACATATAATTCCAGAATACATATATGCCGTATCCCATTGCGAAAGCCATAAAAGGACTGACAAGAAGCATAAAACGGTCAACTCTAAAAAGAACCCTGAACTGCCAGATGGTATTGAGTGGATTGGGCACGTAGAATATCAGGGCCAAAAAGGAAAATAAACCTAACACAGAAGCATAATTATTTTTATGGTTCTTCAGGAGAAAGCCTATTCCAATTAAGGCAAAAAATAAAAAAATTGATTTATCCAGAAGTCCTATTAAACTAATCCACTCCTCCTGAAGTACCTCTACGCCTCCAGCAGTTAAAACTAAAGAATCCCAGAACTGGCTCTGTAAACGGGGAGTCAGGCCCCTTTGAACAAACAGGTATGCTTCAAAAAACCAGTATGCTACGAAGGTAACAGTCAGAAATAAGAAAAAGGGCTTGCTTATGTAGCTGCCGTTTTTTACTATATATTCAGAAGCAAATAGAAGGATCAGTAATAAGACTATCTGGGGCAGGGAGACATTGTGAACTAGGGTTAAAAAGATCGCAATGATTACTGAAAGAGTTTTTAAAGAGATTTTATCTTTCTTGAAATTGACACTATAAATCAGGTACAGTAATATAACGAACATTATAAATGACATTGTGCGGGTGATTACATTTGCACCGTAATATAGTACAATAGAACTCGAGGAAAATAATAAACAAGAAAGCAGAGATATTTGCCTGTTGTTTGTTATGTAATTAAAAACGTAGTAAAGAAAAATTATAGTGATTGCATAAATCGGCGCAGTTACCAGAAACAGCGATGTCTTTGTGCCTAGATTCAAGAGCTCGGACGCTTCTGCAATAAATACATGATACAAGGGAAAGTATGCATAATCACTTAATGAAGCCGGAATTATCCGCCCAAATGTGGCGGTAATTTCGGAAAGAAAGATATGGGGCAAGATATCTGTGGTCCCAAAGTAAAAATCGTAATTTAATGTAACACTGTAAATCAAGTTAATCATGATTAAGAAAGATTCAACAAGGATAAGAGAAGGATTTACATTTTTAGAGAATATTTGCAGGAACACCGAAAGGTACAGCACTAGAATAAAGATGAAATAATACCCCGGTCTGCTACCCTCAGACAGCAAGAGTGCAACCAGGGAACTGATATAAAATATCCCAAATAGATACGTAAGAGACTTTAGATTTAGTGACGGAAGGACGTCTATATCATGCAGACTTACATCTTTTTTGTAAATGAACAATACAAAAAGGCAGGAAAGTATTGCAGGGATTCCTGTAAATAGTCCTCGAACTGCGTAACCGAACTTCCCGACTTTAAACATCCATAAGAACGTGAGTATCACTGCGAGAATTATAGCTATTGGAAACACATAGGAAATTAACCTCATTAAACGGTTATTATCCAATCTGAGTCCTTCATCTTTACTTAATTCTAACATACTATCTCCATAACCTTAAGCAAACAAATTTCACAAATTGAATAATAATTTACCCAAATTTTGTGTCGAAAACCAATGAGAGTTACAATCAGGGCGGTATTGATTAAAAATTTTTTGCCCCGAAAAGTCCCCCATATATATTCAAGGGTTTCGGCCGTTTCTTCTAACTGATGGGCAAATAAGCGCGTGGACATTAAGGAACGACAAGAATATAATTTCAAGTATTTCAGTTACCGATATTGTCTTGATGATTATTTGGGGAAATCGAATTATAGAGCTATTCCCAAAGTGAAAACTTGAAGTTATTTTCTAGCTATTTTTAATTATCCGAGCGAGATCTGGATTTAGAGAGATAAAGGGAATTTGCAAAACTGTACAAAAATCCCAGCCCATAGGTAACATGTTGAACAGGGATCACAAAAAGGGCAAAAAGACCGTATTTTGACCTCATTTTGTAAGTAACCTGGATTGAAGTGACAAAGACTAGGACAAAATATATGGCCATCAGTACAAGCAGAAACAGTATCGGAGCAAAGTACATAATAGAAGAGATGAGCAAAACAACTGCAAAAATGATTGCAACTGAAGGCAAAAACGCATACCAGCGAACAAACTCCCCATGCTTTTTGAAAAGTTCTGCCATCCACATACCGTATTTAAACATCCTTACAGAGAAAGATTTAAAAGTTCCTCTTCGATGGTGCAAAACTTGTGCTTCAGGGATATACAAAAACTTGTGGCCTCTCTTGCCTATTCTGTAATTCAGGTCTCCATCCTGGCCTATAAGAAATCTCTCGTCGAAACACCCTACTTCCTGAATTGCACTTTTTTTGTACATAGCATTGCAGTTGGGGAGAGAGCTTACATAGTGTTTTTTAGTGGAGTTTTTGGATTGAGCCGAGCCTCCAGAGCCCAAAAAAGTTTCCTGGGCATACCCCACGACCCTGCCAAATATAGGATCAGTGTCAAAGATCAGGTTAGGGCCTCCAACACACACCACATCATCTGGGGCGTTTTGCATTTCAAGGACAAGGATCTTCAACCACTGGGAGTAGACCTTACAGTCCCCATCAGTAAAAGCAACAAAATCGCCTCTGGCATTTTTCACGCCAAGGTTCCTTGCCGCAGCAACATTCTTTCTTTCATTGAGAAGGAGCCTGACAGGATATTTCTGTACGAGGTCCCTGGTTTTATCGGTGGACATTCCGTCAACGATAATAATCTCATAAGAATCCTGAGGGTAGTCGAGTCTGAGAAGCGATTCAATACATTCTTCAATGAATCTTTCCTCATTGCGAATGCCTACTACCACCGAAATAAAAGGGTATTCCATAAAAATTAACCCCATTCTGAAATTTATTGTTTTCGAATCTGCTCGTTTATAACTATCATCCTTGATATGGCATGCAATATTATTCCCGTAAACACCATGAAGGCTCCAATAATTGTCAGCATCACCATGAGAAGTGTAGGCCCGAAACGCAAGGAACCTCCTAGAGAATAATCATGTAAAAATTTCAGTCCCATAAGAAAGCCTGTAGATGCCATAATTATACCAGGAACGGCAAAATAATACAGGGGCCGTCTATATTCCATATCCTTCAAAATCTTAAATAGAACCCTGGGGCCATGTATGAAAGGATGCTCGCTTGAGCAATTCTCAAGGTCATACCTACAATGAATTTCCACTTCAGTAAACTTTAGTTTGCAATCCCTTGCCTGAATAAGGATTTCAGAGCCTGCGGACATATCTGTACCATTCAAATTTATATTTTCAATGGCTCTTTGTCCATAAGCTCGAAAACCGCTTTGGGAGTCAGTGACATTGAGACCTCCTGCAATGTAGGTTGCGACATCAAGAACCTTCATCCCAAACTTACGGTAAATAGGGACATTTTTACCGTTACCATTGACAAACCTTGAGCCGATTACAAGATCAAACCCATTTTTTAGGGGCTCAAGAAGCTTTGGAATCTCGGATGGATCATGCTGACCGTCAGAGTCGATTATGACCATAAAATTTGCACCGAGTTTACGTGCGGTTTCAAAACAGTCTTTAAGGGCTGCACCATATCCTTTATTTGTCTCGTGACGGACTACATAGGCACCTAGGGATTCGGCAATATCGACAGTGTTATCAGTGCTTCCATCATCCACAACCACTACCCTGTCGACATGTTTTTTGCAGCCCGTGATGATTTCTGCAATGGCATGGGCTTCGTTATATGCAGGCATGGCTGCAATTGTAATGGTCATGTGCGATCACCTACCTCTTTGACGATAAGACTCAGGGGTCTCCATAACAAAGGGATTTATTATAGAGGAGTCGATAAAAAGTTCAAATCTGGAAAATATATTTTTCAGAGTCTTCGCTCCATAATTTTTAAAGGGTTTCAAAAGGTCTTCTACAGTGTATTTACAGACATCAATTTGGGGGATTTTGATACTCCTTTTAACAAAAAGGAGGAACATAGATACTCTGTAAATGAGTCACGGCATATAATATAAGACCTGTATCTGTTTTAATATACGAGCTATATAAGCATTTAGACATGAAAAATAATAAGTAAGTAACACTGATAATGAAAAGCAATTAAGTTTGTTTAAAAAGCCTGTTAAGTTAAATAAAAAGTTTAAAGCTTTTATTCTCCATTTTAAATAAGCGTAATAAAGGAAAAAAATTGCACTGATATAAAAAGCCAAAAATATTTCCATGTTATATGTTAGCATTTGTATATACTAAGGCTCATGCCAGATACTCTTTCCAAAAAGAAGGTAAGAAAAAGGTTTTAAGGTCGAAAACTCCCTTCAGGAAGATAGAAAAAAAGGGAAAGGTATTTGATATAGCAAGCAGGAAATGGGAAAGATAAATTATACAACTGAGTATCTCAGTAGATAGGGTTAAAAAAATATTGAAAACTAATACTATCAAGAAGAAAATGCTGCTAAATCGGAAGAGAACTCCGAGGTTGAGTTTCGGGCAGTTTTCGCCTTTCAGGTTATTACTCTTCGCAATCGGAAATCAAAGAAGACCGATTGGAGCAAGTATGAAGGTTTTCAGAAACCTCAAGAGGGAAAACGGAAATCGGCAGTTAGCTCGAATAATAAATGAAAAAAATTTTGAAGCCAGAAAAACACTAAAACCGTTTTATGAGGAGTTATATGGCCGGAAACCAGAAGTTTCCATCTGACTTGCTGTTAGTAGCAGGTCTTGTAATTCTTACGGATATTTTCGTACTTATTCCTGCACTCAGCGGAAGTTTCGTTCGCACTGCTCTAAGTTTACCCCTAATACTTTTCCTTCCAGGGTATGCCCTTATAGCCATGCTTTTTCCGGAAAAAACCGGACTTGAATGGCTGGAAAGAATAGCTCTTTCTGTTGGGTTGAGCGTTGCGGTAGTACCTCTAATAGGGCTTGTACTTAATTTTACATCTTGGGGGATAAAGGAGATTCCCCTCCTCGCAAGCCTTTCTGTATTTACCCTGCTCTTGTCTGGATTGGCATACGTAAGAAGGAAAAAGCTGCCAGAAGACAAAGCATTTGGGATCTCTATAAAAGCCTCCGCTCTTAATCTGATGAATGAAGTTCTGGGAAAGCCTGAATCAAAAACAGAGAGAATCCTTAGGACATTTCTAGCCATTTCTTTCCTGGTCTTGATCGGGACTATGGGTTACGTTACCTTAGTGCCTCATGAGAAAGAGCCATTTACGGAATTCTATATCCTCGGACCCCAAAAGATGGCTGAGAATTATACAACTGAATATGTACAGGGAGAAAGCGGAACCTACATTGTAGGGATAACGAACAACGAATATAAAAAAATGAACTACACGATGGAAGTAAGGCTTGAAAACAAATCACTGCCCCTCCCGAAAAATTTGCAAAACATAAGGCTTGCCCATAACACGACCTTGGAAGAGCCCCTTGTGATTACACCTTCTGTTGAAGGAAATAATATGAAGCTTGAATTCCTGCTTTTCAACGAGACTGAAAAGGAAGTGCCCTATCGAGACCTGCGCCTCTGGATTAACGTTACAAAGGGGGTCTGAGGATGGAAATATCTGAAAATTTCAGAGAAAAAACGCCTGATATTGAAAACAAATGGCTCTATCTGGCAATACCGGCTTTAGCAATTGCCTTTGCAGAAATATTGATGTATTTGGGAAGGGAAGTCGAATCCCTGGAAATGCATGCAGTGATCCTGCTTGGGCTTTCTTTCTCCATGATGTTCTTAAAAAACGAGGAAATCCAGAAAACCTACCAGGCACTTATTCTCCTTCCGATTCTGCGCTTGGTAAACCTTTCAATACCAGTTTACTATGAGACAACACTTTATTCCTTGATTTTCATATACGGCATTCTTGCGATACCTGCAAGTATTGCAGCCACACATCAGGGATTTACTCGCATGCAGCTCGGGATAACTTTCAAGAAAATGTGGCTCTATGTTCCGTTCTCAATATTGTTGGGCCTCTTGCTAGCAGAAGGAGAATATCTGATAATAAGGACTAACTCTCTAATTCCAGACCTTTCAATATTTAACCTTATGATGCTCAGCATCGTTATGATATTTTTCGTAGGTCTTGTAGAGGAGATAATTTTCAGATCAATCCTCCAGAACCGGCTAGAGATGATGCTTGGCAACCAGGCAGGGCTGATATTTACAAGCGTTTTGTTCGGACTTATGCATTCAGGATATGGAAATGTTTACGAAGTTATATACGCATCCTTTGTAGGCCTCTTAATAGGTTACCTATTTTATAGAACACGCAGCCTCCCCCTGGCTGTGATGATTCATGGCTCTATAAATGTCTTTCTTTTCGGGATCATTCCCCTTCTCCTCTAAACCTATCTGATCCTACCCCGGATTCCGAAGAAAAGAAAGTAAAAAGTAAGGGAGCGAAAAAGCAGAAGCTGGAGATATAGTCAAAAAAACAATGTTCTTGACTAACCCACTTCAGACTCGAATAACCACGGAAAACCCTGATTTCATGGAAAAATTTACTCCAGACACTGTAAGTAACTGTCACAAATTAGATTATGCAGATTTTTCATAAAGTTACTTTTCAATTGATGGTTATGATCTTGAAAATCAAGGCGTCCACTAGAAACCTGTGTATAGTTTGTTCTGTGACGACTCCTAAGCACAAAAACACAGAAAAGCTGTAATTTTATAAATTAGTCCGCTTGAAGGAGCGAAGCGAGTGAAACGGACCTCGTGCTCCCGAAGCGAAATTCGGGGAGCGAAACTCGGGCTGCAGAGAAGGGAAGAAAAATCTTTTTTACAAAATTATGAAAGAATATCCCGGAAGAGAATATGGAAAAAATAAAAAGTTATAGCTGAAGGTAAAACGCTGTTAAAAGAGCAGGATAAACTTGAAAACAATGGCTGCACCAAAGGAAAATAACAGTGGGATAATTCCCATATTTAAAGAATCTTTCACAGTATTATTCCAGCTCTTCGACACTGGGAGGAAATCTCTGAGCAAAAGCAACAAGATCAAAGTAGCTGCGGCTATGGATGCGCCTTCAGGTATTCCTGGTACCATCGTCATTGAGAGTGGACCTGAAGTAAGTGAACTTGACGAAATTAAACTTGCAAGCGTATTTAGGACTCCTTAAGTTGATTCACAGATTTTAGAGACAAATGTGTATATGATATAAAAATTCTCTCATATACTGACAAATTTGAAGAGAAGATATTGGCCCGAATTTGAGGGGGAGCCAAAAGGGGAACCATGTTGGAACTTATTTACCCTGATTTACCAAATATAGCCCGGCCACACAATTTAGGATTCGGGAACGGGAAATTTCTTAAGTTATTAATATTTTATATAAGTTATAGCCATAATAGTATTGTAAATAAAAGATTAGAAGCTGTACTGCACAACTATGAATGCAAAAGAAGAGGTATAGATTGAAGAACTTTACCAGAAAATACAAGACAAAATGCCCGACAGGTAAATAAACCAAATAACTTAAATAATTATACAGTGTATTCAACTAAAAAATTAAGATAGTTTCATAAATCAAGGGGAGTGGGTATCGGGAAAAAAATAAATCGAAATCATCTTCGAGGTTTATCTCAAGAGTATAGATTAACCCGATCATCCGGGAATGTAAGAACAGAAATCTATGTAAAAAATGACCAGGGATTTGACACTTCAAGAGAAAGTGCGGCTGGTCAATGAAAAAACTAGAAAACCGGGGGAGCATGAACTTGACTGAATTTAAAATTCACAATTCTTCTAAAATATACGGCACCTCTGTAATAGGCAAAGACACAGTAATACTAGAAAATGTGATTCTTGGGTACCCGGAACACAAGATCCTGATGGAAATTCTGAAACAAAATCTCGAAATAGAAGATTTTGATTTCCCAGGCTGTACCATAGGCCCGAACTCAATTGTAAGGGCCGGATCAACGATATTTTCCAACGTAAAAACAGGAATAAACTTCAAAACTGGACATAATGTAATGATCAGAGAAAATACCGAAATAGGAAATAATGTCCTGATCGGAACCAATGTTATTATAGACGGGCATGTGAAGATAGGAAATAATGTCAGTATTCAGGGCAATGTCTATATTCCGACCAATGTTGTAATTGAAGACAATGTGTTTATTGGTCCCTGCGCTGTTTTGGCCAACGATAAATATCCTATTCGGAAAAAATACGAACTGAAAGGTCCTGTTTTGAGAAAAGGGGCATCTATCGGTGCAAATGCTACCCTGCTTCCAGAGGTGGAAATAGGAGAAGGGGCAATGGTTGCCGGAGGAGCACTTGTAACGAAAAGCGTACCTGCCTGGAAACTTGCCATTGGCGTGCCTGCCATAATACAGGAACTTCCGAAGGATTTAAAGGAATTGAATCGAATATAATCTATTAAAAAATCAAAAGTAAGTAATATAATATTCTATTAAGATTTTAAAGAGGTTCTAAAATGATTCCAATTGCCAAGCCCCAGCTGGGCAAGGAAGAGATTGATGCAGTAACAGAGGTCCTGAATTCAGGCATGATTGCGCAGGGCCCGAAAGTAGAAGAATTCGAACTTGCCTTTTCCGAGCACACTGGCTGTGAGTATGCAGCAGCTGTAAACTCTGGAACTGCAGCGCTGCATATTGCACTTCTTGCCCATGGAATAGGGAAGGAAGATGAAGTGATTACAAGTCCCTTCAGCTTCATTGCCACTGCAAACAGTATCCTTTACACTGGAGCAAAACCTGTTTTTGCAGACATAGAGCCAGATACATTTAATATAGATCCTGAAAGGATCAAGGAAAAAATCACTCCAAAAACCAGAGCCATTATGCCTGTCCACCTGTACGGACACCCTGCAGACATGAAAGCCATAATGGAGATTGCAGACGATAACAAGCTTATTGTGATCGAGGATGCCTGCCAGTCCCATGGTGCAGAATGCCTTGGAAAAAAAGTAGGAAGCTTTGGAACAGGAGCATTCAGCTTTTACCCAACAAAGAATATGACAACCAGCGAAGGTGGAATGCTCACTACAGATGAAAAAGAAATTGCAGAGAAAGCAAAAATGATCAGGGCTCATGGCTCAAAGGTCCGCTACCTGCACGAAATGCTGGGTTTCAATTTGCGCATGACTGATATTGCAGCTGCAATCGGGCTTGTGCAGCTTGGAAAACTGGATGGATTTACCGCAGCCAGACAGAAAAACGCAGAGATACTTTCAGCGGGGCTCAGAGGGATATCCGGACTTGTACCTTCAATTACAAAAGCTGGCTGTACCCACGTTTTCCACCAGTATACAGTCAGGGCCAACAAGAGAGATCAACTTGCAGCTTTCCTGAAAGAGAAAGAAATAGGAACAGGAGTCCACTATCCGATACCTATCCACAAGCAACCCTTCTACAAGGAGCTTGGGTACAAAGATTCCCTACCTGTCTCAGAAAAAGCAGTAGAGGAAGTTCTCTCTCTTCCTGTACACCCTGCGTTATCCAGATCCGATGTACAGAAGATAGTCGAAGAAACCAACAAATTTTATTCACAGGATTGAGTAGTTTTCCAGCCATTGGATTTTAGAACCGGGAAGTGAGACTTTTGATCAGAGTAGGAGTTATAGGCACAGGTGCCATGGGACAGAATCACGTCAGGATTTACACTGAAATGGAGGGTGTGGAACTTGCCGGGATCTCTGATGTAGACCAGAAGCGCGTCGAAGCTATGGCAACACAGTTCAAAACAAAGGCTTTTACAGACTACAAGAAAATGTTAGCCGAGGGACTTGATGCGGTAAGTGTCGTTGTACCCACAAAACTGCACAAGCAGGTCGTACTCGATGCCCTTGATGCGGGAGTGCATGTCCTCGTGGAAAAGCCGATTGCAGATACTACTGAAAACGCTGACCTGATGATCGCAGCCGCAAAAAAGGCGGGAAAGATCCTTATGGTAGGGCACATTGAGCGTTTTAACCCTGCAGTCATAAAGCTCAAAGAAATAATAAACTCAGGCACTTTGGGAAAGATAGTTTCAATTTCGACCAAAAGAGTGGGCCCTTATAACCCGAGAATCAGAGATGTGGGAGTAATCCTGGATATCGGTGTTCATGACATAGATGTGATCTCATATCTATACGGTAAGAAAATAAATAGTGTTTATGCCATTGCGGGTGCAGATATCCATTCATTTGAAGACCATGCTTCAATCATCCTGCGCATGGATCATAACTTTGCAGGGGTTGTGGAAACAAATTGGTTAACTCCTCATAAAGTCAGACAATTGACAGCAATCGGCGTTAAGGGTGTTGCATATCTGGACTATATCAATCAGACAGTACAAATACATGACAACGAATGGATAAGAAAAGCCAAAGTTGAACCAAGTGAGCCCCTGAAAAATGAACTAAAATATTTTGTAGACTGCGTTGCAAACGGGAAATATCCAAACCCCTGCGGAGAAGATGGAAAACACGCCCTTGAAGTAGCAATGGCAGCCATAAGGTCCTACGAAGAAGGAAGATTAATTGAAGTAGGACAATAAACCGGAAAAGATCCTGAGAAAGCGAAATATCAAAAATCTCTGATACAGAAATATCTGAAAAAACAATTTCGAAAGTGGTGAACATGAATAAATTAGAAAAACTTCTCAAGGAACGCGGTCCGATAAAAAAAATAGGAGTACTCGGAATGGGCTATGTAGGTATCCCTGCAGCTGTCCTTTTCGCAGATGCCCCATGTTTTGACAACGTTTTTGGTTTTCAGCGTAACTCAAAAAGTTCAGGTTACAAAATTGATATGATCAACCGGGGAGAATGCCCTCTCAAAGGGGAGGAGCCAGGGCTCGATGACCTTCTTGCCAGGGTAGTAAAGGCTGGGAAGTTCGAATGCACTCCGGATTTCTCAAAAATCTCCGAACTTGATGCAGTCACCCTTGCAATTCAGACTCCCTTTGCAAACCCTAAAGATCTGGAACCCGATTTTTCCGCACTTATTGATGGTATCAGAAACGTGGGGAAATATCTAAGGCCAGGCATGCTTGTAGTGCTTGAGTCCACAATCACCCCTGGTACAACAGAAGGTATGGCAAAACAGATCCTTGAAGAAGAATCCGGTCTTAAAGCAGGTGAAGACTTTGCACTTGCGCATGCACCTGAAAGGGTAATGGTCGGCAGGCTTTTGAAAAATATAAGGGAACATGATCGAATCGTAGGGGGAATCGATGAGGCCAGTACAAGGCGGGCAGTTGAGTTGTATTCCCCTGTGCTGACTGTAGGAAAAGTAATTCCGATGAGTGCAACTGCAGCTGAGGTCACAAAGACTGCAGAGAATACTTTCCGCGACCTTCAGATTGCAGCAATCAACCAGCTTGCTCTTTACTGTGAAGCCATGGGCATAAATGTGTATGATGTCAGGACCGGTGTGGACAGCTTAAAAGGAGAAGGCATCACAAGAGCTGTCCTCTGGCCCGGTGCAGGTGTCGGAGGCCATTGTCTGACCAAGGACACTTACCACCTGGAAAGAGGGGTCAAGATCGGGAATGGCCATCTGGATTACCCTGAAGGTGCAGATTCAATCTATGTGCTTGCGAGAAAAGTCAATGATTTCATGCCTGTGCACTTGTACAACCTTACTGCTGCAGCCCTTGAAAGAATTGGGAAGTCGATGAAAGGTTCAAAGATTGCTATGCTCGGCTGGGCCTTTATCCGGGACTCGGACGACGCCAGGAACACTCCTTCAGAGCCTTACAGAAACCTCTGCCTGAAAGCAGACGCCGAAGTTATGGTGCACGACCCTTATGTTGTGAATTATCCTGGGGTCGAGATTTCGGATGATCTGGAAAAGGTTGTTAGGGACGCAGATGCTGTGGTGTTCCTTGCAGGGCACAGTGCGTATTTTGATGTAAAGGCCGATTGGGTAAAGAAGGTTACTGGAAAAGCAAATCCGGTGCTTATAGATGGGAGAAATGTAATTGAACCGGATGAGTTTATTAGCAAGGGGTTTGTGTATAAGGGGATTGGGAGAGGTGATAAGAACGAACATTTAATATTATGAGCATAAACTACTAGTTTGAGAGGTTAGTTCAGTCTTTCATATTCTGGAAAAGGGCGAAAAAAATGATTGAAAAACTAAAACAAAACGAAGAACTCTGGGATCTTTTTACCAAAAAAGAAGAATACAATTTGACTTTTTCTGACCAATATGATAGATTTCCTTACTATTTAAGTAGTCAGAGGGATGTTTTTGATCCCAAAGTTTCCAGATTTCTGGTAGAAAACGGGTTGCACCCTGAATATCCGGATGGAAAAAAGTTTGCAGTCTGCCTTACGCATGATATTGATGTAGTCTATCCGGAAGAACTTTATCCAATCGTTGGAACGGCCAAAGCATTTGCTAAAGGGAATTTAACAGATGCTATGAAGGCACCTTTTTCCAGAATCAACAAGAAGTGTAACCCTTGCTGGAATTTTAAAGAAATAATGGAGCTGGAAGCAAAATACAATGCAAAATCCAGCTTCAATTTTCTAGCCCTACATCCTGGAGAGAAGGACTTCAATTACAAAATTGAAGACCTTGAAGCAGAGTTACATTTTATATCTGATCATGGGTGGGAAGTCGGCCTGCATGGAGGGCACGAATCTTACAAGAGCTTTGAAGATATAATGGAAAAAAAGCGAAGGCTTGAAAAGGTTCTTGGCAAACAGGTTATAGGGTATAGGAATCATTATTTGAGATTTAAAGTGCCTGATACATGGGAATTATTAAGCAAAGCAGGCTTCAAGTATGACACAACATTCGGGTACGCGGACTGCGCAGGCTTTAGGAATGGAGTATGTCATCCTTTCAGACCTTTCAATAGAAATACCGGAAAACAAATAGACATCATCGAAATCCCTCTTATAATTATGGATCGAACTCTGCTAAGAGATTACATGCGCCTTGATGTTAAAAAGGCCTGGGAGCTCATAAAAAGACTCGTTGATAAGGTTGAACAGTACAATGGCGTGGTTACGATCCTTTGGCACAACAATACATCAATTGATGGACAGCACCTTAAGTATTATGAAAAATTCCTCGAATACGTTTCCGGCAAAAAAGCGTGGATTGCAAGTGGAGAGGAAGTCTTTAACTGGTGGACTACTAATGTCGAAAAGAGATGTTGAAGCCATCCAGACATCCTGAGAATATCCGCCTGATAATTGTCAGGATTACTTAAAAATGAAATCAAGAATTCATGTAGATAAGACAGCATCAATCAGGACAATACCAATAGGCAGCATTTAATGAAATTCTTTTCTCAATTCACAGACTGCCTCACGAAGATGAAGGCTATTGATGCTGTTTTCTCAGAATGTGAACGCTATGACCCTAATCTGACAGTTACCGTAGATTTTCTGACGAACAAAAACAAAAACTATATTTATGCCAATTTTGACCCCGTGAATATCTTGATTTTAATCCAAAAATAGGGAATTTCTTCAGAATTTGGATAAATTAGTTTTGAATGTCAAATTAGTTTTCGGACTAAATTAAGGGAAAAATAGGAAAATATCAACGAAAATAGTAGAAACTGTCACAATTGGGTTATTAATCTACGCTTTAAAATCGGATCCTGAACCTGACTCTACAATCTGGTCTCAGGTTGTATCTTCCTGCTGGATAAAAGAGTGGTGTTCCAGTCGCTGAATTCTCTTTTCAAGGTGCTCGATTTGCTGTAGAAGTTCTTTTTCTGCAGCTTCCTCTCTTTGTTCAGCTCCATATTTTTTTCCTCCAGTTTTCTCAGCATGTTTCTGGGCCATCTGCATATATTTGTCTGCTTTCATAACCGGGATCGTCTCGAACCTGCAGAGTCCGATAAAAGGAAGGACGGAAGGTGCATATATTTTCTCGTCATCAGCTTCGTAAATCACAAACATGCGGTAGCCCGTAAGGTCAATCCATTCGTCAATTATCTTCATGCCCTTCGGGTATTCGTAATTCATATAAAGGTCCCCAACCTTTGCTGAATCTTTTGGTTCCCAGGTCACTATATCCATCAGTAACATTTTCCTGACATCCCCTTCTTAAAAACGTGTCCGAGTTCTGTTCGATCGAACTTGAATTGTATTCAAAAATATATTTCGTAAAGCTAAGTATCGTTTCTCTTCAAAGGGCATAAACTCTTAGGAATAAATGTTTAGAAAAAAAGGTCCTTAAAAAGTTAGAATAGGGCTCTATAAAACCCATTTATTTAGTCGTTAAGAGTCTTCAGGATTGGTTTAAGGATCAGGAGATTAATCGATTATTCGAAATATAGAATTCAATATAATTATCCAGATATTTTGACTAAAAAAATTAAGGCAGTTATGACCCTGAAGAAAGAAAAGGATCTTTTCGAAAAATTGGCATCAATTGTACTTTCAAGTGATCTCATTTCCTCAAAATGGCAGATTTAAACTGGAGATTATATCACGAAAGATTCGACATCTTCTGTAGAGTCTAATCCCCAGTAAAGATTTTTAAGGGCATATCTTATCCTGAAAGAATTCAGGCATGAACTTCCCTATTAAGGATATAAGCAACCATTTCAGGGTTAAGCTTGCTTTCCCTTGAAATCTTGGCTTCGATATCCTCAGTGGATTTACCTTCATTTTTCATTGCCTTCATCTTTTCAATCACTGAGGATGGAACATTGTAATATTCATTAATGTCCTTCCTGTGACCCCAGACGTCCCCTTCAAGGAGCTGGATTCTCTGCATCTCAAGGAACATTTCAATGGACTTTGAGACCGTGCGCCTATAAGACGGCGGTAACTGAATTACCTCAATTTTCGGGCAGGTTTCAACCAGTCCAAATATATCCTTGTTCGAAGGCCTGAAAGCCAGGTGAACAACACGTTCATTAGGATTGAGAGTGAAGATTTCCTCTCTGGAACTAACTACTCGAATTTTCATGTTTTTCCACACAGTAAAGTTTTTTGTTTTTTATTTATACCTCGATATAAACTACTCGTACTTAATATAAATATTTATTTAATTATATCATAAATTTTTATATAGTCTTTTGAGTTTTCTATCCTGTTAAATCCCCCAAATTGATCGAAAAAAGCCTAAAAAGGAGTTGAATCCCTTTTTACAAATTGCTTCTCTGCCCTTGCTTCAATTTTCACTATTATTCCTACTATAATTTTTTCCACAAACTGCTTGAATTATCCTTGTCTTTACTCAAGCATTGCAGACTCAAAACTTCATACAAAAAGATTTGGAACTTGAAGAACTTCAGCGCAGACTTCAGTCTCTGGAAAGCATGCCGGCGGAAAGCCTGGCATCAGAGACGGTTTAGACCCCATATTTTGAAGATCAGGAAGACTTAGAGAGGTAATCGGGGCCTATAAGATGGTAACAGCAGCAACTCTTCTTAGAAAAATTGAAACCCTCGAGCGTGGCCCAGAAGTACAGGATGTAATATTTAGTTTATAACGCGGCTGAAACCCCTTGTTGGCCACCTGAAGATCCTGAAGAGGGGCAAAAGTCACACCCATTATAGGCAGATGCATATTATAGTTTTTGAAGAATTTGAAGGGCGAGAACAGCCAAAGAACCAGAATAATAGTAAGTTTTTTCGGCCCCAAAAAAGGTTACCAAAATTTCCACCAGGGCTTTTTAGTTCCTGGTGTCTCTATAGCCTTCTGATTGATGAGCGTCTGGACCTGTTTTTAGAGTGAAAAAAGAAGGAAATATAGTGAGACTTCAAGTACTTAGGAATGACAAAAATATAATTTCAAGTATTTGGTTACCGATATTGTCTTTGATGATTATTTAGGGAAATGGAATTATAGAGCTATTCCCAAAGTGAAAACTCGAAGTTATTTTCTAGCTATTCCTTAATGGGTTTTCAATAACTGTAGCTGAAATATGCTTAAACTACATTTACCAAAATCTCTACCAGATATGCACAATATTTAAATATTTTAAATTTGTTTTAGATAGTTTTTATAATAATTCTTATCGGATGTTTAAAAACCAAGAATTTGATATAAAATATATATGTGTTGTCTTAGGAGGAAAAAAGCTCAATACCATATGTTGGAGATCCTAAAAAATTTTATAAAAACATAATTAATATTAAATTGTTGTTTGATTTTAAAATATATTATATGGAAGTAACTTTTGTTCAGAAACTATTTTTCGTATAATTAATTTAAAATAACTAGGGGGATAATTGTATATTATAGGGGAAGTTAAAAGGTCAAAAGAGTGAAGAATAACCGGTAGGGTATGTGAATAAATAATTGCCTGGAAGACTTTGGTCCTGTTCCGAACAAATAATCTTGAGGGGGAATATCATCGGAGCGACTGTATCGGGGGCTACAGTAGAAGGAACATAAATCTTCCGGGCATTCTCCAATCTTTCTTTAATGTGTTTTTTTGTTCCAGGGGCTTAACAATTGTTTTTTGATTTGATATGTCTGATACCCTTTTCATTCGTATGTTGATTTTTCTGGCTCTTTGCTGTTTGTATGGATGTCCGTTTGTATAAGTTGTATTCACACATTGAATATACGACTGTATGCCTCGAGTAGCGCACACCCTCAGGCTATCTGTTTATAACGGATATCCACCGTTTTATTTCGTCTTTGTTTTCCCGGATGTTCTGGTATTGCGTCATCTTATTCTGATTACGGACGTAGTAGTGTTTTGAGAAAGGTACTTTTATTAGGCTTTGGATATCTCCTCGATTTTAAGCAGTCAGAGGCAACAGTAATAAAAAAGATTGCTTCAAGAGAGATATAATAAAAGTCCCTTGATAGTGTTTTCTGCTGGAGAAGGGATGTATAAATAATAAATTATTTATAACTGTTTCGCAATTAATATATTATGTTTAATAATTAATGTTGCTTGTGCTGATGTGTTTCGTTGCGAGGTTAGGGTGGGTTCTTGACGGTCCCGCTGGTTTAGTTCTTGGCATTTTTTTTGTTGCGGTCGGGATTCTATCGTATTCTATTGTCCCTAAATATCCTAGTGAAGATGACGATTAGGTGCTTTTTAGGAAATAAACAAAAGTTACCAAAATCTCCACCATGGTTTTTTAGCTCCAGGTGCCTCTATAGCCTTCGGATTGATGAGTTTTTGAACCCGCAACAATAGTTATTACGCATATTCTCAAGATACTCGAGCTCCTGCTTAAGTATAATGCCTTTCAATTCTTCAGACCTGGCCGAAGCTAGAATAATTCCAGTGCATCTGGAGCGTTCAGCAAATACTCTTTAAATCTCGTGTTTTCGGCTTGCACTGCCTTGATATCCTGTTGGTACCCAGTGAAATCCTTATTTTTCCTTTTGTATCTTCTTTGCATCTATAACAGTTCATATTTTTTAGATATTTTGGTGACTCAGTTCCAAAATCTAGTGATTTTTGCATTTTTTTGATCGAAATCTTGAATTTTCAAGAAGAATTCAGGCTTCAATCAAACTCAATATTCGAGATCTTTCGGCATCAATCGACAGATAAAATTCAAAGGATTGTGACCATTTTCAATATCAAGTGATTTTTAATTATACGTTCATCACTAGATTTTGGCATTGTGTCATTTTTGGGTGGTCCATCAAAATAAGTTGATATTTATCCAGTAAATTCACATGCTTCCGTTCTGCATCTCTTTTCCGAGCTGTGTATGTTTTGGTTATCGTATGAAGGTAAACTTGGAAAACGAGTGCATTTGAACAAAGTGGATTCTAAGATGAAATATCAACCAGCTAAAGGGGCACGACCGATATTTTAACATTGATGCTTTTCTAACCTTGATTGGTCTAGTGACTATGTGAATATAGGGCAGTTGATCGATTACCGTCCGAGTATATTCATAAACATTTTACCAGGCACACAGCGAATACAGAAAAAGAGCCTTATGAAATCGCTTTTTTACTGATTATGAAAACAAAGAAAAAGAATGAAAAAGGGGCTCATTTAACACATGTTCTTCAGTGAGTCACTGAAATGGGAAAGATTTAGTAAATATAGACGGAGTGAACACGGAAATAAGAACGAAACCTGCAAAAATAAGCCATAAACGCGAGAGTTTTAATTAATTTAAAGATTTTCCAAAATGAATCAATGAAAAAGTTAAAAGATTTACTCAAAAACTGTAGGCTTTTAACTGTATTCTCGTATTTTGGAGGCTTAAAGCTTCTTAACTCACATTCACAGAAGAGAGAACACAGAAGAAAGCATAGATAATTCTCGGGCTCTCTGTTGAACGTTTAGGATATGGCTACCAATCACAAAAAAGGTATTTTAAAAGCATCTTAGATGGTCTAAAAAAGAGAAAAATAGAACATGTAAAAATGAATGAGGACTTGAAGTTATAGATAGCAAATATTTTGACAAAAATACGCTTTTAAAGAAAATTCAGATGCCCGGAGCGTGACTCGAACACGCGACCTCCAGATATCTCAGGAGATTAAAGACGCCTCATATAAGGTCCCTATGAGTCTGGCGCCCCAACCGACTAGGCTATCCGGGCTTGCAACACACAAATGTACAAAGATATATTAAAGGGTAACGATTGGAGGCGGAAAAAATGTATTTTTTCTTAAATAACTACTTGAAGAACGCTGCCTTAGATCGAGAAGGATGAGTTTGCCAGTTATCAGAATATATTAAAGACATCAGTAAACACGTTATGTTTGAGATAACATAATAGGGTGATATATAATAAAAGGAAATTATTTGGATATAGCCTATATAGCAAACAAATATATAATAAAGAAGCGATATAAATAAGCTTTCAGATCGATTTTTAAAAACGTGGTAAGCGAGAAAGCACTTTCAGAAAAGACTTTGATCAGCAATATATGAGTTTAAAGGCCGAAAACAAATTTAAATCTAAATAAATATATATAACATATGGAATTATAATGAACGGTCTAAATAGGCACCCAATTAAAAAAGCGTCTAAGGATCGATTTCCCATACAAATAATCCCTTTAATCCTTAAGACTTGAAATATTGTCAAAAGAACTGCTTTTGATAGCGTTCCTGATAAATTGAGTCTCCAGAGGCCAACTCTCAGAATTCCATTCACTCATTTAACTATTGACTCTTAACCATTGGCCCCCGTAAATTTCTAAATCAATACCTCTTAAGAAAGCCATGACCTCGGGTTAATGATAAGTCATGATAAGTCATCATCAGGCATGATCAGTCCTTGGAAGGACGCCTGAATCTTCTGGCTCAGAGGACTGTTGGATAGTAGAAATTTGATACTGACGTTTCAGAAAAATTATTCAGCTTACCTAGATATCCGAATTAGATCCCAGATGAGGAATTTCCATGAAAATAAAAGCAAATCTCATATCAGGAAGAACTGCCGACCAGGGCGCACATCTGGAGGCAAAAACACACAAAGGTTATTTTGACGCCTGCACATACTGCGAGCTGAACTCCGCAGACCTTGCGAGGCTGGGTGCCTCCGAGGGAGACAGCCTGAAGGTTACCACCGAGTTTGGGGAAGTGGTAGTATTTGCAAAGGCAAATGACGGAAATCCGGAAGGTCTTGCCTTTATCCCAATGGGACCCTGGGTGAATGCAGTGATGAATCCTGATACACACGGCTGCGGAATGCCCGGATTCAAAGGCGTGCCTGCGGAAATTGAGGTCACGGATGAAAAGCCGCTGGACATGAAGTCTTTGATGAAGAAGTACATGGAAGATTAAAATCCCGTGAAGCGAGAAATTCACCTTTTCAATTCGATCCGGAGAAACCTGAAAAACACGGAGGAAAAAATATGCCAGTAATTAAAGACGCAGTGTGCTCCTTTTGCGGGTCCCTCTGCGATGATATCACAGTCACTGTTGAAGAAAATAAAATCACAAAAGTCGGAAACGCCTGCATCCTAGGGCACAGCAAATTTGTCGGCATGTTTGAGCACGACAGGATAGAAACCCCTATGATCAGGAAGGAAGGGGAACTTGTCCCGGTCTCTTACGACGAAGCAATTGAAGCTGCTGCAAAAATTCTGGTGAAATCCAGAAGGACTCTTTCCTACGGCTGGTGCTCTACCTCCTGTGAAGCAATCAGCGGAGCCATTCAGCTTGCAGAAGAAACAGGTTCAGTCATTGATTCTACAGCAAATGTCTGCCATGGGCCAACAGCTCTTGCTGCACAGGAGAAAGGGTCTCCTTCAGCCACTCTTGGAGAAATAAAGAACAGGGCAGATGTTATCCTCTTCTGGGGATGCAACCCTGTACATGCCCACCCGAGGCACATGAGCCGTTACTCAATCTTTTCAAAGGGCTTCTTTACCGAGAAAGGGCGGAAAGGCAGGAAAATGGTGGTAATTGACGTCAGGAAAACGGACACTGCAAAACTGGCTGACAAATATGTAGAAATCGACCAGGGATCGGACCTGCTCCTGATTACTGCTCTCCGCTCAATTGTAAACGGGCACGAAGATGTTATTCCGGAAACAGTTGCAGGCGTTCCAAAGGCTGAAATCCTTGAGCTTGCAGAGATTCTGAAGAATGCAAAGTTCGTCTGCGTCTTCTTCGGGATGGGAGTCACTCAGTCTCGTTCAAAGTACAAAAACGGAGACGCTGTGTCTTCCCTCATTTCTGATCTTAACCAGCACACAAAAGCCGTTATGATCGCAATGCGTGGGCACTATAACGTCACAGGTTTCGGACAGGTGGCAACCTGGGAGACCGGTTTCCCTATGGCAATCGACTTTGCCAAAGGATACCCCTATTACAACCCTGGAGAAACAGGAGCAAATGACCTTCTTGTGCGTGAAGAGCCGGATGCTGCAATCATATCCGCGGCTGATCCGGGAGCTCATTTCCCGCAAAAAGCTGTCATGCACCTTGCAAGGATTCCTGTAATTCAGATTGACCCGTATGCCAACCCTACAACCGAAATTGCAGATGTGGTTATTCCGGCAGCCGTTGTTGGGATAGAAGCAGAAGGGACAGCTTACCGTATGGATGCGATTTCCCTCCGTATGAAGAAATTGATCGATTCGAAATTCAAGACCGACGAAGAGATTGTAAAAGATCTGACTGCAAAGGTCAGGGAACTGAAGAGAGGTGCATGAAGATGTCGGAAATGCTGATTAAAAACGCTAACGTCTGCGATCCTGTCCAGGGTATTAATTGCGAGACTATGGATATCTGCATCAGGGACGGAAAAATAGTAGAAAGCGTATCTGGAAGCGCAAAAATTATTGATGCAGAAGGCAGGCTCACCATGGCAGGGGGCTTTGACGGACACACACACAGCGCCGGAAAAATTAACGTAGGGCGCTTCATGAATCCAAACGATGCAAGGAAAAACCTTGTACCAGGGCTATCTGGCCAGGTTGCGCGTACCGAAAAAACAAGAGCACAGGTAGGGTACAATACCCCAAATACCTATGCAATCGGGTACAGGTATGCAAAACTCGGGTACACAACTATCTGTGAAGCTGCAATTCCCCTTCTTGCTGCAAGGCACACCCATGAGGAGTTCAAAGAAATTCCAATCCTGGACAAGATGGGACTCTCCCTCTTTGGAAGCAACTGGCAGGTCATGGAGTATATCAGGGATAAAGAACCTGAAAAACTGGCAGCGTATGTTTCGTGGGGCCTGAGAGCTTCAAGAGGCTACGGAGTAAAAATTGTAAACCCAGGAGGAGGAGAAGCCTGGGGCTGGGGAAAGAACGTAAGCGGACTCTACGACCCTGTCCCGAACTTTGATGTAACTCCGGCAGAGATCCTTATGGGGCTTGCCGAAGCCAATGAACGCCTGCAGCTTCCCCATTCCGTGCATGTGCACTGCAACAACCTCGGAAAGCCAGGAAACTATGCAACCACAATAGAAACCATGAAGCTTTTTGAGAAGATTAATCCGAGCAGAGACAGACAAGCTCTGCATGTAACTCACGTGCAGTTCAATGCCTATGCAGGCACCTCCTGGAGAGACTTTGAGACAGGAGCTCCCATGGTTGCAGACTATGTGAATGGAGCAGACCATATGACTTTTGACCTGGGACAGGTTATCTTTGGCCCTGCAGTAACAATGACCGCAGATGGACCTGTAGAATATGCAAATGCAAGAATGCTGCACGAGAAATGGAGCAACCAGGACATTGAACTGGAAGATGCGTCCGGAGTCGTGCCCCTATTTTATTCTCCAAAGAGTTTCGTAAATGCAGTCCAGTGGGCAATCGGGCTTGAGCTTGCGCTGCTAGTAAAAGACCCCTGGAAAGTCATGTTTACAACAGACAGCCCTAACGGCGGTTCTTTTGTGAACTACCCTGAAGCTTTCACCTACCTTATGAGTGCAAAGAGAAGGGAAGAGGTTATTTCTGGATTTTCAAAGATGGCCATTGACAGGATGGTACTGCCGGGTATCGACAGGGAACTTGATTTCTACGAGCTTGCCGTCATGACCAGAGGTATTCAGTCAAAGATGTACAGCATGCCTGAAAAAGGAAACCTTAAAGTTGGTTCAGATGCCGACATTGCAATCTATGACATCCTGCCTGGACAGATTGATCCCTCGACAGAGTACGCGAAAGTTAAGAAAGCTTTTTCAGGTGCAGCATACACTCTGAAAGATGGAGAGGTTGTTGTAAAAGACGGAGAAATCGAAGCCACTCCGAAAGGCAAGGTCTACTGGGTAAACGCTAAAGTTCCCGCAAATATCGACATCGCAATGCAGAAAGATATAGATGTTAAATTCAGGAAGTATTACACAGTGAGCAAGTCCAATTACATGGTTGAGGATACGTACCTTCAAAAGCCTGTTGAAATCGCCACTGAAGGGGTGTTCTAAATGCAGATTGTGACGCTTTCCCTGAAAAAACCCAATAAAATCCCCATAGAAGCCGATAACGTAAACCCGGACAATTTTGCAGGCAAGACCGAAGGAGAAATAAAGGCAATTCCGGTCTGGTACGGGAATGGCCAGTGCCCTCTTGGAGACTTCTTCAATGTAAGTGTAGAAGGCAGTGATTCGGCAGAAAATACAAAGATTGTTTTCAAAGGTGATGTTTCCAGAGTAAAACGCATCGGGCAGAATATGAGTGCAGGGGAAATAGAGATCAATGGCAACGTGGACATGCACTGCGGCTTTGGTATGAAGGGCGGAAAGATCGTAATTAACGGAGATGCTGACAGCTGGCTCGGCTGCGAGATGATGGGTGGAGAAATCGTTCTCAATGGAAATGCCTCCTACTATGTAGGGTCGGGTTACCGGGGAGAATCCTGCGGCATGCGCGGGGGAAAAATTACGGTCAATGGCAATACCAGGGACTACGTCGGTGAACATATGTGTGGAGGAGAAATCATTGTGAAAGGTAATGTAGGACTCCTTCCTGCAATCTCAAACAACGGCGGAAAAATCGTAATCGAAGGCAACGCCACAATGCCTGCAAGCGAAATGAAGAGCGGTACAGTCATTATTAAAGGTGAGGTGTCAGACCTGCTTCCTTCTTATAAAGAAGAAGGGACGGAAGAGGTAGAGGGTGTTATCTACCGTAAGTTCACAGGCGATGTTAACGTCGGCGGAAAAGGTGTACTGCTGATAAAATGAAAGAGGATCCGGAACAATGAAAAGTAAACTTAAATACCCTCGAAAATGAGCCTGTTTTAAGAGTTGATGAGCTTCATTTACTGGATTAAATAATCTTCTGTACTTTTATTGGGAAAGTACAGGAGATAAATATATCATTTATCACTTAAAGGGACAAAAAACCTTTATTTTAGTTTTTAAAGGCTTTTTTTTCCTTATTATGTGCTTTCCACCAGGTAAAATTAGAAATAAAATCTGATGCTATAATTACAGATGAATATAATTTGTAAAAAGCATTAAGTTCCTATATTAACTTATTACTAATTTTAAATCGATTGCGCTTATTTTTCCAGTATGAGATTTTTAGAGCGTGCTTTTGGAGAGAGACTTGTTTATACTCTTTATCAAAAATAAGCATTTTAAAGCCATAGTTTATGCAATAATTTTAGAAGCTCCTAAAATTTAAAAGTAAATTTGAAAGTAAAAAAATACTGAAAAAGAGAAGAAAAAGGGCACTGAGCCCTTTCATTAAAAAGAAAGTATTTTCAGTATCCTGTTGCTTCTGCCAGCTGCCTTACCAGAGAGTTGTCAACAGTACTTCCAGAAGCTACTAACACATAGTTTTCGTTGTTCCAGATATAGGAGTACCTGGGAACTGATTTTCCTGCATCTGTGACATAATCTGTGATTCTCACAGCAGAGTGCCCGTTAAAAGACTCTTCCGCAAAACGGGAACCTTCCTTTAATGGCGTGAAGGAAGACTTATAAGTAGAGATGAAATTATTTGCAGCCTCCTTATTTTCAAACTGGATTACATCTATATAAAAGTCAGAGTTGTTAGAACCTTTGTAGAATCCTTCAGATCCTCCAAGGATTCCGGAGACATTCTCAGCGTTGTAATTGTTTTTAATCACGTCTGTGGAGAGCGAAATATTGCCAACGTATTCAAAGCCTGCAGACATATTTTTGATTTTACTTATTCCAGCTGCATCTTCACCAGAAATTACGTTTGCTTTCGGATTATCCGAATTTGTCCCGTTAGCTGCAGGAGTATTGTTACCCACGCAACCTGAAAACGCGATCATCAAAACCGCAAACAGAGATAGTAAAGCTGTACTTTTTTTCATAAAATTTCACCTGATCTTGAAATCCTGACGGCAGCCAGACGGCTTGAAGAATCAGGATTTTAAAATTAAAAGAATCAACAGAACTTAAGAAATCAGCAAATAAAAAGTTATCTGCAATAGTAAACAAAAAAAGATTGAAAGAGAGAAGGATTAAGAAAATCCTTCACTCAGAAAATTTACTTGTTCCTCCTGACGAGGTAGACAACTGCAAGCAGTCCGGAAATTCCGAGTATAACTCCGAATCCAGGAGAACCTTCTTTCTTCTCAGTGCTTGTGTTGTTTGCAGCTGGAGTTTCTCCTTCAGGGGTGGTTGCGCCTGGAGTCTCTCCTCCTACAGCAGGGGTGGTTTCGTTACCGACTGGAGCGGTTACGTTGGTGTCGTTACCAGTGGTTACGTTGGTGTCGTTACCTGGGGTGACACTTGGGCCACTTGGGGTTGTTACGTTACCAGTCTCGTTACCGATGGTCTTCTCGACGTATGGGAAGTACCTGAGTGTGTCGGCGTCGGCGATCTTGAAGGACATGCCTTGGCCGATTTCCACATCAGAGTCCCTGGTCAGAGTGAAGGTATCATCGTTGGAGACGGTAAGGGTAGCACCGCTGATGCCAACATTGTTGAGCTTGCCGAATTCATCGTCAGACTCGATCTTCATGGCGGTTGCGTAGTCAATGAGCCAGATTGCATCGATCTGAGCAATGCTGTCAACTGCACCCTGGAAGACCTGGTTAACATGGACTTTCAGGACAGGAACATTGTCTTCGCCCTGAATCTTGTCAAGTTCGCAAGTCCAGGTGTTAGTGCCAACATCAGTTGCGATGATCTGGTCATCTACATATTGTCCGTCTTTAGTGAATTCAAGCCATACCTTCTTACCGTCAACATCGACCTGCTTGGCTTCAAGAGCATATCCAGAGCCGAGATCGAGTTTTTCACCGGTTTTGAGGGTGTACTTGTCATCGCTGTCAAGAACGAGCTTGGCGAGCTTGCTAGCGTCGTTAGATTTCAGTGGGACGTATTCTTCAGCAAAGAAGCCGAGAACAGGATAAGATCCGTTGAAATCTGCAGACTGGTAGTCAATTTTCGCGATGGTTGTAGTGTAAACGAGACCGTTCTTGGGGATCACGTTTCCGCTAAGACCAGAAACCTTAAGGGATTCTGTAGCGACGTTCTTTTTCAGGTCGTAGAAGAAGCCTGCAAAGTTAGCTGCAGTCCATTCAGCGTTACCAGATGCAACCTGTCCTCTTATTTGATGAGTTCCAGCATCTGTGATTTCCTTAAATGCATAGAACCTGAGCGCATCGGCGCCTGTGTCAGCGACCTTTAAGAACATTCCCTGGCCGATTTCCACATCAGAGTCCCTGGTCAGAGTCATGGTATCGTCGTTGGAGACGGTAAGGGTAGCACCGCTGATACCAACATTGTTGAGTTTGCCGAATTCATCGTCAGACTCGATCTTCATGGCGTTTGCGTAGTCAATGAGCCAGAGACCATCGATCTGAGCAATGCTGTCGACTGCACCCTGGAAGACCTGGTTAACATGGACTTTCAGGACAGGTACATTGTCTTCGCCCTGAATCTTGTCAAGTTCGCAAGTCCAGGTGTTAGAGCCAGCATCAGTTGAGACGATCTGATCATCTACATATTGTCCGTCCTTGCTGAATTCGAGCCAGACCTTCTTACCGTCAACATCGACCTGCTTGGCTTCAAGAGCATATCCAGAGCCGAGATCGAGTTTTTCGCCGGTCTTGAGGGTGTACTTGTCATCGCTGTCAAGAACGAGCTTGGCGAGCTTGCTAGCGTCGTTAGATTTCAGCGGGATGTACTTGTCTGCGAAGAAACCGAGCACACTGTAATTGCCAAAACCTTCAAACTGGTATTCAGTCTTCGCAATGGTGGTTGTGTAGACAAGACTGTTCTTTCCGATGACGTTGCCAGAGCTTCCACCAGGAAGAATGGAAAGAGTTTCAGTTGTCACGTTGTCGTTGATATCGTAGAAGAATGCTGCAAATTGAGTAGCATCCATTTTAATGACACCGCCAGGTTGTTTGGCTAAAATGTCGTTAATGTTAGAGCCGTTATACACAGGACCGCGGACCCCAATGCTTTCATTTGCTGCTACTGCACTTGCGGCGGATGCAAATACAGTTAAAAGCATGAGAGCAGCCAGTGTAACTGCTGCAAATCTCTTCATTTTATTGTTTCCTCCATGTTTGTTAATATATATTGTATGTAAGAAGAAGTGTCGGGATCAACACTTAAAGGGTTTCACCATTCTTCACCAAATTAGACTTATATATATCATTAATTATATTTCGTCTATTGTCGATGAGGATTTCATTCCCTACTTATCCCTCTAAATTGGATTACAAGTGTTTATAAAATAATTGCCTTATTAAATCTTTTGTGGTCAATTTCAGTGAATTTGAAGAGGAAAACCGCAAAACAACGATACAAATGACGGTAAATGTCGAAAGAACTCAGGCAGGATATTCGTCAGGAGTTGAATCAAAAGATAAAGTAGAAATACTTATACAATACTATTGGGTAAAGAAGGTACGTATATAAAGCTCTTAGCCAAATAATTTCAGACATTACTAATTTTAAAAATATATCAGGTCAGGGTATTATTTACTGTAATTTACTGTATTTCAAGACCTCTTTAGACCCAAAAAACTAACCTGCATAAATTTCCAGTTTATTTCGATACATTATCCTGTTAGCTTCCCTTTGAACTCAGAAGGAACCTTATTGGAGCACTAATTTTGAAAAATAGCAACAAAAAGTTGCAGTATAAATCAAAATAATTTAGATATTACTGGGGAGCACTCCCATTATTTTTATAATAACAAAGTCCGAAATAATATATTTTCCCTTATTTGTATAGGAAATCTGTGTGCTATTAGAAATTGACGATATAAAATAAGAAATATAAAATAAATGATATGAAACAATAGTGAAGATTAGTGAAGATTAGTGAAGATTAGAGAACGGCAGAAAAGCCAGATACATTGCGAATATAAGAAAAATTAAATAAGATCATATTTTATACCCCAATAATATAATATGGTCTAAAAACACGAAGGGGATTCGCATTGGAATGTAAAGATGTTATCCAGGATGTCATATGCAAGATAAAAGCCATCAAAGGCGTAGAAAAGACATATATTTTAGATGAGAAAGACAAAGAAAAAGTTATTGAGCTTGAAAAAAAGGCAGAGGGAGCTGTCCTTATGGGCCTTGGTGTAGGAGACAACCAGGGAACTAAGGAGGTATTCAAGCGTCAGATAATCATCGCCGTTACAACTAATATGGATTATGTCTGGCCTGAAGGGCCCAACGTGGTTCTCATGCAATATGGAGAGAAGGTTGGTGAAGATATTTACGATCCCGAAAAACTCGAGGAATGTAAAAAATGCAAGGATATGGTGGTTATGGGCAACTTTGTGATTTACAGGAGTGCAGTAACTAAACCAAAGGATGCAAAGAAAGAACCTATAACTGTCGTTCTCCCTCCCCAGAAATGCCAGGAAGTAGAATGTGTAACCGGTGTAATCAATGCCATACTTGCATCCCCTTCCACTCCATCAGATGAGTACATAAGGTCTGTAATGGGCCTTAAGCCGGAGCTAGGACACGGAACTTTTTTAATTGGGTTAGATCTTTGCTAAGCAGATTACAGACCGCGGAAAGCTGTAGAAGTAAAGAGTCTTTTATTGGGGCATATTACTGCGGTCCATTTTATTCATATTGAACTGACCCCAAAACTCAAAATTGCGTCTCTGAATTTCAAATTCCGGATGACCAATCGAGTTTCAGATCATGAAAATCGTTCTGAAACTCTTTTTATGTGAAAACAAAATTGTTTTTGGGATGAGCTCATTATGAGAATTGAAGCAGACTGCTTTTAAAAAGACCGAAATTAGAGTTTCAAACGTACTTATTCACACTTAAGTCATTTATGCTATATGACCACGAGAAGCGCGGAAAAAACTGTAAACCTGTAATTAGTCCTCTTGAGCGCAGCGAAAAGGACCTCGTGCTCCCGAAGCGAAACTCGGGAAGCGAAACTCGGGAAGCGAAACTCTGCCGCAAAAGAAAAAGCCGGAAATCCAGAAAACCGGAAAGACGGAACTTGAGATGAGAGAAGAAGATTACATCAGAGCTTGCAGGAAAATCCTTGATAAAGTACTGGCAGGCGAAATAGAAGAAGAGAATCAGTTGAACAAAGCAAAAAAGGAAGTCAGTAAGCACTATCATCTGGCCAGCCTGCCCAGGAATGGGGACATTATAATGCAGGGTTCCCCAGAAGAGCAGACCATAGTTAAGGAATTCCTGAAACGTAAACCAGTGAGAACGATTTCCGGAGTGGCGGTAATTGCTGTAATGACTTCTCCGGCTCCATGCCCGCATGGAGTTTGTCTGCCCTGTCCAGGCGGCCCAAACTCTGCTTTTAAGTCTCCTCAAAGTTACATGGGGAGGGAGCCTGCAGCTATGAGAGCGATCCAGCACGAGTTTGATCCCTACTCCCAAGTAAGTTCCAGGCTCTCCCAGCTCAAAGAAATAGGCCACGATATAGAGAAAGTGGAATTGATAGTTATGGGAGGCACATTTTCCGCACGCAGTCTTGACTATCAGGAATGGTTTACCAAAAGGTGCATTGAGGCAATGAACGATTTCACCTGTAAGGAGTGGAGAGAAAATGCCTGGAAAATCGGGAATTCTATGCCCTATATACCTCTTGAAGAGGTACAAAAAGCCAACGAGACAGCTGGGATTCGAAATATAGGAATTACATTTGAAACTCGTCCAGACTGGACAGAAGCAAAACACGTGGACGAATTCCTCAGGCTGGGAGGAACAAAAATAGAGCTTGGGGTTCAGAGTGTTTATGATTTTGTGCTCACCCGCATGCAGAGAGGGCACGGCGTCGCAGAAATCGTAAGGGCTAACCAGGTATTAAGAGACAGCGCGCTCAAGGTTGGATTCCACATGATGCCTCATCTACCTGGTTCGGATTCAGAATTGGACCTTAGAGGTTTTAAAAAGCTCTTTGAGGACTCTCGCTTCAGGCCCGATTATCTCAAGATTTATCCTACTCTTGTGACTGAAGGTACTCCTCTGTACAGGCTCTGGGAAGCAGGGAAATATGAAGCTATTTCGGACGAAGAGGCAGCAGAACTTGTTGCAGACATAAAGGCGATCCTGCCTAAATGGGTAAGACTCCAGCGTGTCCAGCGCGATATTCCCGCCCACCAGATCTTCGCAGGAGTCCGAAAGAGTAACCTCAGACAGCTTGCGGAAGAAAAGCTTAGAGAAAAAGGAGGGAAGTGCAGCTGTATCCGCTGCAGGGAAGTGGGGCATACCAGCCTGAAAGGGAGAAAAGTGGACGAGAAGGATATTGAACTGACTGTAGAAACCTATGAAGCTTGTGAAGGCAGAGAATATTTCATCGCATTTGAAGATCTTGCTGCGGACATTCTTATAGGATTTGCCCGCCTGCGATTCCCCGCCGCCCCTCATCGCCCGGAGCTGCAGGAGGCCGCTTTGATCAGAGAACTGCATGTTTATGGCTCTATGGTACCTGTGGGAAAAGGAGCAAAGCAGAATGATTGGCAGCATAGAGGATATGGGAAAGAACTTCTGGAATATGCAGAAAAAATAGCGATTGAATCTGGCTACCGGAAACTCGCCGTTGTTAGCGGAATCGGAGCCAGAGAATATTATCGGAAACTCGGATATTTTCTTGATAATGTATATATGTCAAAATTTTTGAAAGATTAAGAGTTCAGACTTTAATAAGATCCACGGACTATGGTGCTTCGATTGCAAAATAAACCCCAGGGACCGATCAAAACCATATTATACTACGATCAAAAACACTTGTAGTAATTTTGTCGGAAAACCTGGCAATTTATCCAGTGAAATTAAATTTTTGAATGGAGTCTGATTTCATGATACCCACAATATCTGCATTTTAAATACCTGAATTTCTTTCTGACAAAATAAATTAATAAATCGACATTCCTGTATTCTTCTATTGCATGCTCTTTTCCACATTCCTCACATTTATCTTCTTTTAATATGGGCTGCCTTTTCCCGAAGTGATAATCTATGTGTTGGGGTTCGACTCTTATATCTTCATATCCGCAATCTTTGCAGCGCCAGTATTTTGTTAAGGTTCTTATGTAGGCATTGGTTTTGCTTTCTTCTTTCAACAAGGGAGCTTGAAATTCTTCAAAAACAAAATATTTCCCGCATTTTTCGCAATGTGAATCCTTATAATAATTCATTGTAACATTGCAACAGCCGAACATGTAAAGGAAGGCAATTTCGGAAATAACCGTTATGAATCTCCCCAAAGATAGAAGGGCTTCGGATTTTCCGGAAAAAAGAACTGGGAGAAGAGTCAGGAACAAGAATAATAAGATCGAAGCGAGGAGGAGTTTTGAGAATATATTGACTCTTTTTTTAATTCTTTCCGCCCCAAGTTCGTTGACCAGATTAATAGCCGCTTCCTTGCTCTCGGGGCTATATCTAAGATTTAGTCTTTTGGTCATTTCCACGGCGTCATTCTCAGGATCTATTCTATAGCAGATACCTTTATAAAGAGCCTGATATGAACCTGATGGAAACCTGATACGCTCATCCTTTGCCAATACATCACGATCCTTTTCTGGTCAGATTAACTGTTATTCGTGATTATTTCTTTAATTTATTTATATATATTAAAGTATGATAAACTTTTTTGCGCGCCGAGTTGCGCCAGCCGAGTTGCGCCTCCCGAGTTTCGCTTCGGGAGCACGAAGTCCTTTTCGGCAGAGTTGCGGCTCTGCAGTGCGCTGTCCTTTTCGCTTCGCTCAAGAGGACTTAAAACCGGCTTATTAAAACGTATTTTATCTTTTAGGTAGCCGCTCCTTATAACAAAGTCCTGGGATTGTCTCCTTGAGTTTCTCGCTGTCTTCAAAAGCCGTTCTAAGTTTCACTGAAGTCATCACACAAACTAATGAGCTGGTAAAGAGGTTTAGTCTCATCTCTCAAGAGGCCTGATAAGTGACGCTGAAATTTCCCAGAGCCGATTCCAGATTTTCAACGACTTCTGAAGCAATTATATTCGGGCCAGGGCACCTCCAGTATTTGCTTTATGCTGGAGCTCAAAAGGAAGATCACGGAAGTATTTTGTTTTTGGCCTGAAAAGGATTTTCTGGAAATGAAAAGATTTTCGGGAAATATATTTATCTCCTAGTATATTCAAGCTTTTAAGGGGATTTTATGGTTCATGAGTACAAACTGTTTATAGGTGGGGAGTTGAGAGACTCGTCAACTGGAGAGGTTTTTGATGATATCAATCCGGCTAGTCTGGAAAACCTGGCTACATTACAGGTAGCTGGAATAGAGGATGTAGACAGGGCAGTTGAAGCTGCAGAGATAGGGTTCAGGATCTGGAGCGAAATTCCGGCTCCTCGAAGAGCTGAGGTGCTTCTGAGGGCTGCCCGGATTTTGCAGGAGAGAAAGGAAGAACTTGCTGTCCTTATGACAAAAGAAATGGGAAAGATCCTGCCAGAGACCAGGGGAGATGTGCAGGAAGCCATCGATATTACATTCTATGCCGCAGGGGAAGGGAGACGGATGCTTGGAGAGACAACAACCTCCGAACTCAAGGAAAAACTCTGTATGACCTTATTAAGGCCTATAGGAGTTGTGGGCATGATTACGCCCTGGAATTTTCCTATTGCAATCCCCAGCTGGAAGATCATGCCAGCCCTTGTGACGGGAAACGCAATTGTTTTCAAACCTGCAAGTGATACGCCCTTGCTTGCTATCAAACTGGTAGAAATCCTGATGGAAGCAGGTTTGCCTCCAGGTGTATTAAATATCGTACTCGGGCCAGGAGGGACTGTTGGAAAAGCGATAGTCCAGCATCCGCGTATCAAAGCTATTTCCTTTACAGGCAGCCTTGAAACCGGGAAATGGATAATGGAAGAAGGTGCAAAAACCATGAAACGGGTTTCTCTGGAACTGGGAGGCAAAAACCCTGTAATTATCATGGACGATGCCGATATTGAGCTGGCCCTTGAAGGCGTGCTTTGGGGAGCTTTTGGGACCACCGGGCAGCGCTGTACGGCCACGAGCAGACTGATCTTACACGAGAAAATAAAAAATGAATTCATTAATCGGCTGCTTGTAAAGACAAAAGCTCTTAGGATAGGAAATGGGCTCTTGCCTGAAACAGATATAGGGCCTGTAATTAACAAAGCTCAGCTTGAGAAAATCGAAAGGTATGTGAGAACAGGAAAAGAAGAAGGTGCAACTCTTCTGCTCGGAGGGAATACCACAGACCCTGGTCTTCCGGGTTATTTCTTTGAGCCTACAATATTTACAGATGTACGACCGGATATGAGGATCGCACAGGAAGAAATTTTCGGGCCAGTACTCAGTGTCATAACTGTCTCAAGTCTTGAAGAAGCAATAGAGGTGGCCAACAATACAAAATATGGGCTTTCTTCGGCAATCTACACAGGAAATATTATAAACGCTTTTAAGGCAATTGAAAAAATTGAGGCCGGAATCACATACGTTAATGCTCCCACGATAGGTGCCGAAGTCCATCTCCCCTTCGGAGGCGTAAAAGGAACTGGAAACGGTTTCAGAGAAGCAGGGACCGAAGCAATCAAGGAATTTACAGAGGTAAAAGCCGTATATATAGACTATAGTGGAAAGCTGCAGAAAGCCCAGATAGATTCGGAATGATGTTTGAGATTGGGGAGGAATACATTCTGGATCAGGAGAAACTGAGACGATTTGAAAAAACGGGAAGAATTGAAAGCCCTGAGAATAATCTGGCAGCAGATTTTGATTTATTCAAGGAAATAGGATTGATTGATATTGTCGGCCCGAAAGCCAGGGAGATTATCGAGCAGGACTGCAATATTGTTTCTGCCTGCGCGGCCCGCCCTTACCCTCTGGTTGTGGACAGAGCAAAAGGTTCCATAATCACAGATGTCGACGGAAGAGAATATCTCGACTTTGTTGCAGGGATTGCGGTAATGAATGCAGGCCACTCTAACCCTGAGGTGAATGCTGCCATTTTCTCCCAGCTGGAAAAAATGACCCACTGCGGGTATGGGGATTTTTTTGCCGAGCCGCCTGTGAAACTTGCAAAAAAGTTGATAGAGCTTTCAGCTTATTCGAAAGTCTTTTACTGCAACAGCGGGACCGAAGCTGTAGAAGCTGCAATCAAGCTCGCTTTCTGGAAAACAAAGCGGCAAAACCTTATTTCATTTTATAACGCTTTTCACGGCCGTACCTTGGGCTCTCTCTCCCTTACCTGCTCAAAAATCAGGCAAAAGGAGCATTTTCCTTCAATCCGCACAGTTCATTCCCACTATGCCTACTGCTATCGCTGTCCCCTTAAACTCGAATACCCATCTTGCGGGATAGAGTGTGCAAAAGAGATAGAAAACCTGATTTTCCGGAGGGAACTAAGCCCGGACGATACGGCTGCCGTTTTCGTCGAACCTCTCCAGGGAGAAGGCGGGTACATAGTTCCTCCAACAGAGTTTCACAAGGAAGTAAGAAAAATCTGCACAGACAATGATGTTCTCCTCGTAGCCGATGAAGTCCAGACTGGCTGTTTCCGGACAGGCCCCTTCCTTGCCATGGAGAATTTTGAGGTCAGAGCTGACATCTCCTGCCTTGCAAAAGCCCTTGGAGCAGGTCTTCCCATAGGTGCAATGCTTGCAGACAGCGATCTCATGAACTGGCCGCCTGGTGTCCATTCAAACACCTTTGGGGGAAACCTCCTGGCCTCAGCTGCATCTCTTGCTTCCCTCGAGTTTCTGGAAAGGGAAAATACACAAAATAGAGTAAAGGAACTGGGCTCCCACATCAAGCAGCGCCTCAGAGAACTTCAGGAAAACTTCCCCTGCATTGGGGATGTACGCGGCCTAGGCCTGATGATAGGTGTTGAAATCGTAAAATCCGATAAGTCCGTAGACCCTATTCGAAGGGATAAAATTCTCAGGGAAGCCTTTAAAGAAAGAATCCTGCTCCTCCCCTGTGGAGATTCCGCAATCCGCTTCTGCCCGCCCCTAGTAATAACAGAAGACGAAATCGGTCTTGGGCTCGATAAGTTTGAAAAAGCTCTGAATAAAGTAGGGAAGTAAGGTAGGGAAGTAAAGTAGGGAAGTAAAGTAAGAAAGTAAAGTAAGAAAGTAAAGTAAGAAAGTAAAGTAAGAAAGTAAAGTAAGAAAGTAAAGGTAAGTAAAAAGCTGTAAGAAGTAGTCAATTTCGCGATAAACTTCACTAAATTCACTTTTACTAAAAAGGAATATAAAAATAATAAAATCGGCAATGTAATAAACTTATTTTGGTCTCAATTGGCAGATTCAAGAATTAAATAGATCATTTATTATTTCCAGACCCACCCAAACTTACAAAAGTTTTTAAGTATTAATCGCATGTTTAATAGTATGGGTTATAAAAATGACGAACAGGTTGAGAATGAAAGTTCAGCTTTGATTGCTTTTATAACTATAATTGCGATAGCAGTAAGTTTCTTGGGGATAATAGTATGTATTAAATAATCTGCTTCCCTTAATTATACGCCAGAAAATTCAACCATTTTTCTTAAAACGCACGAATTAAAATACATCAGTTCTGTTTAGAATAAAGCCAAATTTGCAAATAAATTCAACATTAAGATACATTTGCGGAGTAAGGTTGAATAATTTTTTTTACTGATTTTCCTGTTGAAACCGACTTTCCGCAGATCTCTCCTCAAAAGTAGTATTTTTCACAATTTTTTCCCATCAACCTTATTATTTTGTCCTTA
>MDTP02000002.1 GCA_001714685.2 Methanosarcina sp. Ant1 | reverse complement strand
TATAATAAAAGCAGGTTCGGGGATGTTGACGCATTCCTCCCACGTTTAAAAACGCGGGTATCCTGCTTAATTTGTCATGAAATTATTACATATTTAGTAGAGTAAGTAAGAGCTTTAAACGCCATATTTTGCTTAACTATACTTAATTAGTTGATCATTACTTTTATTTTTTTTGTGCAAGAAAACTGAGGTTTTAATTTTACAAGGGATTTTTCCTTTTAAAGCTCTTAGGAAATTGCTTAAAGAAGGGTTTTAACTCATCAGAGTAAATTACTGGAATAGGTGAACATGGTATGAGAATAGCAGTGTGCGGAAAGGGAGGAAGCGGAAAAAGTACTGTCTCTGCTCTCCTGGCAAAGCAAATGGCAAAAACAAAAAACGTGCTTGTGCTTGATATAGATGAATCTAACTATGGGCTACATAGCCAGTTAGGAATGGCGGCTCCGCGAGACCTAATGGAATATTTCGGAGGAAAAAAGAGTTTTAAGGAAAAACAAAGGGCTCCGAAGACAACTCAATTCCGGGGGCTGGCAACAACAGAAGGAGCACCAAACCAGCAGTCCAGATTTTTTAAAGAGAGGTGGAGTTTATCCGACCTTCCTTTAGAGTTTGTGGAAGAAAAGGACGGTGTCAGGCTGATGGCTGTAGGTAAAATCCATGATTTCGGAGAAGGATGTGCCTGCCCCATGGGAGTCCTGACCAGAGAATTTCTTGAAAACCTTGACCTTGGAATGGACGATGTAGTAATCGTGGACACCGAAGCAGGTACTGAACACTTCGGACGCGGAGTTGACAAGGACTTTGATCTGATCCTTGTAGTTATAGATCCTTCCTACGAGTCACTCAAGCTTTCAAAGAAATTTGAGGAATTTGGTAACCAGTGCGGTTGCAAGGTCTATTTTGTGCTGAACAAGGTTGAACCGGATATAAGGGAGGAAATGCTAAACTCTATTAATTACGTGAATGTTATTGCTGAAATCCCTGCAAAAAGAGAAATTTTTAAAGCATCTCTTATAGGGGGAGAACTCGACTTTGAGCTGGAAGATATTGCAAAGCTTGCAGAGTTCCTGGAGAATTATTCACTCATTGATTCATGAGTTGAGCAGTGAACGAAAGTTCTTTGATTTCACTGTTGATCTTTCTTTTTGTAATGTCTTCAATCAGCTGTAGCTATGGGAGTCCTTGCTATTTTGCTTAGGAATGACGAAAATATAATTCCAAGCATTTCTGTAACCGATATTGTCTTTGATGATTATTTAGGGAAATGGAATACAGAGCCATTCACATAGTGGAAACTTGAAGTTATTTTTTAACCATTCATTAGCAGCTCAAATCCACCGTTATCCGTACCGCATCATAGTTAACTATCGGTTTCTTATGCGATACAGAGCCCTTTTTCTCTTCAAGTTCCAGCAGCCCGATCCCTTCCAGATATTTTACATCGTTTGAGACATTGGACTGGCTGCGGTTCAGGAGGCGGGCAAGTTCGCTTATGGATTCTGGTTTTTTCTCCCGGATCACCTGAAGCAGGCGGATACGTTCATTTGTCAGGATCTTTGCTACGTCTTCAGGGGTACGGGCCACAATATTTGTTTTCTGCTTTCCAGTTATTTTTCCGGCCTTGATATCCTCAAAAAGCCGGTCGAGATGGTCTCCGTAAGTCTTGTCGGACATGACTTTGATTTCAATATCTTTTAATTTCATCTATGAGCCCCCTATTAAGTTTTATAAGATTGAGAATTTCTTCGTAGATCTGCTTTAGGGATATAAATTCAAATTCAATCGGCTGTTTGTCAAAAAGATGCTTGTGATCCCTTTGTTTATGCCCTTTTATCACATGGGCGTTATCAACTCTGATGACAGACCTCCATCCGGAAGATGAAAGTTTTACTCTGTAATTGAAACTATACTTTATGCCATGGGGTATTTGCAAGTGTTCTTCAACTCTTGTGATCGAAATATCGATGATTTCGTCTTCCGCTAATACTCTGGTTTCTTTTACCAGTGTTTTAGAACTCAAAGCCTTGACACCTATATGCTGCTATCATATACAATTTATGGGATGTTGTGATATATAATCTATATGGTTTTACCATATAGGCCTCATAGCCAAAAATTCACACTCGATAATTTAACATTCAAAAATCCCCCATACATTGATAGTAATCAGACAGTGAGTCTGAGTCGCTTTTTCATTTAGTGGAAACACTTTTTGATTGTTTTGCTTCTCAATTTTTCGATACTTTTTTGTTCATTCTTTGCGCAATAGCCGCTCTTCGAGCGGGACAATCTCGACAAAGATACGGTGTTAAGGTTGCTCTGGCTTTTTGAAATGGAACATTCAAAACTCTGGCCCGAAACCCTATTCTCAATCCTATTCTCAATTCTATTCTCAATTCTATTCTGAACTTGACTTTCAAAGATGTGCGAAGAATGCATCGCATGATAACAAAAATCTGTAGTCCCCAGCGAGAATAAATACAAAAATGGTCTTATTGATGGCGAAAATTAATAGCTATGATACTGGTATGTAAATATAACCTCAAAATATTATGAAGTTTACAAGCTCTCGCATATTGATTTTTAAAAATAAAAAATCGAGAAAGTCGAATAAAATCGTTATTAGATAGACCAATTTTCAGTTAAAATGTTAACTATGCAGTCTATTGTTATCTTTTTTTCACGATCTTTGAAAGATGAGGTCTGATTCTTAAAATATATTTATTGGACTGTCAAAACTTTTCTAAGATAAAATTCCAAAACAAGTATCCGAAAGTATATTATTGATCGTGTTATTTTGAATAATGCAAAAGTTTTACTTAGTTTGTGGATAGCAGGTTTTATTTGCCTGAGCTGTCCTTTATGGCTTCAAATTCATTGACGTGGATTAACAAATAACTATAGTTTAACTGTTATTAATATCGCATTTTTCCCAATTTAAATGATGGAGACAGTAATTATGACAATGCGTGAGTACATGCTTGGAAACGTGGCAATTGCTCGTGGTCTTCTCGAAGGCGGCGTGCAGGTTATTGCAGGCTATCCCGGGACCCCCTCCTCGGAAATTATAGATACGCTTGCATGCCGGGAAGACCGGGACTACTATATCGAATGGTCAGTTAACGAAAAAGTGGCAATGGAAGTTGCAGTTGGCGCAGCCTGGGCAGGAGTCCGCTCTGTGGTGACAATGAAACATGTCGGGTTAAATGTTGCAGCCGACCCTTTCATGACTCTTGCCTATGCAGGGACGAAAGGCGGGCTGATCGCACTTGTGGCAGATGACCCTTCCTGCCATTCTTCCCAGAATGAGCAGGATACTCGGCGCTATGCCCAGTTTGCCCTTGTGCCCTGTTTTGACCCTTCCACCCCCCAGGAAGCCAAAGATATGCTTCCCTATGCTTTCGAGTTTTCCGAAAAGTTCGAAATTCCTGTAATCTTCCGCCCCACGACCCGGATCTCGCACGGAAAATCCGACATTGAGCTCGGGGATATACCTGTAGAAAAGCCAGCCCCCAACTTTGAAAAGCTTCTCGACCGCTGGGTAATGCTGCCCAAGAACGCTCGTCTGCGCCATACCCATCTCCTTTCTATTCAGCAGCCAATTGAAGATGCACTTGCTGAATCCCCCTGGAATTCCCTGGAACTCAAATCCGGCGCAAATTTGGGGGTAATAGGTGCAGGCATTGCCTCAGTATATGCAAAAGAGGCTATAGTGGAGCTCGGGATTGAAGCTTCTTTCCTGAAAATAGGCTCTTACCCGGTTCCGAAGAAACTAATTCTTGAATTGCTTAAAACCGTGGATGCGGTTCTTGTGTTCGAAGAACTCGAGCCTATTGTTGAAGAGCAGGTAAAGATGATTGCGCAGGAAGCAGGTCTTCAGGTTTCGATTCTCGGGAAGGCTAACGGTTTTGTCTCGCGGGAAGGGGAACTGGATGTAAGCGCTTTCCTTGAGACTCTCAATAAAGTCTTTGACCTTAAAATAGAACCTGAGCCTACAGGTACGACACTTGAACTTGCCCCCCGCCCGCCTTCCCTTTGTGCAGGCTGCTCTCATCGGGCGACCTTCTACTCCATGAGGAAAGTCTTTGGGAAGGATGCTATTTACCCCAGCGACATTGGCTGCTATACCCTTGGAATCCAGAGCGGCACTGTTGAGACTACGCTTTGCATGGGCTCTAGCATCAGCATCGCCTCAGGGCTTTACCATGCAGGGGAAAAACGCCCTATTTGCTGTTCTATCGGGGACTCAACGTTTTTCCATACAGGCATGAACTCGCTTCTGAATGCAGTTTTCAATAAAGCCGATATTACGGTCACCATTCTGGATAACCGCATTACAGCCATGACAGGACATCAGCCAAATCCAGGTGTTGGCTTTACTGTGACCGGAGAGCCGACTGTACAGGTTTCGCTTGCCGAGCTTTGTAAAGCAATGGGAGCTGGATTTGTGTCTGTTGTTGATCCTTATAAGCTTGAAGAAATTCAGGAAGCGTTTAAAGCCGCAAAGGAATTCAAAGGCACAGCGGTAGTTATTGCAAGGCAGCCCTGCGTGATTTCTGGAAAGAGGGCCGGAATAAGAAAGATATTATATATTGTTGATCCTGAAAAATGTGAGGGCTGCAAGCAGTGCGTAAAGTTTGGCTGCCCTGCGGTTGAGTTTGACGAGGAAAAGAAATGTGCTACGATCACTGCCCTTTGCAGTGGGTGTGGAGTCTGCGCCCAGATTTGCAAGTTTGAAGCTATCCAGGAGGCGAAGAAATGAGCCAGGTTGAGAATAACAGGAAATTCGATCTCCTTATTACTGGAGTCGGCGGGCAGGGCGCAATCCTTGCTTCGGACATTATTGGAAAATCTGCAGTTGCTGCAGGGCTGCCCATCCGGGCTGCAGAAACACACGGGATGGCCCAGCGTGGGGGCTCGGTTGTAAACCATATTCGGATTGGGGAAGATTTAGGATCCATGATCCCGAAAAAGGGTGCGGACCTTATGCTTGCCCTTGAACCCATGGAGACAGTCAGGTATGTCGAATTTCTTAAAGACGGTGGAGTTATCATAGTAAACACTCAGCCAGTGATTCCTGTTACTGTCACTTCAGGCCTTGCAAAGTATCCTGATGTTTCGGAAATCCTTGATGTCCTTTCTGAAAAATACATAGTCAAAGCTTTCAATGCTGATGAACTGGCATTTGAAGCCGGGAGCAAGCTTGCAATGAATGTTGCAATGGTTGGAGCACTTTCAGGTTATCTGCCGATTCCAAAAGAAACCCTGCTTGAAAGCATTAAAGCCCTTGTGCCGCAGAAAACTATTGAAGTAAATATTAGGGCTTTTGAGATGGGAAGGAGAAAAGTAGAGGAAAGCTAAGCTTTTTTATCTGTTGCTTTGGATGTATGAGGGGCTTCCTGCAGGAGCCTACGTCATTTGAATAGTTGTGTTGATTACACAGCTATTCATCTGTAGGTCCATTTGTATGAGGTTTCTAATAAATGAAAACTGGTTTTTATAAGTGTGATTATAGCTAATTACCTAAAATCCTTCACTAATCCTAAGTACAAAGTTGAAAAATAGAAAAACAGTTTCTGTATTTTTTTATTCTGTATTTTCAGTGCTTTCAGTGGTTATGAGATATTTAATGATTAAGTATAAATGTTTAAGTTCGAAACTATAATCCATGAGTTTAGTATAAAATGAATAGTTTTTTATAGTAATTGTATATAGGTTTGAATGATAAATGGTTATTCTACTGGTAGATTATTATTCAAATGATTCTACAATAATTGCTTCAAGTGATTTATCATTTACAGGGTATCTTTATGTTACTAAGCAGTATCTCCTCTAGTATTATTTCCTCGAGTGCAGTTTCTTCAAGTGCGATTTCCTCGAGTGCAATTACTATGATTACAAGTCCTGGTCTTCCTCAGTATGGGGCTTTAGTGGTTGGCGCACTTATAATGCTCCTATGTCTAAAAGAGATCCTTTCAGCATCTCAAACATGGAACAAATATCTTAATAACTCTTTTAATTTGGCACTTGCACCTTTGCTTCTCTGTTTCTTCGCAATTCTCGTTTTTAAGGTAGCAGAGATTATCTGATTCCGGAATTCTGGAAAAATATTTCTTTTCTTTTTCCCATTTCTTTATGTAGGCCAGCTATACTCGCATTCTCTTTTTTCATGTCGTATAAAATCGAATAAGACTATTAAGAATCAATCAATCATTGAGGATGGACGTTACACTATAATAATAGCAAATGAGTGTATATTTTTCTTAAAGTCCATGGATAAAAATGAAAAGTTTTTTATATTATGCTATATTAGTGTTCAGATAATATATCATTATTCCACTGGTAGATTATTATTCAAATGATTCTACAATAATTGCTTCAAGTGATTTATCATTTACAGGGTATCTTTATGTTACTAAGCAGCATCTCCTCTAGTATTATCTCCTCGAGTGCAGTTTCTTCAAGTGCGATTTCCTCGAGTGCAATTACTATGATTACAAGTCCTGGTCTTCCCCAGTATGGGGCTCTAGTGGTAGGCGCACTTATATTACTCCTATGTCTAAAAGAGATCCTTTCAGCATCCCAAACATGGAACAAATACCTTAATAACTCTTTTAATTTGGCACTTGCGCCTTTGCTTCTCTGTTTCTTCGCGATTCTCGTTTTTAAGGTAGCAGAGATTATCTGATTCCGGAATTCTGGAAAAAATATTTCTTTTCTTTTTCCCGTTTATGTTTCAGGCCAGTATAAATCACATTCCATTTTTTCGATCTGATTTTTCTTAAGGTTTTTAGGTCAAGTTTACATTTTGCCACCTCATCAGGATTTTTTAGATTATTTCCGGAGACAGAGATAAAAAGGAGGATCAAGGAAGTTCTGAGATCTCTGGGAAATAACTTACATAAATTTTGAGGGGATGCTCAGAACCATGTCCAGCCGATTAGATGATGGGGCAGGATCCCGAAAAGGAAAACATTGACGAAACCGTGCAGGACAGCAACAAAGGGCAGACTTTTAGTTTTGTAGAAGAGAAGGCCCATAATTAATCCTACAAAGCCAGTATAGAGCATTTCGTTAAAAGTACCGTATCCTGAGTGCATGAGGCCGAACAAAAGACTTGTAATTATCAGGGATTCCGGCACACTAAGCGCTTGTTCGAGCCTGGCCTGGAGAATTGACCTGAAGATAAGTTCCTCGACCAGACCCACAAAGAAGACCATGACAATAGTGAGCTTAAGAAGATTTACGAAAGTAAGATCAGGGATCAGGGATCCTGTCCGGATGGTCAGGTATTCCCCAAGCCCCATCAAGAAACCCAGGGGAACCGAGAGGGCCATATAGGCCAGGAAATGCTTTTTGGTGATACCAATCTCTTCGAGAGAGTTCCGCTGGTGTATTATTATAGCTGCTACCGGGATCATCAGTGGGCTGTATACGAAGATAAAAGTATAAAGGGTGGTCTCAAAAAAGATAGGCATTGAAAGGTTTACGAGTCTAAGGACCGGAAGAAGCATTAGAGGCATGTATATATTATGGACTCTGGGATCTTTTATGAATATATTTGAAAGGGATAGAGCAATCAGGATACCAATATGAACCCAGACAGCTGCCTCCATTCTGCCCGAAAAGATCAGAAGTTCGGCAATGCCTATGCACAGGATCGGGATTGCAATATATAGCCAGAGTTCTTTGACCTCGACATCTTCCTGGACCTCTGCCCCAGTTTCTGCTACTTTTCGGCTTTTTAATGAATAGAGGGTTTTACGGAGATTTGTTATGAATGCATTTTCTCCCGTGCTTATGCGTGGATATATGAGACAGATCAGAATTGCTGCCACCATTCCCCCAAGCATATATAATATGTCTAAATATTGTCCGATTTTTTTGAAGGGCTCGAAGTTTTCATATAAGGTTAAAGTAAGTCCTAAACCCCCAATATCTTCAAGATTTTTGGCATATATTTGCGCCGGAGCATGCCCGATCCCTGTAGATGAAGAAAATTCCAGCTTACTAACGGATGCGGCTGCAGGAGAAATTGTCAGTAAAGTAAGAATCAGAGCTGAAATGATGATAAGAAAGTTCAGTTCCTTTCGCTTTTTATGGGACTTAATTAGTTTTTGCACGGAAGGTACTCCTTTTTCAAATAGAGGCGATTTCAGATTTGTTTTATATATTTTTTATATATTCCAGAGGTTTCCACACTAAATTGTTAGGAATATTATAAAGTCCTGGTATCAGGTAAGCGCATCATCTGGCCACATACATTTGGCAGGTAAGCTGTTTTTTCCGTAATATTTTTAATGATAGCGTTTCTACTGGAAAACACATTATCCCTTATACTCATTGAGATTAAAAGAATGTCCATTGTGTATATATGTCGTGAGATTTGGGCCATATATAACCAGTTTTAATACAATGCTCATTTATCGAATATTCAAATAACGTTATGAATAAATATTACCATTTAGAATGTATACCTGCCAAATATTGGATCTAAGCACTTATTGTAAATCTTATATAAATCTCTATTGATATTTATGCATTTTTAATTGCAGCTCTTAACTTATGTAGACATAAACGACCGGAAAAAATCAGTTTTAATCTCTGCTTCCTCAGATCTCGGCTCTGAATCGGTTACTGAATGCTGCAAGCAAAAGAAGACCAATGAATCTCCAGAAGCAACATTAATATATTTCAATTATAAATAGAATTGCCAACCAAATGCAATTACACCTCTATTTCAATTATAAATACAATTGCTGACCAAATGCAATTGCCAACATCTACTGGCACATGCAAGTTATTTGGGCGCTTTAGTAAAGACTTTTGAACAGAATGCCTGCCTGGAGTTAGTGCATCGATTCCAAAATATGTGAAAAAATAAATTTTTGAAAACCACTGAAAGCACGGAAAACACGGAATAAAGGAAGCACAGGCACAGTTCTTTCCGTCCCGAATTGCGCCTCGGGAGTACGCGGTCAGTTTCACTCGCTTCGCTCGCTCAAGCGGACTAATTTACAATAATTATGTTGCGAACC
>MDTP02000001.1 GCA_001714685.2 Methanosarcina sp. Ant1 | reverse complement strand
GTTTTCCTCCTTTTGGAGTTATGTGTATCCTGATTGCGGAGTCAATCAAGGAATCCATCTTCCTCTCGATCTGATATGGAAGGGTTTGTTTGATACAAACACTATCTATAACCCAATAAGATTGTTTAATTTGTATCCTTAGAGGTTGGAACTGAGGCGATATTCCAACGTAACTATTGTTGTATTCCTTCCTATCGTTTACCAATATTACTTTCCTCCTATTGGTGATCTGGTCAACGAGGGCTAATTTACAAGCCCCTTCCTCAAAATTCCTCAGAATTTAGGGAGGGGTAGTTGACTTATTCGGTGTCTTTGGTGTGTAATGTAGTTCATAAGCGTTCTTTCTGGCCCGGCAATTTTTCTTTTAAACTATTTAAATTTCTTTTAATTTCTACCTTGCGGTTCAAATGTGGATCTTTTCCAAACCCGAGTTTCGCTTCCCGAGTTTCGCTTCCCGAGTTTCGCTTCGGGAGCACGAGGTCCGTTTCACTCGCTTCGCTCCCTCAAGCGGACTAATTTACAAAAATTATGTTGCGAGCCACATAAAAACACGGAAGCACAGGCACAGTTTTTCCGTGCCTGCTATGATACAGAGCATTAGTGAGTTAGAACCACTGAAAGCACGGAAAACACGGAAGAAAGGAGGCACGGGCACAACCTTTCTGTGATTTCCGTGTTATAGAGTCTTGATTGAGTTGAAAAAATTGAATAATCATAATTGTTTTTCAAAACTGCATATTATAACAACTTAAATATAATAATAAATCACTGAAAGCATGGAAGCCTCGGGAGTACGCGATCTTTTTCACTCGCTTCGCTCGCTCAAGCTGACTAATTTACAAAAATTATGTTGCGAACCACATAAAAACACGGAATAAAGGAAGCACAGGCACAATCCTTCCGTGCTTTCCGTGTTTTCCGTGGTTATCGCTTCTTGATTGGGTTTTTCCGTGCCTGTTATGATATAGAGCATTAGTGAGTTAGAACCACGGAAAGCACGGAAAACACGGAAGAATGGAGGCACGGGCACAACCTTTGAATGTTTTTCATGGTTACCATCTGTGTTTTTCATAGTTATATAATTTGGATCGGGTTAAAAATATTAAATATTCGCAGCCATTAAGCAGAATATTACACTTTATATATGGTCTTATACCAGAAATGATGTTCAAAAGTTTACTTAATTCGTGGTTGACTATATATGCCCTGGTTGAAAAAAAAATGGACCTGCAATTTGAATTATCATATTATAAAGCGCAACAGTCATGTTACAAAAAATGTCTCACAAATCGATATAGCCGGACTACTTTTTTGAAGTGAAGAGATTTAAAAATACAAATATCCACTTGAAACTAATCTCTTCTTTCCAGGCATATCAGCTTCTTTTGATGTCTAATCGTTTGCTTAGATTTAAACACATTAGCTAAAAGCCCCAATACCGAGAAAGCTTTTCCAAAATTAATGGTTCTGTATTTGCCTTAAAACATAATTTTTTCAGTACAATTTCGAAAAGCTTTTAGCCTTGTATTTCTTTGAGAAAGCTATACTGTAGAATTATCTTTAAAAATTTTTCACCATCGAAATAAAAGTAAGAATATTTATACAAAAATGCGACTAAAAAACGGAAGATTGATAAGTAATAACAGAAATCATTAATTAAAAAATTGTGAAATATAATTCTTTAAAAATTAATCTATTTTGGAACTCCAACCAATCGGCCTGAAAACTAAAATCGAATGAGGAAAAACAGATGAACCTGATTAAAACTAAAATAGAAGACCTCTTAATTCTCGAACCAAGAGTGTTTGATGATGGCCGAGGCTATTTTTTTGAAAGCTACAATAAAAAGAAGCTGGAAGATTTAATCGGAAAAGAATACAACTTCGTCCAGGACAATGAATCCAAATCTTCATATGGAGTTATCCGGGGGCTTCACTACCAGTTAGCTCCTTACAGCCAGGCAAAACTTGTGAGGATACTGGAAGGCAGGGTATACGACGTTGCTGTAGACCTGAGAAAGAATTCGCCGACCTTTGGAGAATGGGTAGGTGTAGAAATCTCAGGTGAAAACAAAAAGCAGTTTTTGATTCCAAAAGGCTTTGCACACGGCTTTTCTGTCCTGAGCGAAACTGCTGTTTTTGCTTACAAATGCGATGAGTATTATTATCCTGAGGCTGAAGCTGGCATTATTTACAATGATCCTTCAATTGGAATTGACTGGAAAATACCTGAAGAAGACGCAAAACTTTCCGAGAAAGATAAGCTTCTGCCAGAATTGAAAAATGCTAAAATAAATTTTTGATTGCCTGAAATTTTCATTCCAGGTATCAATGACTAACAAAAAAGGTGACTAAATTGAAACTGCTGGTTACAGGCGGATGCGGATTCATAGGCAGCAATTTTATCCGCTATATGCTGGAAAAATACCCGAATTATCAAATTGTGAACCTTGACAAACTGACCTATGCCGGGAATCCCGCAAACCTGAAGGATCTGGAAAATAACCCGAATTATTCTTTTGTGAAAGGCGATATCTGCGATCCTGTCATTGTTAACGAAGTAATGACACAAGTAGATCAGGTTGTCCATTTTGCAGCCGAAAGTCACGTTGATCGCTCAATAGAGGATGGATCGGTTTTCGTCATGACAAACGTGCTTGGGACAAACACTCTTCTGCAAAGCGCGCTTGCAAATAATATCAAAAAGTTTATCCATATCTCAACTGATGAGGTTTACGGAAGCATTAAAGAAGGCTCTTTTATTGAAAAAGACAACCTGAATCCTTCAAGCCCTTATTCTTCAAGCAAAGCAGGTTCCGACCTTCTTGCCCTGTCTTATTATACAACTTATGGCCTGCCAGTCTGTGTAACCAGGTGCACAAACAATTTTGGGCCTTATCAATACCCTGAAAAATTAATTCCATTTTTTATCAGCAGATTGATGGAAGGAAAAAAAGTTCCAGTCTATGGCACTGGCCTGAACATTCGGGACTGGATCCATGTTGAAGATCACTGTTCTGCAATAGATTTTGTCCTTCATAACGGAAGCAGCGGAGAGATCTACAATATAGACGGCGGAAACGAGCTTACAAACCTCGAAATAACTTATCGCCTTCTGAAAATGCTTGGCAAAAACGAATCTTCAATCGAATATGTTGAAGACCGAAAAGGCCACGACTTCCGGTATGCCCTTGACGGTAGCAAATTGGAAAAGATGGGCTGGAAGCCGAAGTACGACTTTGACACTGCCCTTGAGCAAACGGTCAGATGGTATGTTGAAAACCGATGGTGGTGGGAACCATTAAAACGCTGATCATTGGTGCCAGCGGGATGCTTGGATCTGATCTCTGCAAAGTGTTTCCTGAAGCTGTCAAACTAACTCATAAGGAACTTGACATCACCAACCGTGAAAATGTGATAGACTGCATCAGGAAAATAAAGCCTGATATTGTGGTCAATGCTGCTGCCTATACAGATGTAGACGGCTGTGAGGATAGGCAGGAACTGGCATTTCAGGTCAATGGATATGGACCTGGGCACATTGCAGAAGCCTGCTCTATTATTGGAGCTAAACTGGTACATTTCAGTACTGATTATGTTTTTGACGGCTCCAGAAAAGAGTATGTAGAATCTGATGTTCCAAATCCAATTAATGTATATGGCTATTCAAAACTTCATGGTGAAAATAAAATTATCGAAAATATAGACGATTACAGGATTATCCGAATCTCCTGGCTTTTTGGGGTTCACGGGAAAAATTTCGTTGAAACAATGCTCAGGTTATCCAGAGAAATGGATACTGTAAAGGTGGTCAATGACCAGTTTGGCAAACCCACCTATACAATGGATCTGGCAAATAAAGTAAAAGAAATAATTGAACTTGACCCTGGAATTTATCACATTACAAATGAAGGTATATGTTCCTGGTATGAATTTGCGTCTGATATTATCGATAATGTAATTCCATGTACAAGTGAGGAATTCCCAAGAAAAGCAAAGCGTCCCAGGTATTCAGTTCTCGCAAACACTAAAACAGAACCAATGAGGCACTGGAAAGAAGCACTTAAAGATTATTTGAAGGAGAGGAATGCATGAAAGGCGTAATACTTGCAGGCGGTACAGGCAGTAGACTGTATCCTCTAACTAAAGTTACTAACAAACATCTTTTACCTGTGTATGATAAGCCAATGATTTACTACCCAATGGAGACTCTAATAAACGCCGGAATAAAAGACATAATGATAGTATCAGGCAAAGGACATGCAGGACATTTTCTTGAGCTTTTAGGTTCCGGAGTAGATCACGGAGTACATTTTACCTATGAAATTCAGGATAAGGCTGGAGGTATTGCCCAGGCACTTAGTTTAGCCGAAGATTTTGTTGATGGGGACAGTGTAACTGTAATATTAGGGGACAATATTTTTCAAGATAATATAAAAGATGATGTTATAAGCTTCAAAAATGGTGCCAAGATTTTTCTAAAAGAAGTGCCTGATGCTCACAGGTTTGGAGTAGCAGAGCTGAAGGGTGAGAAAGTAATAGGCATCGAAGAAAAACCAAAAGTGCCAAAAACCAATTTTGCAGTTACAGGTCTTTATATTTACGACTCTAATGTTTTTGAAGCAGTTAAAACACTCAAACCTTCAGGAAGAGGAGAACTTGAGATAACGGACGTAAATAATTATTATATTAATCAAGGGTTTATGGAATACGGAGTTCTTGAGGGCTACTGGAGTGATGCAGGGACTTTTGAAAGCTTGTTAAGAGCTGGAATGTTAGTGCAGCAGCATCGAAAAAAGGATTCTGTAGAAATTTTATAAAAAATCAGCAACAAAAGGACTGTGGGAAAGAAAAATGAAGGTTGCAATTATTATAGGGACACAGCCTGAGATTATAAAAATGAGCCCAAAAATAAGGGAATGTGAAAAACAGGGAATAGACTATTATATTCTTAACACTGGCCAGCATTACAGCCATGAGATGGACAAAATATTTTTTGAACAGCTGAAACTCCCACAGGAAAAATACAACCTTGATGTAGGTTCTGGCAAACATGGAGAACAGACCGCAAAAATGCTTGCCAGAATTGAAGAAATCCTGATAACAGATAGGCAGATGTTGTCCTCGCCTAGGGACACATTGGCCTTCCAACTGCTCTTCTTTTTGTAAATAACGGTACATACAAAAAATCGCGTATAAGTATCCTGAATTAATATTAAAACTCTTGAGGAAAACAAATAATGTCAAATGCTAACGAATTGACTTACTCAATAAGTCCAGAAGGAGAAAAGTTTCCTCTCCCTAGAAATGAAGAATATGAAGAAGAATTCAAAAGAATTGAAGCCCTCGTAAATCAAGCCCGAAAAGAAGGAAAAGAAATTGTTGTTGTAATGGGAGTGGGATTTGTCGGAGCCGTAATGGCTGCAATCATTGCAGATACAAAAGAAGAAAACGGGAAATACAGCAAATTCGTAATCGGCTGTCAGAGACCAAGTACCCGAAGTTACTGGAAAATCCCCCTTCTTAACAGAGGGCAATCTCCTATAAAATCAGAAGACAAAGAAGTAGACGAAATAATAAAGCGCTGCGTCCTTGAAACAAAAACACTGGTGGCTACTTATACAAATGATTGCCTGAAACTTGCTGACGTTGTTGTAGTGGATATTCAGTGCAATTATGTAAAATGTGAACTTGGAAACGTCAGGACAGGCGAGACTGATATGGCTGCCCTTGAGGCTTCCCTGAAAACAATCGGAGAAAACATATGTCCAGATTCCCTTGTCCTGCTCGAAACTACAGTTGCTCCCGGAACAACAGAATTCGTTGCCCTTCCACTCCTGAAAAAAGCATTCTACAAACGTGGAATCGATTCGATCCCTCTCCTTGCACACAGTTATGAAAGAGTCATGCCAGGAAAAGACTATGTTGCAAGTGTACGTGACTTCTGGAGAGTCTGTGCTGGTTGCACTGACGAATCAAGAGTAAAGGTTGAAAAATTCCTCAGGGAAGTAATCAACACAAAAGACTATCCTCTGACAGTCATGGACAGGCCGATTGAGTCCGAAACTGCAAAAATTATTGAAAATTCATATCGTGCAACAATACTCGCATTCCTCAATGAATGGAGTCTTTTTTCAGAAAGAAACGGTGTGGACATTATAAAAGTTATAAATGCAGTAAAAATGCGCCCAACCCACAGTAATATCATATTCCCTGGACCTGGAATCGGCGGTTACTGCCTTCCGAAAGACGGGGGATTGGGTTACTGGGCTTACAAGCACATCCTGGGTTTTGAAGATGGGGATGATGTGTTTAAGATCACTCCCACATCAATTGACGTCAACGACACCAGAGCCCTTCACGTAGCCGAACTCACCCGAGATGCCCTCAGAAACATGGACCGGTACATAGCCGGAGCAGAACATCCTGATCTGCGGAGCAAGCTACAAGCAGGATATAGGCGACACCAGGTATAGCGGAAGCGAAGTTGTCGTAAGGAAACTTACGGAAATGGGCGCTGAAATGCGTGTCCATGACCCTTATGTAGATCACTGGTACGAGATGGAAAGCCAGGACTCATATCCCGTATCTGGCCAGTCCTGGAAGCGTTTTTTCAGGAACCAGGAAAATTTAACTGAGTTAAAAATCGAAAATGACTTTTCAACTGCTATAAAAGGTATAGAAGCCCTGATTCTCGCAGTTCCGCATAATGAATATCTCAACCTAGAACCGGAAGCCGTCGTAGAAATGGCAGGCGGACCTATAGCTGTAATTGACTGCTTCGGAATGTTATCCGATGACAGAATAAGAAGATACTTCGAACTTGGCTGTGAAGTCAAAGCCCTTGGAAGAGGCCATATACAGAAGATTAAAAAAGAAGTGCAGAAAATAAAACTACAACAACTTTCATAACTCCACAATTTTATAGAGGGGATTATTTGAAAAATAAAGATATAATCGTTACCGGTGGAATGGGTTTCATTGGCTCTCATCTTACCGAAAAGTTACTTGAGGATAACGAAGTAACTGTAATAGATAATGGAATTACTGGTCGGAAGGAAAACATAGAGCACCTATTAGACCACAAAAACCTTACCATGATTAAAGGCAGCATAGTGGACCTGAACCTGACTGAAATATTCAAGGAGAAAGATTATGTATTCCACCTAGCAGCCATCCCTAGTGTCCCAAGAAGTGTAAAAGACCCCTATAGTTCAAACGAAGGAAACATAACAGGTACATTGAAAGTCCTGATCGCGGCAAAAGATACAGGAATCAAGAAAGTTATATTTTCATCCTCTTCTTCAGTATACGGCGACACCCCAACTCTTCCAAAAAGAGAAGACATGCCGGTAAATCCTCAATCCCCTTATGCTATTACAAAGGCAGCAGGAGAAATGTACTGCAAAGTTTTTGAAGAATTGTATGGGCTTCAAATAGTCAGTTTAAGGTATTTCAATGTGTTTGGGCCTAGGCAAGATCCAAATTCCCAATATGCAGCTGTTATTCCAAAATTTATAACAGCAATTTTGAATGATGAAAATCCAATAATATATGGAGATGGAGAACAGAACAGGGATTTTACTTTTGTGAAACATGTCGTTGATGCCAATATCCTCTCATGTGAATCCAACAAGAATGGAATTTTCAATGTTGCATGTGGAAGAAGAATAACTGTCAATAAACTTGTATGTTATATCAATGCGATACTTGAAAAAGACACTAAATCGATACACACATCCCCAAGATCAGGAGATATAAAACATTCTTTAGCAGATATATCGAAAGCCAAGGGTTTTGGGTATAATCCAAAAAGTAATTTTAAAGACGAATTAACTAAGACAATAGCATGGTTCAAGAATAGGGAAATTGACAACATGAATTTTGAATTGAAGTCGTACGTCAGCGATTAAGCTTTGAATACAGTGTCTTTTACGTGTTTTCGTATTTAGGACTTCTGCAGTTGATATACAGAATCAAGTACAATAAACATGGTGGTTTAAATTGAAATTTTAGACAGTTATGGGTTTAATGCTATTCATTTTTCAGTTCAACTGCGTAAGTCCTATATATTAAGAGACAGATCCTTCTGTATCCTTATCGCTTCAGCTCCCAACTACTCTTGAAGAACGGAAAATATTATGGAGAATTTCGATAAACTTCTCATTTCAACAAATTGTTTATAACCTCTTTATAAAAAACCGGCCCAAAATTGCGGTTTTCGGAATCTTTAGTAATTATCCCACATGTACCAAAGGCGAGTTTGACTAGTGCTTCGATTCCCAAATAAATCCATTATTTGGTGGAAAATTCGTTGAATCATGGAATAGATTCTGAAGTCAAGGTTTGTGGATGTATTCTGGAATCAGTGCACTAGTACCGCGAAAATTTAATTATGGAACATAATTTAATAGATTCGCATCAAAAAGGACTCAGTGCCAAAATCCAGTGATGAACATAAAATTAAAAATCACTAGATTTTGTAATTGGTTACAATCCTTGTGATTATACTTCTTTGTTGAAGTCTTTAGATATCGAATGTTAATTTTGATTAGAGATTGAATTCTTCTTACGAATTCAGATTTTCAATCAAGAAATGCAAAAATCACTGGATTTTGATACTGAGTCTCAAAAAGGGTTTGGAGCTTATTAATGTGATTCACAATTAAATTTTCATGGTACTAGTGTCTGAGCAACTTAATTATGCGACACTTTATTTATAAAAACGATAACAAAAGAGGTATCAGCATATAATTTATGTTGCAGATTCAATTTGTCATGACACTAGTTTGTTCTATGTTTAACAAAAAACCTCACAGAGATTTTAAACTTAAAGAATTGAGCCACTAGTGACGCGTCGAAAGTGAAATGTCGTATTAATATCGATTATGAATTCGATTTCCCACACTAAACGCTTTCAAATATTACAGATTTTGGATAAAATTTAAAAAGTGATTCTAATTACCGACTCAAAATAGCGAAGAGCCTTATTTTTGTATGTTGGTAACTATATTGAAGACTAATATTGAAACTTAATTTATGCTAAACCAATGAAGAGTTAGTTTGTGGTTTTAAATGATCTCGATTGTTTGTGTATATAATGATCAATATGTTCTTGAGAAATATTTGCTTTCCAGCTTGAATACTCAAACTGTAGAATATGAAAAAATCTTAATTGATAATCGTAATGGGAATTTTAAATCAGCGTCTGAATCTCTAAACTATGGTGGGATGCGAGCAACGGGAAAATATATAATGTTTGTACATCAAGATGTAAGACTATGTTCAAATGAGTGGCTAGATAATACAGAAAATATTCTGGATTCTCTTCCAAATGTGGGTATCTCAGGCGTTGCAGGAATGAGTGAAACCGGAAAGTCTAATCGTGAACGTCAGAGAAATATTATTATTGAGCATGAATCCCCAATCACGGTATGGGGGAATCCTATTCAAAAACCAGAGATTGTGCAAACACTCGATGAATGTTTAATAATCATACCTCAAAATATATTTAGACAGCATGCTTTTGATACTGAAACTTGTGAAGGTTGGCATTTTTATTCGGTAGATTATTGTTTAAGTATTAAGCAGCGTGGTTTTGATGTCTATGTAATTCCTTCAAAGGTTCACCACCAATCATTGGGCTTTTATTTGAAATTCTCTTTTAAAATAAGCTCATTTAAGTATTTTGCAGAATATTATAACAATTTAAATAAGGTTTTAAAAAAGCATAACAAGTCTTATTCACATATTTACACTACAAATGGGGATTACTATTCCGGTTCAAATGTGTATTTGCAAGATTTCAAAAGATTAGTTCCTAAGTTATTTAGTAGATTGATAAGAAATATACAAAAAGGCTGATGTTATGTCAAATTATCCAACAGTTTCAATAATTCTCCTTAATTGGAATGGGTGGGAAGATACGATAGAATGTCTTGAATCAGTTTATAGCATCAATTACCCAAATTATCAGGTTATCGTCGTCGACAATGGTTCTCAAGATAATTCTCTACAAAAAATCGAAGATTATGCAAAAGGCATTCTAAAACCTAATTCAAAATTTTTCAACTATTCTAAGGACAACAAGCCTCTAACAATAATAACATATTCAAAAGAAGAGTCCGAATTAAATTCAGATGAAAATAAGGAATTTTTTAAACTGCCTTCAAATAGGAAACTGTTTTTGATCAAAAATGAATATAACTATGGTTTTGCTGAAGGTAACAATATTGGTATAAGGTACTGTTTAACTTCTTTTCATCCAGATTATGTCATGTTATTGAATAACGACACAGTTGTCGACAAAGATTTTTTAGATAAGTTAGTAATGATCTCCGAATCCGACGAAATGATAGGAATTATCGGGCCAAAAATATACTATTATGAATTTGGTGGGCAAAATGATATCATAAATTTTGCCGGAGGGAAAATAAATTGGCTTCGATATCCTGGTTATCATCACATTGGTGATGGAGTAAAAGATGTAGATTCTCGTATTCACTCTGGAATCAAAGAGTGCGATTGGATTACAGGCGCAGCAATTATGATTAAATCAAAATTCCTCTCTTATGGTTTTTTGGACAATAACTATTTCTTTGGTTGTGAAGATGTTGATTTGTGTATGCGTCTTAAAAAACAAGGTTGTAAAATATTCGTTAACTTAGATTCTCTAGTATGGCATAAAATAGGAGTCTCGCGTAAAAAAACATCTTCAAGTATGCTGAAAGTGTACAAAAGAGACGCTTTTACTAACTTCAAATTTTTAAAAAACAATTCTCGATTTTATATGATCATCTTTAGTTTATACATTCCTAAAATAATTGCAACATCTCTAAAATTACTTCTATTTCCTACCAAGGAGATTTCCGGGCCTGTTCCCAAGTTGTTAAACAAGATCTCTAAACGCTAACAATTCATTTGAACTTCTTACGATCTGTTTTTCCTGAAATATTTCGCTTCGAAATTTTAGGTGCTCCGTTATTATTTAGAGCCTATCCGAAAAGTGTGTGACCTACGATGAATTTCACAATAGGCAGTATGCACAACCGGAACAGGTACTCGGATATTATAAACCTATTGTAACTTTTCAACATGCGCTGCTGACTTTTTGGATAGGCTCTTAGGGTTGTAACGAAATAACTTAAGTAACACATTATTATTTTAGAGCAAAATCAAGGGGAATGATTATGAAAATTACAGAGTACAGTGTGAAAATGAGCTTAAGTTATTTCGCGGTGGGTACTTAGTTGATTTAATATATTAGAATAAATATATAAAATCAATCATATTCTAATGGACGATTTTCTGCCAGATCTCAAATAAAATAAAAATCAAACTGTCAAATTAGGGTAACAATGCAGCGGAGTTAGCGGCGAGAGCAAGGGTCAGAAAAATAGACGCGAGCCTTCAAACAATAACAGATGAAGGAACAAAGGCAAACTACACATTTATGACGATCTGACATTCCGCAGATGTTTGCTAAAATTCAACAATTTTTCACGCTATCGTTTTTTCTGAAAATTGCTTTTCCTATTCAAGCATATTTTTTAGAAATATCTCACACTTTTTGGTCATGTACCTTTAATGAAAGCTTTTAACCCCTATTTCCGGAAGCTTCAGTTGAGATAATAATTTCAAACTTTTGAGTAAATATCCAAAAACGATAGCAAGAAAAATGTTATTTTCTTGAGGACATCTGCGGAATGTCGGGTGAAAATGAGCTTAAGTTATTTCGCGGTGGGTACTTAGTTGATTTAATATATTAGAATAAATATATAAAATCAATCATATTCTAATGGACGATTTTCTGCCAGATCTCAAATAAAATAAAAATCAAACTGTCAAATTAGGGTAACAATGCAGCGGAGTTAGCGGCGAGAGCAAGGGTCAGAAAAATAGACGCGAGCCTTCAAACAATAACAGATGAAGGAACAAAGGCAAACTACACATTTATGACGATTGTTCAAACAGCAAAGAAACTGAGTGTAGGTACATATCTGACATTCCGCAGATGTTTGCTAAAATTCAACAATTTTTCATGCTATCGTTTATTCTGAAAATTGCTTTTCCTATTCAAGCATATTTTTTAGAAATATCTCACATTTTTTGGTCATGTACCTTTAATGAAAGCTTTTAACCCCTATTTCCGGAAGCTTCAGTTGAGATAATAATTTCAAACTTTTGAGTAAATATCCAAAAACGATAGCAAGAAAAATGTTATTTTCTTGAGGACATCTGCGGAATGTCGGATTTATAATAAACTCATGAATTAATTATTCTATTAAAGGGCTGATCCGAAAGCTCGGTCGTCCATTTGTATTCAGTTGTTGTTATTCCACAATAATCAAAATAACGTCTACCCTCATTCTTTTCTCGTGACTTTGGAGTTTTTAGAGCTATCGTGTCGCAATAACATAAAACGCAATCAAGAGGAGCTTTAGATATTTCCCCCTAAAACACCAACCCTGTATCAGTGGACGACCCAAAGCTCAAAATTTACTTTTTTAAATTTCTTAGTATCTTAAACCCTTTTATGATCCTGGAAATTCCCCGAAATACAGGATTCTGACAATAGAAGATACTCACGAGATGCCCATTGAAAAACATGGGACCTGAACCTCAGGATCTACAGCAGCATGGACGATGATCTCCTTTCTTTTGCCGACCTGTAGGGAAGAAACAGCGAATATTTCAAGCGTTCCCTGCACCTGATAAAAAGCTCCACAACCTAACTTTATCAAAATACAAAGGTTTTAGATGTCCCGCTTACAACTCAGTTTTTGACATATTTATGCTATAAACGTAAATACTTTTCACGTGAAAAACCACCTTTTCAGGGCGGGGAGAAAATCACCTACTTAAAAAAAATAGATCGGCAGTTCGCCCTGCCGAAAAGGTAGATGGCTCACTGTTCTCTTATTTCACCACATCAATGCGATTCATAGGTTCTGGAGCCACCGGAGAGAAAGCTCCCAAGTAATTGACGAGGGCATCTCTAACCAGAGGACCTTCTGTCCTATTGATCCCTTCCTTCAGAACAAAGAGATTATAGCTTCCTTCAGCCATGCGGTTGTTAACTGTTACGCGGTAAGGACTGCTCGGATTGATAGAAGTGCCGTTTATCTTTATGCTGGAGATGTCGATCATATTGCCCGCGGGGGCGCTTTCGTTCCAGGCATAGCTAAAGCTTTTTGAGACCTGCAGTATGCGCGGAGTTGGGTTGTCGATCTGTTGTTCCAGTAAAGTGTCGATCTGAGCGCCGTTCAAGGTCATTGTGACCAGGCTGATTTCAGAGGGCTGGACGCTGAAGACCTCGCCATAGGTGACCTCACCGGGCAGTTCACTGGCGCTCTGTTGATTATATATCAGATCAGCTCGAATGCCTCCAGGGTTCGCGAAAGCTACCACAGCACCACCGTCTTCTGGGTCGGAAGTAGCATAGAGCTGAGCATCGGCTATGACATCGCCCAGAGCAGATTCACTTGAATCACTCATTACCGCTGTAATATCGCTCGTAATGTTGCCGATCACCCGGTTGGCAAGGGATGCAACCAGATCTTTGTATTCCGTGATCAGCTCGGATACTTCGGGATCTTTAGGAACATCTCTGGACACTATAATATTTCTTGACTTTTCTTTGACCACATCATGAGTCTTTTTACTTACTTCCAGATCGATATCTGTGAGCACATTACCTGTTGCCCCAGCCTGTGTAACAATTCGGCCGTCAATAACAGCGTTGTAGGCCTGGTGGGTGTGACCGGTGATGAATGCGTCTACTTCGGGATCTGTGGCGTTAACTACATCCAGAATGGGACCGCTCATATTCTGGCTCTCGTTATATAGTCCCTCCTGGTAGCCACCGTCGTGTATGATCACCACTATGGTTTTTACGCCCATATGCTTCAGCTTTTTGGCATATTTGTTAATGGTTTCAGCTTCATCCAGGAACTTGAGTCCCTTCACTTTGGAAGGAGTCAATATAGACGGCGTATCTTTCAGAGCCACTCCAATGAATCCTATGGGTACCCCCTGGACACAGGTGATTTTGTAGGCAGGAAATATTGTGGTATTAGTGGTCTCATTGACGATGTTCGCAGCCAGATACTGGAAATGTGCTCCTTCAAAAGAGGAGTTACCCAAGCAGCCATCCGTCGGATGGCAGCCACCGTTTTGAATGCGCATGAGCTCGTCTAACCCATTATCCAGCTCGTGATTGCCCACGGCCGAAAAGTTGAATCCTATCATATCGAAGGCTTTTATTGTTGGTTCATCGTGGAATCGGGATGAAATAATCGGACTAGCACCTATATTGTCTCCGGCCGAGATCACGAATGTATTAGGGTTCTCAGATCTGAGTTTCTTTATGTAGGTGGTCAGGTATTCCGAGCCCCCGGCATCGACACTAATGGGAGCACCTGTCTCATTATAGCCTATAACCATCTTGCTGGTAGGAGGCTCAAGTTGGCCATGGTGATCATTAATGGCCAGGATCTGGACTTCTATCGTACCCTTATCATGTTTTGAGGCCTCCAGGCTGCCCAGTGAAGCAAAAGAGACAAGCATCACCAGGAATAGAAGGGCGAAGTACCTGTTGGCTTTATTTATTGCAGAATTGCGACTTTTTGACAATATATATCCCTCTTTAAGTGCTCGATAAAACATCTAAAAGCTCGAAACCATTCCTTTAAGAAATCGCCAGGTATAGGTTTAAGAAATTTCCCAATAATCTCTAGTGAGAATGGAATTAAACTAAAGAGCTCAAAATAATAGATTTTTCAATTTTTGTTCAATGTCTAACGCAGTGCCTTATACTCTTAATGAGTTCATCCAAAAACCGATTTATTCTCAAATCATCAAAGGTTCAGAACTATTTTTCATGATCGGAAACTCGATTGATTCTTCAGAATTTAGAATTCAGAGATGCATTTTTGAGTTTTTGGATTAGCTCTCAATTTAATCAAAATTTAAGCTGTTTTTTTCGATCTACTTTCAATCGGCAGATACACTGCGTAAATATTATTAGAGTATATATTTACAAACAGTCATATATAATTATTTCTGAAAGTGTCCAGTGTTGATAAATTCTACCCTTTGTTATATGCCAATGAACGCGCTTAAAATAAGCTTTATTTTATAAAATGGTTTATATATAATATACTAACACATGAAAACCACTCAAAATAAAGTCAATAATTTTCTTCATTTTTTATCCAATTTTGTTCACTCAAAGAAAAATTTCGGTATCGGCTGATTAGAACTATGTGAATTAGTAAATAAACATTCCAAAGACTATGAAATGGATTTCAGAAAACGCTATCTTATAGCTTGCTTTTTTGAAGACCATATTTTTCCGATCGATTACCGCACCAGTAAATGCAAAAAAAAAGTATAAGAAAAACATAGGTCTTTTTTGTAGCTATTCAGCATACCAGAAATCAGTCTATCGATGTTGATATTGACCTTAAATGCTTTATGGATCATGAAGAATATTACTAATGATTATAATTAGAGTTAAGCAAGTATCACAGATCGGAATGAATATATTTTTTTATATTGTTCGTCTGCAAAGATACAGGGGAGTATGGAGGAGACCGGGAGTAGCTGAAATACAACCTTGCCTGCATGCTGCCACTTTCAATTATAATCTTCGCAGTTTCCGCTACAACCTCCAGAATTATCTTTCGCGGGCTGGTATGAAATCTATTTAAAGTAAACTCACGAATTAATCATTCTTTTAAAGGGCTGATCCTAAAGCTCAAAATTTGCAATTATTTCCGTTAGCAATTGACTGCAATCAATCAAAAACCAGGAAATAATAAAAAGTCTCCTAATTTGTCTCATCAGTTTTAAGAATTGTCTTCTGCGAACTGGTATAAATTGAGTTGTAGTAAACTCATGAATTAATCATTCTTTTAAAGGGATGATCCCAAAGCTCAAAATTTACCATTACTTCCGTTAGCAATTGACTACAATCAATCAAAAACCAGGAAATAATAAAAAGTCTCCTAATTTGTCTCACCAGTTTTATATAAATTGGACATTATCTGGCTTTGAAGATTGTTTTTCCTAAATATATTAACATTGATAATTGTAAGAAATCTTCAATAGTATTAAATTTGGTGAACATAAAATGAACAAAAAACCCCCTCTAGCATCTCTCATATTAGCATCGCTTGTGATGCTATTAATTTTTGTAGCGCCTGCAAGTGCTGCGGTTCTGCAGGCGGACTTTATTCCGGATCCAACTTCAGGAAACGCGCCACTTGTTGTTTTATTTACTGATAAAAGTACCGGAAACGCTTCGGTTTACATGTGGGATTTCGGTGACGGAGGCACGTCAAGAAATAAGAATCCCGGACATACATATCTAGAACCTGGGAATTACACCGCTACTCTGAAGATAACAAGAGGACCCTACTACAGCACAGCTTCTCACACGATAACAGTTCCGGGCACAGATCCAGCAACACAACCACCAATGGCACACCTTACTGCAGTTAGTAAAACAGGAACAGCGCCATTTACTGTACAATTTATCGATAAAAGCACGGGCGGTCCAACTGCGTGGATGTGGTATTTCGGTAATGGTGATGGTGCTCTGTCAAGAGAACAGAATCCAACATATACTTACACTAAACCCGGTGTATATACTGTCAGCTTACAGGTATGGAATGCTCAGGGCGTATGTTCTGAAAAGTTCGTTAACTATATAACAGTTATAGCAGCTAATAACGCGCCAGTCGCAAATGCTGGTTCTGATCAGGTCGTTGAGCAGGCTAATCCAGAAGGTGTAGACGTAACTCTTGATGGATCAGGGTCTACTGATGACGGCCAAATTTTACCATTGACATATACCTGGACATGGAATGGTGGATCAGCTACCGGTGATAAACCTGTAGTAACTCTCCCCTTGGGGACAACAACAGTAACTCTTACTGTCTTCGATGGGGAATTATCGAGTACTGATACCGTTGACATAACAGTGAAGGATACAACTGCACCAACGATAACAACTTCAGGTAAACCAGTTGTACTCTGGCCACCGAATCATAAGTACCATACCGTTTCAATTTCTGATTTTGTTAGCTCAGTGAAAGATATCTGTGATGCAAGTGTAGGCGTCGATAAAATCGTAATCACATCAGTTAGCAGCGATGAACCTGAGGAAGCTCTTGGCGAAGGAGACGGGAACACGACGGAAGATATCGTTATAAAGAGTCCCCAAACAATTGATTTAAGAGCAGAAAGACAGGGAGATGGAAACGGCAGAGTATACACAATTAATTATAAAGTTACAGATGCATCCGGTAATACGGCAACAGGGTCCTCTCAGGTCTGGGTTCCCCATGATCAGGGAAATGGAGATATTGCCGTTGATGATGGTGCAGCCGCAGGATATACAGCGAATTACCCCTGAGTAAAAAATATAATTCTTTAATTAAAGTGAAAATGGAAACCTATTAACATAAAAGACAGGGAGAGGTATATCTTCCTATTTTTACTTTTTTTAGGGGGTTTTCCATTTTTATAATTTTAATTTACCTATAAATTTCCACTTCTTCAAACACTATATAAATCAGCTTTGTGTTCCTTATACTTTTTTTGCATTTACTAGTACCTTGACAATTTAATTATGAAACATAATATTTGGACAGCTTCTCATCTGCAGTCTTCTTTGTAAACTTCCA